>NZ_JBVHMR010000006.1:69908-325329 GCF_055558375.1 Streptomyces sp. NPDC025793 | reverse complement strand
AGGAGAGAGAAGATCGTGCCGGCGGGCACCCGGAGGTCGATGCCGTCGAGGACGGTCTTGTCCCCGTAGGACTTGCGCAGCCCGTGCGCCGCGATCGCGAATTCGTGGTCCTTCGTCATGCCGCAGAGCGTGCGGCCGAGGCGGTTCAACACGGTTTCAGCTCGGCTTCAGCGTGGCTTCAGCGGAGGGAGGGAGACCATGCACCACGCACAGCCCGGTCGTGGCTACTTGAGGGCAGCGGCGGCGAGGCGCAATTCGCGGAAGGCCTGGTCGATTTGGTCGTGGAGGGGGACCGAGGGGTCCCGCATCCAGCGGTGGGTGGCGATGGCGAAGGTGTCCATGCCGACCTGGGCGCACAGCGGCGCGATCCGGGCGTCGACGCCGCGGGCCCGCAGGGCGTCGGTCAGCGCGGTGATCAACAGCGCCCGCTTGGCCAGGGCGCGTTCCTGGAGAGCCGGGGTTTCGGCTACGAGGCGGGCACCGGGCTCGGTGACCGGGCGGTTGCGTTCGAGAAGGGGCACCGACTCGCGGAAAGCGGCGCGCAGGGTCGGCAGCGGCTTCGTACCGGGCGGGACGTCGGCGACGGCCTGGACGAGCAGGTCGCGGAACTCGCCCTCGCGGTCGAAGAACATCTCGCGCTTGTCGGCGAAGTGGCGGAAGAAGGTGCGTTCGGTGACACCGGCGCGCGCGGCGATGGCCTCGACCGGCGTCTGGTCGAAGCCGCGCTCGGTGAACAGCTCAAGGGCGGCCTTCAGGAGCCGCTGACGCACCGCTTCCCCACTTCTCGGCATGCGCCAACCGTAGCACGTTGCGTCAGTGACTGACTCGGCGTAGCGTCAGTCACTGACAGGTTTTTGAGTCAGTTACTGACGCATGCTTGGAGGTCGCTCACATGGAAGGACGCTTCGACGGCAAGACGGTGATCGTCACCGGTGCGAGTTCCGGGATCGGAGTGGGCATTGCCCGGCGATTCGCCGAGGAGGGCGCGAACGTCGTGCTCGCGGCGCGCCGGAAGGACCGGTTGGAGGCGCTCGCGACCGAACTCGGGGCGGACCGGACGCTGGCGGTGGCCACCGACGTCACCAGGCATCAGGAGGTACGGGCGATGGTCGACGCCGGCGTGGCCCGGTTCGGCGGCGTCGACGTGCTGGTGTCCAACGCCGGAGTAGGGCTCGGCAAGGAGTTCGAGGAGACCACGCTCGACGACTGGCGGCTGGTCATGAGTACCGATGTGGACAGTTGCTTCTTCGGGGCGCAGGCGGCGTTGCCGTACCTGAAGCGGAGCCGTGGCAGCATCGTGCAGATCGCCTCGGCGTCCGGTCTGGGCGGCGACCGGATGCTCACCGCCTACAACGCGGCCAAGGGCGCGGTCGTGAACTTCACCCGCGGGCTCGCCTTCGACCTCGGTCAGTTCGGCGTCCGCGTCAACACGGTCGCCCCGGCCTTGACGGTCGGTGCGGAACACGCCGATCACCCCATGGCCGCGGGACTGATCGAACGGTTCAACCAGCGCCGGGCGCTGACCGGTTGCAGCACCCCGGCCGACATCGCCGGCGCGGTCACGTTCCTCGCCTCCGACGACGCCCGCTTCATCACCGGAACCATCCTGCCCGTCGACGGCGGCATCACCGCCGGCAGCGGCCAGCCCCCCTTGTTCTGATTCGGGAAGGGAAAGAGACGATGGACTACGACATCGACCCCGAGCTCGCAACCGCACTGGCCGCCCTGCCCAAGGGTCCGAACGGCTCACTGATCGACTTTTCCGACATCCCCGCTTTCCGCGAACGGATGCGGACGACCGGCGAACAGTGGCCCGCGCCCGATCCGGATCCGCGCGTCAAGATCGAGACGCTCGGCATCCGGCGCGAGGACGGGAGCCTGCTCGACGTGGTGATGTTCCACCCCGGCGGCGCCGACCGGCCCCGGCCGGCCCTGGTCTACTTCCACGCAGGCGGGCAGGTGCTCGGCAGCGCCCACGACCGCGTGGCCCGGGCGTACGGCGCGGCCATGGCCCTGCGGCTCGACATCGTGCTGGCCGTGGTCGACTACCGGCTGGCGCCGGAGACCCCGGCGCCGGGCGCCGCCGAGGACGGCTACCTGGCGTACACGTACCTCGCCGGGCACGCCGCCGAGAACGGGATCGACCCGGACCGGATCGGACTCGTCGGCGCGAGCGGCGGCGGGGCGCCCGCCACGGCCACCGCACTCATGGTCCGCGACCGTGGTGACCGCCGTCCGCGGCTGCTGTCGCTGAACTACCCGATGCTCGACGACCGCCACGAGACCCGGTCCAGCCACGAGATCGTCGACCTCGGCATCTGTGATCGCAGGGACAGCCTGTACGCGTGGGCCGCCGTGCTGGGTGACCGGATGGGAGCCCCGGACGTGCACCCGTACTCCGCGCCCGGCCGCGCCACCGACGTGGCCGGCCTGCCGGACACCTTCATCGCCGTCGCCCAGTTCGACGTCTTCCGCGACGAGAACATCGACTTCGCGCAGCGGTTGATCGCCGCCGGCGTCCCGGTCGACCTGCATGTCTACGCCCACGCCTGCCACGCGTGGGACGTGTTCGCGCCGCGGTCGGCCCTCACCAGGACCTTCGAACAGACCTGGCACGACTACCTGCGCCGCCACCTCCACGGACAGCGGGCGCCTCTTCGCGACGCCCGATGAGACGACGAGTCACATGACCGAACCGTAATCCACGCGGTGCTACCACGAGTAACTTACTTGTGCGTAAGGTTCTGGCGAACCACTCCCCAGTGGCGTGAGCCGGCCCGTGGGACGGCCGTGCTCACCTGCCGTGTTCACCTGTGCACCTCTCTTTGCCGGCCGCACTCAGGAGGTTCGCCATGCCCCCACGCAAACGGCTCCTGGCGGCAGCGGTCACTGCTGCCGCCTGCCTCGGCGCCCAGGCCCTCTCACACACCACTGCCTCGGCGGCGGACGAAGTCGTCTCCCGAGGCGTCACCATCCCCGCCTTCTACAACCCGCCCGCCGAATTGCCCTCGGCCAACGGCACCCTCGTCCGCTCCGCGCCTCTCCCGCTCGCCCTCAGCCTGCCGGGCCTCGACGGACCGCTCCCCGGACGCGCGACCCGCCTCATGTACAGGTCGACCGACTCGGACGGGCAACCGGTGGCGGTCACCGGCGCCTACATCGAACCGTCCGCCGCCTGGAAGGGCGGCGGACCACGGCCCCTGGTCGCGCTGGCACCCGGCACCATGGGCCAGGGCGATCAGTGCGCCGCGTCCCTGGGACTGGAGCACCCGCTGACGTTCAACGGCCGTACGACATCGGTCGGTTACGAGGATCTGGCGATCTACCGCCTCCTCGCGAAGGGCGTCGCCGTGGTCGTCACGGACTACGTCGGTCTCGGTGCGACCGACCGGCTGCACACCTACGTCAACCGCGTCGACGAGGGGCACGCGGTACTCGACGCCGTCCGCGCGGCCCGCTCGGTGCCCGGGGCCACTGTCACCCATGGCTCCCGGGTGGGGCTGTTCGGCTACAGCCAGGGCGGCGGCGCCACCGCCTCCGCCGCCGAACTCCAGGCCTCCTACGCTCCCGACGTCACACTCTCCGGCACCTACGCGGGCGCGCCGCCCGCGGATCTGACCGCGGTCACCAAAGGCATCGACGGCAGCGAGCTGGCCGGTGCGCTGGGCTGGTCCCTGAACGGCTTCCTCCAGTCCGATCCCCAGCTCAGGCCCATCGCCGAGGCACACCTCAACACCGTCGGCAAGGCCGCCCTCTCCGATCTGTCGACCATGTGCGTCGGGGACGCCATCTTCGGCTACGGGTACGCGAAGAGCACCACGTGGACGACCGACGGACGGTCCATCAGCGACATCATCGCCGCCACTCCCGCGCTACAGCGGTTCCTGGACCACCAGCGCATCGGCACACTGAACCCGTCCGGGCCCGTCCGCGTCGCGACAGGCGTCAGCGACAACCTCGTTCCGCACGCCCAGGCACGTCAACTCGCCGTCGACTGGTGCCACAAGGGCGCCGACATCACGTACAAGCCCGTCGCACTCCCCGACGTCGGCAGCGCCCTGCTCAACCACTTCGCCCCGCTGCTCACCGACCAGGGCGACGCCATCGGCTGGCTGACCGACCGACTCTCCGGCAAGCCGGCCCCCTCCACCTGCTCGACCCTGCCCGCCCAGCCCTGACCGCGGGGAGGTCGGCGGACACCGACAGCCTTATCGAGGTGTCCGGAGAAGAAGCGGTACGTCTGGCCCGGCGCAGCTTCCCGTCGACGTGGATGCGGCGGACGGCGCCAGCGGCGGGCGTAGTCGACCGTGAGCTGGTCGAAGCCGAAGCCGACGTTCTGGGCGTGGGTCCACGGCAGGTGCGGCCCGCTCTCCGTCCGGTCCTTGCCGTCGCCGACGGGGCCGGGCGCCTTCCCTGTCGTATCTGCCTGTGCTCGACCCGGATCGACGGGCTGCTCCCTCTGCTGCCTGCGGCCTGCCGCCTGCGCGCTGTCGGGCGACTGTCTGCGCGTCGAGGAAGGCAGGCGCAGGGCGGCCGAGGAACGGGTGCGCCAGCCCGAACGGCTCGACCTCGCCCGGGACCTGCACGACCATGTGGCCCACCACGTCACCGCCGTCGTCGTCCAGGCCGAGGCCGGGCAGCGATCGAGAACCTCGTCCACCGCTTCTCCACCCCGGGGCAACGCGCCCGGCCCAACGCCGAGGACGGCATGGACAGCGCCGCCTGGCCCCGCAGTTGGCCAGGTCCGTGGAGCGGGTCGTCCAGGAGGGCCTCACCAATGTCCGCAAGCAGCGCGGCTGGTCGTCGGGAACTGGCTCCCTCATCTCCCCGTCGATCACCGTCCGGCTGCTGGAGCACGGGATCATGGACTGAACCAAGCCGGCGAGGCTTGAGCCGGCCGGAGTTCTTCGCCGACACAGACATGAACATGGACGTGGACCTGGTGGAGCGCCCGGCCTCGGAGTACGCCTCTTGACACATCGACACATCGCACGCGAGGAGCAGCCCGCATGAAGACCCAGGACGACCATCTTGAGGAGCTCTATGGACTCCCCGCTTTCACCTTTCCCCTGCCCGGCGAGACGACAAGGCTTCCTGCGCCCGACACCGTGGCCTGGCGGATCGGCCACGAGCGGTGGACAACCAGCGAGCCGTGGAGGGATGGATTCGTCCGCTTCTGCGCCGAGGTCGACCTCGCACGGGTCGGTGCGCTGATCATCGGCATCTGGGACGACGCGGAGGACACCGATCCCTCCGAGGTCATCGAAGCGCTGCTGGCCGTGCGCGACCGGCTGCCCGCGCTGCGGTCTTTGTTCCTCGGGGACATCACCGACAAGGAGTGCAAGCTCTCCCGGATCAGCCAGACCGACGTCACACCGCTGCTGGCAGCCTTCCCGGCGCTGGAGGAGTCCGGCGTGCGCGCGGGAGAGGGCACCGGCATGGGCGAAACCTTGAGGCTGAAGTTCCCCGCCCTGCGCCACGAGTCGCTGCGCAGGCTGGTCGTGGAGAGCAGCGGCCTGCCGGCTGACGTCGTGCGCGGTGTCGGGGCGAGCGAACTGCCCGCGCTGGAGCACCTCGAACTGTGGCTGGGCAGCTCGGACGACGGCGCGGACAGTACGACGGCCGACCTGGAGCCGATCCTGTCCGGCGCCCGGTTGCCCCGGCTACGGCACCTGGCCCTGCGCAACAGCGAGATCCAGGACGAGGTCGCCGCCGCCGTGGCATCCGCCCCGGTGGTCGGACAGCTTGAGGTGCTCGACCTGTCCATGGGCGTCCTGAGCAACGCCGGAGCGGCCGCACTCCTCGACGGCCGGCCGCTGACCCACCTCAAGAAACTGGACCTGCACCATCACTTCCTCAGCGAGCCCTTCCAACAGCGCATACGCCAAGCGCTCGCACCCGCGGGCGTCGAGGTGGACCTCGACCAGGACTGCGTCCTGGACGTCAACGGCCTCCGTCTGCCCGACACACGTGACGACCTCTGCGAGCCTGACATCTGCGTCGGACCAGTCAGCTACTGAAAGGGCGTTCGAAGCCGGCAGTTCGCCACTCGTGCCCTGGGGGATGCACCACGATTGGTCTTGGGGCATGCATGTCTCAGGGTTCGGCGGGCTGGTGGTTCGGCAATCGCTGATCGGCCGTTACTCGTACCGGTACTTCAGCGAGTCCGCCTCCGCCTGCTCGATGTCAGAGATCGTCAGCTCCGGCATCCGCAGCTGGGCCAGCGTCACCTCGGCCGAGGTCGGCTGGGCGTCCGCCGGCAACCACTGCTCCGGCTTCCAGGCCCCGCTGCGCAGGAGCGACTTGGGGCAGTGCGGGTAGACCTCCTCGATCCCCAGCACCAGCGCACTGGCCGGCGGCTTGCCCACGGCGGTCAGCTGCGACAGCAGCTCCGGGCGGGTGGAGACGCAGGCCCGGCCGTTCACCCTGAGCGTCGTGGTGCGCCCCGGGATGACGAACAACAACCCGGCCCGGCCGGTGGCGACGACGTTCCGCAGGGTGTCCAGACGCTTGTTGCCGGTCGCGTCCGGTATCGCCAGCGTCCGTGCGTCGAGGACGGCGACGAACCCGGCGGGGCCGCCGCGCGGGGAGACGTCACAGTTGCCCTCGGCGTCCGCGCTGGCGACCAGGACCAGCGATGAGCATCCGATCAACCTCCGGGTCTGCTCGGTGAGTTCGGTCATCTGCTTGCGCACGGCCGCGTCGCTGGGGAGTTCGTAGACCTGGCGCAGCGCCGACTGGTCGGACACGGCGTCGAGACGGAGCGAGTCGAAGGCACTGCCGGCAAGGTGTGTCGTCATGCCCCCGACCCTAATGGGCCGGGCGAGTTGGTCGCAGACGTCGCCCCGCGTCGGGGGGCAGGCTGTGAGTCCGGGCGCCACGAGCGACGCGAAGGCGACCGCCGGCGGGAGGCGGGGCCGGGCTGGGCCGAGCCGGGCCTCTGTACGAACTGGTCCTCACCGACCGGCTCCTGGTGACACGGGTCCATCTACGGACTGGGCTCGCCCATGGGCGTCGGGCGCCCTCCACGAGGTGGGGCCCTCCATGATCGGCTGGGCGACCTGGGAGATCCGCGTCCACCCGCTGCCGGCGGACCGCGGCATCGGCATCCCAGTCCCCGACCGGCCCGGCACCCGGCTGAGAACCCTGGATGACGTGTTCGCCTATTCCGCGGCCGAGGAACACCGTCAAGACCACCACGATCAGCGACGGCCAGGCCGCACCCTGTTCTGGTCCGGGACCCAGCGCCCAGGTCGGATGGACGACCGGACCGCCGTACGCGCCGAGGGCATCGCCGAGCAGTTCACCGGCACCCCGGCGTGAAGGCCGAGGTCGACACGGAATGCATAGCGCGTCCCTGCTCACCCGCGTCGCCCGCGTCACCCGCAAAGTCGCCCCGACGCTCCTCCTCCGCCCCGCACTGCACTGCCGTCCGTCAACGCCCGCGAACGTCGGTCAGGCACTGGTCTGGGTGGTGGAAGTCTTCTGTGCTCGACGGTGTCTGGGCGGGCGGAAGCGCCTTCGCTGGGTGAAGCTGAATGCGTGAGCATCAGGAACGGGCGCCCGGCAAGTACTGAACAGATCCATGCAGCGCTGGCTGCGCTGGGGGCTGAGCCGCCGGCAGATCCCGAGAAGCGGCCCGAGGGGCCACAGGAAGATGACCGCCTGCGGCTGCTTGGCAGTCTTCTGGCGAAGACGGAGCTTGAGATCACCGCCGCGACCCGGCTGACAGAGGAAGAGGAGATCGAGGACGTCCTTGAGACGTTGCTCGGCTGGGGGGACCAAGTGGGAGCGGATCCGGGTCTGGAGGTCAACGTCGTGACGAACCGGCTGCAGCGCACCGCGGTGCAGATCTCCCAGCCCGAGGCGGAGGAGCTGCCTCCCGGCCGGGAAGCCGCCTTCGCCGCCGTAATGACAGCGGTGTACACGCTCGGCGCCCAGTTGCACGCGGAACGCGGCGACACAGAAGGAACCCGACGCGCTCTGAGCGGGGCGGAAGAGGCCCTCATCGACATCCTGCAAGGCATGCACGACCTGCGCGTCGCCATCGGGGACGCGGCCGGCCCCGAGGACGAAGCCGCCGACGGCTGAATCCTCGGTCGAGGAACAGGAGTTGTCCACTCGACGGCCACGAACACACCCGGCATTTCTGTTGCCCCGTGATGGTGAGGATGCTGTGGAGGACGGGAAACAGGCTTCCGGGCTCCCGGAACCCTCTCTACCCTCCCGGAATCATGGCAACCGACCACGCGCAGCAGCCCCAGCCGGCCGCCGGACATTCCCGCAGACGCTTTCTCACGGCCGCCGGCGGCGCGGTGGGCGCTGTCGGTGCGACCGCGTTGCGACCCGCGACGCGAGCAGCCGCGGCCACGCCCTCCCGCCGAAGCGTCGCCGTCCTCGGCGGCGGCGTCTCCGGGCTCAGCGCCGCCCACGAACTCGCCGAACGCGGATACGCCGTCACCGTCTACGAGTACCACGACATCCTCGGCGGCAAAGCCCGCTCGATGGACGTCCCCGGCACGGCCGCCGGCGGCCGCAAGCCGCTGCCCGGCGAACACGGCTTCCGCTTCTTCCCCGGCTTCTACCGGAACCTGCCGGACACGATGCGCCGCATCCCCTTCCCCGGCAACTCCTCCGGAGTCCACGGCAACCTCCGCAACGCCACCGAGGAGTTGTTCGCCCGCGGATCGGGCCGCCCCGACCTGCACTTCCCGCTGCGCCGGATCACGACCCCGCCGGCGCCCGGCGACCTCACCCCGTCCTGGATCCGCGACCAGATCCTGTCCGTCCTGGACGTGGGCACCCGCCTGCCCGCCCACGAGGTCGCCTACTTCGCCGACCGTCTCCTGGTCCACCTCACCAGTTGCGACGCGCGCCGCGAGGACCAGTGGGAGAAGGTCGCCTGGTGGGACTTCATCCGCGCGGGAGAGATGAGCAGGGAGTACCAGACCCTCCTCGGCATCGGGCAGACCCGCAACCTCGTCGCCACCCGCGCCGAGGTGGCGTCGACCCGGACCGTCGGCCGCGTCATCATCGAGGCCCTGATCCTGTGGGGCCTGCTCGGCCGCGGGATGGACGGTGACGCCGACATCGACCGCGTCCTGAACGCTCCCACCAGCGAGGCCTGGATCGACCCCTGGGAGGCGCACCTGCGTTCGCTCGGCGTCGACTTCGTGACCGGAACGCAAGTGCTGGAGGTCGGGTACCAGGGCGGGCGGGTGACCGGCGTCCGCGTCGCGGCCCGTGACGGCGGCCACGAGCACACGGTCACCGCCGACCACTACGTCTCCGCCATGCCCGTCGAACACGCCCGCGCCACCTGGGGCGGGCCTCTGCGCGCCGCCGACCCGCAGCTCGGTCGGTGCGACGCGCTGAAGACGGACTGGATGACGGGCGTGATGTTCTACCTGCGCACGCCCACACCCGTCGTGCACGGCCACATCAACTGCCTCGACTCACCCTGGTCGGTGACAGCCGTCGGCCAGGCGCAGTTCTGGGACGTGCGGAACTTCTCCCGCGACTACGGCGACGGGCGGGCCCACGACTGCCTCTCCGCGATCATCTCGGAGTGGGACAAGCCCGGCATCCTGTACGGCAAGACGGCCAAGGAGTGCACCCGGGACGAGATCGTCGCCGAACTGTGGGCGCAGCTGAAGGACGGGCTGAACGACACGGGCAAGACCACGCTCAGGGACGAGGACCGCCTCGGCTGGTTCATGGACCCGGCGGTGACGGGCCTGGGCGGCCCCGACCCGCGCAACCGCGAACAGCTCCTCATCCACCCGACGGGCACGCTCTACCATCGTCCCTCGGCGCGGACGGCGATCCCGAACTTCTTCCTCGCGGGCGACTACGTCCGCACCGACGTCGACCTCGCGACCATGGAGGGGGCCAACGAGTCCGCACGGCGTGCCGTCAACGCCCTGCTCGACGCGGACCGTTCGGACGCCGAGCGGTGCCGTGTGTGGGAGCTGTACCGACCGCCGGAGATGGAGCCCCTCAAGCGGATCGACGAGGTGCGCTACAGGCTGGGTCTGCCCAACACCTTCGACCTGGGATGATCCGGAAGGGCCACTGCTCCGGCACGAGCGGCGGGAGGACTTTCACCGCGAGGCGGACGACCTGACCGCGCCGGTCGCCCCCCCCTGTGTCCCAGCTCCTGTGAGACGTCGGGGGGCGTCGCGTACAGTGCGGTGTCGAGGGCCTCACGGTCCGGGTTCGCAGCCCGACCCGCGCGGTCCTCCCGTCTTGTCCGCCGCCGGGCCGGAAGGAACGGACTCCGCGGCCGTCCCGCCGGAAGGAAAGCGCATGGCACTGCAGGTTCTGCGGGCGCAGGACAGAACTCCCGCGCCGTGGAAGAACGGCGGAGGTGTCACCTCCGAGGTCGCCGCCCGCCCGGAGGGAGCCCGGACCGACGATTTCGTCTGGCGTGTGAGCATTGCCGATGTCGCGCAGAGCGGACCGTTCTCGGTCTTCGACGGCGTGGACAGGATCATCACCGTCGTCGACGGACCCGGTATGGCCCTGACGGTCGACGGCGCCCGGCATGTGGTGGCCGTCCCGTACCAGCCGTTCGCCTTCGCCGGTGACTCCGACACGCGGTGCGAGCTGCTCGGCGGCCCGATCGTCGACTTCAACGTCATGGTGCGGCGCGCCGATGCGTCGGCGCGGGTCCGCATCGTGCGCGACCGCGTCGCGGTGCGCCCGGCAGCCGGCACGTGCGTGCTCGCAGTGGTCCTCCAAGGTGCGGCCACCCTTGGCCGCAAGCCCGTCCGCCTCGACCACCTGGATGCCGCACTGTTCGCCCCGGGGGACGCCGACGACATCGACGTCGACGGAGTTCTCGCACTGGTCACTGTCGCCGACCGCGAATCGGACTGACCCGGCGCCTCTTCGCCATCCCGAACGCCGCTGCCCGGCGTCCACCTCGCCTCGCAGCAACCTCCTTCGTGGCGTCGCTCGCCGCCGGCCTCACCGCTCCGACAGAGGCGTGCACAGGGCAGACGGCCGGGATCACCACGATCGCCCCTGCACGGCCTCGGCAACCACCGCACATCACGTGCGAGAGTACGGCGTCCATCGGGGCCGAGGTCCGGATGGCAGGCGACGGTCCGGTGCACCCGCCGATGAGGGTCGGCGACCAGGGCGTGGCGCGCGGCGGGCCGGAGGTCGGCGCGGCCCGCGATCCCCTCCCGCACTTCGGGGTCCGGCTCGGCGGCCGGGCTGAGCCGCAGGTGGAGCAGTGCATGCGTGCGGCCGTGGCAGGGACGGTCCGGCAACGTGCTCTCCGCCCAGGCCGGATCGTCGTAGCGCGCACACGACCGCGCCGCCTCCCGCCCCCCTTGTCCGGGTCCGCCGGCAGCGCGGCCCCCTGGTCGCCGGACATCCGGCTCCAGCCGAAGACTCCGTGTCGGCGTGCCACGCGATGACCTTGGAAGCCGCTGTCCTTCGGCTCTCGAGAGATGCGCTTCGAGCGTTCGTCGGTGGCGCGGCTCGGACGGAATAGGTGCGGATCCCTGCTGGTTGGCCCAGCGTGGCCACTTTAGGACTCATCGGCAGCGGACGGGTCGGCACCACGCTCGCGCGACTGGCCGTGCACAGCGGACTCGACATCGTGCTCAGCAACTCACGCGGCCCCGAGACGCTGGCCGCTCTGGTCGCGGAACTTGGTCCCCGGGCTCGGGCGGCGACCGTGGCGGAGGCTGCGGCGGCGGGCGACTGGGTGGTCGTGAGCGTGCCGTTCACAGCGTACGACTCCTTGCCGCGACGGCCTCTGGCGAGCAAGACGGTCATCGATACCAGCAACTACTCTCCGCAACGCGACGGCAGGGTCGAGGCCCTGGACAACGGCTCGACCACGAGCAGCGAGCTGCTCCAGCAGCACCTCGGTGAATCGGCGTATGTCGTCAAGGCGTTCAACAACATCCACCACACACACCTCGCCGTCCTGAACAGGCCGGCAGGAGCCGAGGACCGCACCGCGCTCCCCATCGCCGGAGACAACGCCGAGGCGAAGCGGCACGCGATCGCACTGCTCGACACCCTCGGATACGACGCCGTCGATGCGGGATCGCTCCCGCAGGGCAGGCTGTTCGCGCCGGGCACGCCGGCATACGGCGCCCCGTACACGGAGCTGCCCAGCGAGTCGTTCGGCTCCCTGGCGGCCGGCGCGGCCCCAGCCGGGTTCCTGTCCCTCAAAGCAGGCCCGGCTTCGGCAGCCGAGGTACGAGCGCTCCTGGCGAAGGCGTAGTCAGAGCAGCGGGAGCACCCGGTGCCGCGGCCTTCCAATGCCAGTGCTGATGGACTCCAACTCGCTTGTCGTGTCGCGCGATTTCCTCGCGTGCGTGTGCGGCCACGCGGATCACCTGCGGGTAGGGGTGATCGGTGCGCTCGCAGCCGTCACGGGGGCTTCGAAGGTGTCGCCCGCGGCCGGGCCGGGGGTGCCGCCGCCGCGGCCTGCCCCCTGTCGGGGAGCGTGCTTCACGGAGTGAGACTTGCGGGGAGCGTGCTTCACGGAGTGAGACTTGCCCGGACGAGACGGAATGCGACCGCCGGTTCCGCAGCGCGGGTGACCGTCCTGCCAACGACGACATGCGAGGCCCCAGCGGTAATCGCCGCATGCGGTGTCCCGGGGCGGGCGTGCTCGGCCGGGGATTCGCCCGGCAGCGCGACTCCCGCAGTGACGATCAGGGCATCGGGACCCAGGGTGCTGCGCAAGGCCGCGACGTCCCTCGGCGAGGCAATCACACCATGGCAGCCGGCCCTCTGCGCCAGACGGGCCGGCCGGAGCACCTGCTGGTCCACCCCGTCTCTGACGCCGATGTCGGCAAGATCCGTGTCAGTCATACTCGTGACCACGGTCAGGGCAAGGACGCGCAGTTGGGGGAAGTCTCGGGCGGCCTCCACCGCGGCTGACACGATGCCGCTGCCGCCCATGCCGTGCACGGTGACCATGGACACGCCCAGTGCCCCCGCGGCGCGAACCGCGCCGGCAACCGAGTTCGGGATCTCGAAGAGCTTGAGGTCCAGGAAGACCTCCTTGCCCTGGTCGACAAGAGCCTTGATGAGGTCCGGCCCCGCAGCGGTGAGCAGTTCCAGGCCGACCTTGTAGAAACGGCATTCGTCGCCCAGCCGTTCAACGACGGCGTCGGCGGTTGCGCGATGGTCGCAATCCAAGGCGACGATGATCTGGCGGGTCGCATCCACGGCGTCATTGTGCCGCCACCCCCACCGCAGCCTGTCGCCAGGGCCGTCAACGTGACCTGGTGTTCGCTTCCGACCACAGCGTCAGCCGCCCGAAGCGACCAAGACGCGCCGCCTGGTCGTCACCGGGGCGATCGGCCCGGAGTCCCGGTACATCCCGCGAGGCTCCGGCACGCAGAGATGAGACGGCACCCCGCAGCACCGACGCCACCGAAACCGTGTGGATGGTGCGGTGAGTCCGCCGGTACCGTCGGGTTCCCGGCCGGCCGCACCGGTGGCCGTCACATCCAGAGAGCGATACCCGTGACCTTCCAGCGAGCTACGACGACCCTGTGGCGTCCCACCGGCCCGAAGGAACTGGCGCTGGTGCGCGAACTGGGCTGGCGTGCCTGGCCTCCCCGGCTGCCGGAGCAGCCGATCTTCTACCCGGTCCTCAACGAGGACTATGCCATCAAGATCGCCAGGGACTGGAACGTCAAGTACGACGGCGTCGGCTTCGTCACCCGGTTCGAGGCCGAGGCGGAGTTCTTGCGCAGGTATCCGGTCCAGCAGGCGGGCGGAGACACGATCCTGGAGTTGTGGGTCCCGGCCGAGGAACTGGACGAGTTCAACGCCCACATCGTCGGCGAGATCCAGGTGGTCCACGAGTTCCGCTGAACCGGGGAGGGCAGGACTGCGCGCTCCGCTGTCCGGGGCCGGTCCGGGTGAGCGAGCCGGTCGTGCCCGGGACGTCGGGGCACGGGAAGGCATCGACGACTCCGTTCTCGTCCCGCGGGCCGAAAGCCCGGGGCGCCGCGGTGTACGAGGCGTTCAGGCCGCTCAGGGGCGGCGTCCGGGACACGGCTCCTCAGGCAGTGGTGCGCAGAGCGGATGAGGACTCCGTCCGGCTCGGCATCCGTGGTGGGGACCTCGTGCTGTTCCGCCGGGTCCGGCGACCGGCCGACCGCCGCCGCCCGCTCCAGGAACAAGGCCACCGCGTCGGAGTCTGCGCCGCCCACCCACGACAGCGGCGGGACGGGGAATACCCACTCGAACGGAACCATCAGCCGGGCCCGGCTCGTCGCGAGCACCTACAACCGGGGGCAGGCCACCAGCAGCGCCCCGGCACGGTGACCGGTTCGCCGCCCGCACCGGCTTCGACCCGCGCGCCGGCCACGCGATAGCGCTGGTTCCGCATCACCCCACGCCGTATCCAGGCATGGCGCGAGGCGAACGAACTCCGCGAACGCGAGCTGATGCGCGACGGGCGCTGGCTGGTGTCACGCTCAGCAGACACTGAACGCGCGGGCAGCAGCACCGAGCGTCAGGCGGCAGCCGGCGGCGTGAAGTCCAGCGGCGGGTTCAGCCTGGCGAAGCCCTCCTGGCGTTCGTAGGGGAAGTACGGATACGGCGCCGGCTTGCCGCTCGCCGCGTCGAGTCGTGCCACCTGGTCGGCCGTCAGGGACCAGCCGACGGCGCCGAGGTTCTGGCGGAGCTGTTCCTCGTTGCGGGCGCCGATGATGACGGAGGACACGGTCGGCCGTCGCAGCAGCCAGTTGATGGCGATCTGCGGGACGGCCCTGCCGGTCTCCTGCGCGATCTCGTCGAGCGCGTCGACCACGCGGTAGAGATGCTCGTCGTCGACCGGCGGACCGTAGGCGGCGGTGTCGTGCAGGCGGCTGCCGGCGGGCAGCGGTCGGCCGCGGCGGATCCTGCCGGTCAGCCGTCCCCAGCCGAGCGGGCTCCACACCAGTGCTCCGAGGCCCTGGTCGAGTCCGAGGGGCATCAGTTCCCACTCGTAGTCGCGGCCGACGAGGGAGTAGTAGACCTGCTGCGCGACGTAGCGCGGTCGGCCGTACCGCTCCGCGACCGCGAGGGACTTCATCGTCTGCCAGCCGGAGAAGTTGGAGACTCCCAGGTAGCGGACCTTCCCCGCGCGGACGAGGTCGTCGAGCGTGGACAGGACCTCCTCGATCGGGGTGCCGGCGTCGAAGGCATGCAGCTGGAACAGGTCGATGTGGTCGGTACCGAGCCTGCGCAGCGCGTCCTCGCACGCGGTGATCAGCCGCGACCGGGACGAGCCCGCGTCGCCCGGCCCGTCGCCCATCGGGAGGCTGGTCTTGGTGGACACGATCACCTGGTCCCGGCGGCCCTTGATCGCCGCGCCCAGCACTTCCTCGGACGCACCGCCGGAGTAGACGTCGGCGGTGTCGAACATCGTGATCCCGGCATCCAGGCAGATGTCCACGAGCCGGCGTGCCTCGCGGGCATCGGTGGTGCCCCAGGCGCCGAACACCGGTCCCCTGCCGCCGAAGGTGCCGGCACCGAAGCTCAGCGCGGGGACCTTCAGCCCGGACGCGCCCAATCGCCTGTATTCCACGGCTGCTCCCCCACTCTCCTCGACCCGTCCAACTAATGGGTCACGAGTTCCGTTAAGATGTGTTCTCAACGTAGCACACGAAAGCGGCTAACGAAACTGGAGTCCCGTTATGGATTCGATGGATGACGATCCGGTGTCCTCCGAGCCGGGTACCGTCCGGCCCGGCGGACGTACGGCGCGGGTGCGGGCGGCGGTGCTCCGGGCGGCCGGGGACACCCTGGCCGAGCAGGGCTTCGCCCACCTGGACCTCGCGGAGATCGCCCGGCGTGCCGACGTGGGCAAGACCACCGTCTACCGCCGCTGGGGAACCGTCACCGGCCTGGTGGCCGACCTGCTGACCGACATGGCCGAGCAGTCGTCGCCGCGCACCGAGACCGGCTCGCTGCTGGGCGACCTCACGGCCAACGCCCGCCTCGTGCAGCGCACTTTGGCCGACCCGCGCCAAGGAGCCCTGTTCAAAGCCGTCATCGCGGCCGCCACCTGCGAGGCCAGAACGGCCGAGGCCCTGCACCGCTTCTACGACGTCCGCGTCGCCGAGTGGGCTCTCTGTGTCCAGCAGGCCGTCGACCGGGGTGAGGCACCCGAGGGCACCGACCCCCACGAGGTGATCCGCGCCGTCTCCGCGCCCCTCTACTACCGCCTGCTGACCACCGACCGACCGCTCGACGAAGCCGCCGCCGACCGGGCCGCCGCGGCGGCCGAGGCCGCCGCGCGCGCCGGGGTGTACGTGCGCGGCCACCGCGCCTCGTGACGGGCCCGCCTCCAGCGGCGATGAACGTGGCGGGGCCCGGGAGTCGTATCCAGCTCCCGGGCCCCTGGGGATGCCACCCACTTGCGCACGCCGGCGGCGTTTAAGAGGACGGATCAGTCATCATGCCGTCGCGTTCTTCCTTTGAACTACCGCACCGCGTGAGAGGTGCAGGCGAGAGTCGAACTCGCATCCGACGGCGTTCGTCCGGCCTCGGTCGATCCGGCGATCGGCGGCGATGCTGAGACTGGAGCGAGAGTCTGAGATTGACCGCGGGACCGTTGCGGCACCGCTTCTTCAGGCTGAACTTCAGTGTCAGCTTGCGCTCATCGCGCGGACCGGTCCTCAATCCGGCCCGCGCCTGTCGCGCACCCCCGCGCTCGCACGCGGGGGCGATCATGGATTGCCACCTGGTCGGCCGGTGTCAGCCGAGCAGGTAGCCGAACACCGCGTCGCCGATCCGCTGGTCGGTGACCTCGGCGCCGTTGGCCTCCTCGCGGGCGAACTTCACCGCCTGCTGAAGCTTCTCTACGCGCTCCACCAGTTCGTTGACCCGCCGAGCCGGGAGCGCTCCGGAGAACTTCACGGTCGTCCAGTACCCGATCGGCACGTCCTCGTAGTACACCTCGACCTGCGCCGGGTGCTTCTCGGTGGCCTCTGCCTTGACGTGGTTGCGCGGGACCTTCTTGGTGCGGATCGTGCGCACCGGGTCCGTCTTCCACCAGTCCGTGGAGGGGTCGTGCGACCAGGACTCGGCGGCGTCGAGGGTGGGGAGCTTCCTGACGAACGCGTGCAGGTCGGTGAGCTGCTTCTCCAGGAAGAGGAGGTAGCTGACGGGGACGTCGCCGAGGATCGTCCGGCCGTCGACCGCGACGTCCGCGCGGGCCTCGCAGTTCGCCCAGTCCTTGGTGGCGGTCACGTCGAAGAGCCGGGTGAGCGACGCGGACATCTCCCGCAGCACGTCCTCGGCCTGCACCTGTACGCGCGTGGACTCGGGCGGCAGTTGCTCGCCCTCCTCGTCCTTCGGCTGGTACGTGCGCGAGATACCGGCGAGCAGGGCCGGCTTCTGCACCTTGTGGTGTGCCGCGGTGATGTCCTGGAGCGACTTGCTCTTGACACCCTTCTCGACGGCGATGATCTGGTTCAGTTTCGCCACTTCGGGTCCCCCTTCGAACAGGCAGGAACGTACCCCGCCGGCTCGAACGCCCGCATCTCCTTTATCGCCGTCGGCCGTTCAGCCCTGATAGCCCCGCAGCTTGCGGTACAGCGTCGCCCGGCCGATGCCCAGAGCGGCCGCCGTGCGCGCCTTGTTGCCGCCGTGACGGCGCAACGCGTCCAGGATCGCGGCGCGTTCGGCGTGCTCGATCGCGCTGAGGTGCCGCTCCGCGGGGCCCTCCCGCACCGGGTCCGGCAGTTCGGCCCGCCGGACCGGCCCGGACACGCGTCGGTGCTCCGCCAGCGTCCGTACGACATGGGCGAGTTCGGTGATGTTCCCCGGCCACGGGTGCTGCTCCAGCGCGCGCAGCGCGTCGAGTGTCCAGACCAGCGGGGCCCGTCCCGGCACCGGGCGCGGCGCCAGCGCCGACAGCAACTCCCCTATGTCCTCCGGGCGTTCACGCAGCGCGGGCAGGGACACGGAGCGGGCGGCCAGCGTGTCCAGGAGCCGCTGCAGGCAGGGGCCGGGCGGCGCGCCGGGCGTGTAGGTCACCAGCAGCGGGGCGTGCGGGTGTGTGCCGAGCAGGGAGTTGAGCGTGGCCACACCGGGCTGTGCGAGCCGCTCCGCGTGCCGCAGCAGTACCGGCCGCTCCCGCTCCAACTCGCCCTGTATGCAACCGAGTTCTGCGCCCTCGGCCGCGTCGACGACCCACGCGGCGCTTCCGCCCGGCAGCTGACGGGCCAGCGCCGTCTTGCCCGTGCCCCGCTCGCCCGTCAACAGCAACGGCCCCGCGGAACCCGCCAGGGCGAGCGCACGCGCCACCGCGTGCCGCCAGGCGACCGACGAACCGGCCAGGACCGTGGACCTGCGTGGCGCGGGGCGGCCGGCGTCGGCGAGCGGGTGCAGCAGGGCCACGAGCCCGATCACGTCACCCTCATGACGTACGGGGGTCACCCGCGCGGTGCAGCCCGCGCCCTCGGGCAGCCGGACGACCTCGACCGGCGTGTCGTGTCCGCGTACCGACACGGCCCGGCGCTCCAGCGTGGCCAGTGCCTGCGGCGAGAGCAACCGCTCCGCCGCCGGACTGAGCAGCCGGTTGCGGCCGTCGAGGACCGCCACCGCGAGGTCCGGGCCCTGAGCCGCCCGGCGGTAGGCGTCGAGCAGGGCCCGTTCGGCCGTCCGCGACCGGGTGAGCAGCACGGCTTCCACGGCGTTCGCGGCGGCCTCGGCGAGCGCGGCGCCCGGATGCGGCGGGCACCCGCCGCACAGCCCTGTCACGACGCTCACCGTGCCGACCAGATGCCCGCCGTCCGGCGCGAGCACCGGCACGCTCACCGCCGACAGGTCCTGCCAGCGGTCCAGGAAGTGCTCGGGACCGTGCACCTCGGCCCGGCGCCGGGTGCGCGCCGCAAGGGCCGCGCTGTTGTGGCCGACCTCCTGCTCCGAGAGGTCGGAGCAGGGTTCGAGCCCAGGGACGCTGCCTCCCGTCCACAGCACACGCAACCGGTGGTCGGTGAGGAGCAGGACCGCCCGGCCGGTCCCCAGGGCGGGTGCGAGCCGCTCCAGCACGGGGCGGGCTGAACCGAGCAGGGCCGACTCCACCGGCGGGACGGGGCCGGTGGCCGGCTGCCGGAGGTCGTGCGGCACCCCGAAGAACCGGGCGCGCCGCCATGCGGCGACGACCTCGTCCGGCACGCCGTCCGGCAGGGGACGCCCGGTCAGGAACCGCTCGCGGGCCTGGCGCAGCGGGGTGAGCGTGAGGTCGGCAGGGGTGTGTTGGGTGCTGGTCACGACGCCTTCCACCCTACCGGAGTCAGTTGAATCGACAACAACTAGGGTCCGCCCGGTCGGGCCCACCCGTACAGGGAAGGCGAGTTGACCGGGCTGTCTCGAAATGAGACAGCCGTGCCCCGGCGCGCCGCACCATGATCATGACTGCCTGAAGTCCGTTCTCCCCCTCAGGAGCACCCGTGCCCATCGTCGTCGAGACCGACGTCCTGATCGTAGGCAGTGGCCCCGCCGGCGCGTCGGCCGCGCTCGCGCTGAGCAGCTACGGCGTGCCCAACCTCGTCGTGACCCGCTGCGCGAGTCTCGCCGACACGCCCCGCGCCCACATCACCAACCAGCGCACGATGGAGGTGCTGCGCGACCTCGGCGTCGAACAGGACGTCATCGCACGGGCCACCCCGCAGCACCTGATGGGCGACACGACCTTCTGCACCAGCCTGGCCGGCGAGGAACTCGGCCGGGTGCGCTCCTGGGGCAACGACCCGCTCGTCCAGGCCGCGCACGACCTCGCGAGCCCGACCCGCATGTGCGACATGCCCCAGCACCTCATGGAGCCGGTGCTCGTCGACGCCGCCGTCGCCCGCGGCACCCGGCTGCGCTTCCAGACCGAGTACCTCTCCCACACCCAGGACACGGGCGGCGTCACCGCCACCGTCCGCGACCGGCTGCGCGGGGACACGTACGAGATCCGCGCGAAATACCTGATCGGCGCGGACGGCGGCCGCTCGAAGGTCGCCGAGGACGCCGGCCTGCCGATGGGCGGCCGGATGGGCGTCGCGGGCAGCATCAACATCGTCTTCGACGCGGACCTCGCCCGGTACACCGCACACCGTCCGTCCACCCTCTACTGGGTGCTCGCGCCGGGCGCGACGGTCGGCGGCATCGGCGCCGGGCTGGTGCGCTGCGTCCGGCCGTGGAACGAGTGGCTGATCGTGTGGGGGTACGACGTCACCGCGGGCGCCCCCGATCTGACCACCGAGTACGCCGAGTCCGTCGTCCGCAGGCTGGTCGGCGACGACGACATCCCCGTGACGATCAGGTCGTCCTCCGCGTGGACGGTCAACGAGATGTACGCGCAGACGTACGCGAACGGCCGCGTCCTCTGCGCCGGTGACGCCGCGCACCGTCATCCGCCGTCCAACGGCCTCGGCTCCAACACCTCCATCCAGGACTCGTACAACCTGGCCTGGAAGCTGAAGATGGTCCTCGACGGGACCGCCGACGCCCGGCTCCTCGACACGTACACCGCCGAACGCGCCCCGATCGGCCGGCAGATCGTCACCCGCGCCAACAAGTCCATCGGCGAGACCGCCCCCATCTTCGAGGCGCTCGACGGGCTCTCCCCGCAGACCCCCGAACAACTGCGGGCCAACATCGCCGCTCGCAAGGACGCCACCGAGGCCGCAGAGAAGCAGCGCGCCCGGCTGCGCGAGGCGATCGCCTTCAAGGTCTACGAGTTCAACGCGCACGGCGTCGACCTCAACCAGCGGTACGACTCCGACGCCATCGTGCCCGACGGCACCCCCGACCCCGGCTTCGCCCGCGACCCGGAGCTCCACCACCAGCCCTCCTCCCGCCCCGGCGCGAAGCTGCCGCACGCCTGGATCACCTCCGGCACCCGCAGGCTCTCCACGCTCGACGCCGTCGGCCGGGGCCGTTTCACCCTGCTGACCGGCATCGGCGGCGACGGCTGGGTGCGGGCCGCGCAGGCGCAGGAGATCGACATCGCCACCGTGGTCATCGGCCCCGGCCAGGAGTACGAGGACCCGTACGGCGACTGGGCGCGGCTGAGCGAGGTGTCCGACGCGGGTGCCCTGCTGGTACGTCCCGACGGTTTCGTGGCCTTCCGGCACCCGTCGGCGGCGCCCGACGCCGAGCCGCTGCTGACGAACGCGCTGCGGCGCATCCTTGGGCACGGCTGAACACACGCGACGGCGGGAAGGCAGGTCACCGTGGGCAGCGGAACGCGCGATGCCGCAGACGACAAGGAGCTCGTATGACCAGCGGCGCGGAAAAGACCGTCATCGAAGAGGCCGTCACCGAGGAGGCCGTCACCGAGGAGGCCGTCACCGAGGAGGCCGTCGCCAGTCTGCGCGCGACGGCCGATCCCCGGCTGCGGGAGTTGCTCGGCGGGCTCATCCGCCATCTGCACGACTTCGTGCGCGAGACCCGGCTCACGCAGGAGGAGTGGGAGAAGGCCATCGGTTTCCTGACGGCGACCGGGCAGACCTGCACGGACACACGGCAGGAGTTCATCCTGCTGTCGGACGTCCTCGGCCTGTCCATGCTCGTCGAGACCGTCAACGACGGCCGCGGCCCCGGCGCCACCGAGTCGACCGTGCTCGGCCCCTTCCACCTGACCGAGTCGCCCGCCCGTCGGCTCGGCGACGACATCGACCTGGTGGGCGGCGGCGAGCCGTGCGTCGTCAGCGGCCGGGTGCGCTCGCAGGACGGCTCCCCGCTGCCCGGCGCCGTCCTGGACGTCTGGCAGGCCGACGCCGAGGGCTACTACGACGTGCAGCAGCCGGACGTCCAGCCGGCGGGCAACGGCCGCGGACTGTTCACGGCCGACGCCGAGGGCAGGTTCTGGTTCCGCACCTGTGTCCCGGCCCCCTACCCGATCCCCACGGACGGCCCGGTCGGCACCCTGTTGCGCGCCACCGGCCGGCACCCCTACCGCCCCGCGCACATCCACTTCATCGCCACGGCCGACGGCCACTCCCCCGTCACCACGCACATCTTCGTGGCCGGCAGCGACTACCTGGACTCCGACGCCGTGTTCGCGGTGAAGAAGAGCCTGGTGCAGGAGTTCGCAACGGTCGACGACCCGGTTCTGGCCCGGGAGTTCGGCGTCCCGAACCCCTTCCGACAGGCGCGCTTCGACCTCGTCCTGGAGCGGGCGTCATGACGTTCTCCGCCGACTTCGTGTACGAGACCCGTCCCGTGCGGGTCGTCTTCCGGCCCGGCGCGTCCGTGACCGCGGTCCCGGACGAGGCCCAGCGCCTCGGTCTGCGGCGGCTGTTGGTGGTCTGCGGAGGCCGGGGCGAGACTGTCGCCCGGGCGGTGGCGGATTCGCTCGGCGACGCCTGCGCGGGGCTGCACGCCGAGGCGCGGATGCATGTTCCCGTCGAAGTCGCCGACCGGGCCGTCGCGGTGGCGCGGGCGGCCGGGGCCGACGGGTGCGTCGCGGTCGGCGGCGGCTCGGCCATCGGCCTCGGCAAGGCGATCGCGCTGCGCACGGGCCTGCCGCTGATCGCCGTGCCGTCCACGTACGCGGGCTCGGAGATGACCCCGGTCTGGGGCCTGACGGAACACGGGGCCAAGCGCACCGGCCGCGACCCCGTGGTCCAGCCCCGCAGCGTCGTCTACGACCCCGAGCTCACCCTCTCCCTGCCGGTGCCGCTCACCGTGACCAGCGGCGTCAACGCCCTCGCCCACGCCGTCGAGGCGCTGTACGCCCCGGACACCTCGCCACTGGTCTCGCTCATGGCGCAGGAGGGTGTCCGCGCGATGGCCGAGGCGCTGCCGCGGCTGGCCGCCGAACCCACCGGGCTCGACGCGCGCGGCCGGGCCCTGTACGCGGCGTGGCTCTGCGGAGCGTGCCTCGGCGCCACCACCATGGGCCTGCACCACAAGCTGTGCCATGTGCTGGGCGGCACGTTCGGACTCCCGCACGCACAGACACACACGGTGGTGCTCCCGTACGCCCTCGCCCACAACGCGCCCGCGGTGCCGCAGGCGATGGCCGCCCTCGACCGGGCGCTGGACACCCATGACTCGCCGCGCGCCCTGCGCGACCTGTCGGTCGGACTGGGGGCGCCGCGCTCCCTCGCCGAACTCGGCCTGAAGGAGAGCGACTTGGCGGTGGCGGCCGAGCAGGTGACGGCCCTGCCGTACGCCAATCCACGCGCAGTCACGGCGGAAGGCGTCCTCGGGGTGCTGCGCGCGGCGTTCGAGGGACGGGACGTGACTGTCTCGTATTGAGACACCCGTGCCGACGCAGTGTGGCTCACGATCGAACGGGGGGTGTGACCGTATGCGGGCGCGGCTGCGCCATCCGTCGAGAAAGGTGAACATCATGGCCTTCGCACTGCTCCGGCGCCGGCGACCCAAGGGCGCCCCGGCCGAGGCGGCGGGCCTTTCGCTCTCCCTCCCCAGCGGCGCGGGCGGTGTGGGCCGCGAGGTCGTCGACCCCATGGGTTCGCCCATGGCGGCCGCGGACGTCACGGTCACCGCGCTGGACACGCACCGCGTCGCGGCCCGCGGCACCACCGACCCGTACGGCTTCTTCCTCGCGGCGCTGCCGCCGGGCCAGTACAGCCTGCTGATCGCCGCGGAAGGGCTGCGGCCGCACCGCGAGACGGTCGCGATCGTGGCGGGTGCGGCCGCGCCCGCCGAGCGCGTGTGGCTCCAGCCCGCACAGGCCCTGGAGCTGCCGTCGCCCGGCACCTGGCTCTTCGACCCACCGCACACGGCCATCCGCTTCATCGCCAAGCACGTCGGTATGGCACACGTCCACGGCCGCTTCGAGCGCTTCGACGGCGGCATCCAGATCGATCAGGACATGACCCGGTCCCGGGTGCACGTCCGCATCGACGCGTCCAGCATCACCACGGGCAACAACACCCGCGACAACCACCTGCGCTCGGCCGACTTCCTCGACGTCGCGCGTTTCCCGCACATCGACTTCGCCAGCACACGCTTCGCCTACCGGGGCGGCAGCAGGTGGACCCTGCACGGCTCCCTGACCATGCACGGCGTCAGCCGCTCGGTGTCCCTGGACTCGACCTACCTCGGCACGGTGAACGGCGGTTACGGCGAGGAACTGCGCTGCGCCGCGCTGGCCAAGGCGGAACTGCACCGCGAGGACTACACCCTGAACTGGCGCACCATGCTGGCCCGCGGCATCGCGGTGGTGGGCCCGACGGTCCAGCTGGAACTGGACGTACAGGCGATGTACCGGACGCACGACACACCCACCCCTCCCGAGTAACCCGCAGGCGGAACAGCCCCGCGCCGGGGGACGGCAGGGATCAGTCCTGGTCCGGTTCCGAGCCGTCGCCGCTCCACGAGTAGAGGTGCTCCGGTCGGCCGGCGGCGCCGTACCGCAGTTCGATGCGGATCGTGCCGGCCGCGGCGAGGTCGGCCAGGTAGCGCTGGGCGGTCGGGCGGGAGATGCCCAGGCGTTCGGCGAGCGCGCTGGCGGTGATCGGGCCGTCGAGAGAGGCCACGGTGTCCGCGACGAGCTTTCCGGTGGGGGTGGCCCGCGGCGGCCGGGCACGGACGGTGCGGTCGGTGCCGTGCAGGGCGCGCAGCGCGCGGTCCACCTGGTCCTGGGCGAGGGAGCGGTCGGTGGCCAGTTGGGCGTGGAAGCGGGCGTACGCGGCCAGACGGTTCCTCAGCTCGCGCTCGTCGAAGGGTTTGATCAGGTAGCCCATGGCCCCGCGGCCCAGCGCCGCCCGTACCTGCGCGGCGTCGGCGGCCGCCGTCACCATCATCACGTCGCCCGACAGCGCGGGCAGCACCTCGGTGCCCAGCCGGTCGGGCAGATACAGGTCGAGCAGAATGAGGTCGGGCCGCAGTGCGCGGCTCAACTCCACCGCCTTCGCGGCGGAATGGGCCGTACCGGCGACCGTGAAGCCGTCGACCGCGTTCACGTAGCGGGCGTGCAGTTCGGCGACGCGATAGTCGTCGTCCACGACCAGGACCCGGATCACTGCTCGCCTCCATGTGTTCGCGTGTGTTCGGCCTCCATGCCCGCCGGAGCCCGCCGCTCCAGCACGGCGGGGAAGCGGGCCAGGAAGACCGCGCCGTGTGCGTCCCCGCCGGGCTGTCCCAGGCGCAGATCGCCGCCGTGCTTGGTCGCGAGCTGCCGGGCCAGGGTGAGCCCGATGCCGTGCCCCACCCGCTCCTGCGGGTCCCGGGTCGTGAACCCCCGGCTGAACAGCCGGTCGACGTCCTCGGGCCGGATCCCGTCGCCGCTGTCGGCCACGGCCACGTGCAGGGTATCGCCCTCGGCCAGCACGCTCAGCTCCGCCCAGGCCGGACGCCGCTGTCCGCTCTCGGCCGCGCGTACGGCGTTGTCCAACAGGTTGCCGACCACACTGACCACGTCGAGCGGCTCGGTGAGCCGTCCGGGCAGATAGGAGTCCGCGTCCAGACGCAGCTCCACACCGTGTTCGGAAGCGGTCGCCGTCTTGGCCGCCAGCAGTCCGCGCAGGTAGGGGTCGGCCAGCCGGGCCCCGTCGCGGCCCTCGGTGGCGAGCGGCGCGGCGGCCAGTTCGCGCAGGTAGTCCTGCGCCTCCTCGACGCCGCCGGTGGCGAGCATGCCGGAGAGGGTGTGCAGCCGGTTCGTGTACTCGTGGGCCTGCGCGCGCAGGGCATCGGAGAGCGCGCGCAGCGCGGACCGCTCGCGCTCCAGCTCGTCCACCTCGGTCCGGTCCCGCAGCGTGACCACATGGCCGAGGTCCTGCTCGCCGCGCCGGACCGCCTGCGCGCTCAGCACGAGCAGCCGTCGGCCCACCACGGCCACGCTCTGCCGCAGCTCCTGCCGCTCCACCAGCGCCCGGTTCACCGGCACGGGAAGGACGGCGTCGCCGAGCGGGGTGCCCGGCCGTACCGGGCCGTCGAGCAGTCGGGCCGCCTCCTCGTTGCACACCGTGATCCGGTTCGCGGGGTCCACGGCGAGGACGCCGTCGCCCACACCGTGCAGCACGGCCTGCTGTTCGCGCAGCAGCTCGGCGAGTTCGGCCGGTTCCAGGCCGAGGGTCTGCCGCTTGAGGCGGCGGGTCAGCAGGGCCGCCGCGCCGATGCCGACGAGCAGGGCTCCGGCCGAGAACGCGGCCTGCTCACGGATCAGCGGTACGGCGGCCTCCAGTGCCGTCGTGACCCGGACGCCGGTGCTGACCTCACCGACCACGGCTCCGTCGGCGGAGCGCAGCGGGACCTTGGCGCGGGCGGAGGTGCCGAGGGTACCGCGCTGGATGGACACCGACTCGCGGCCGTTCAACGCGGTGGGCGGCGTGCTGACCTCCCTGCCGACCTCGGACGGGTCCGGGTGCGACCAGCGGATGCCGCGCCGGTCGGTCACGACGACGAACAGCATGCCGGTGCGTCGTCGTACCGCCTCCGCGAGGTGTTCCACCTCACCGCCGGGATCCGAGCGGGCGCCGATCCGCTGGGCCACGACCGGGTTCTCGGCGACGCTGCGGGCGACCGCGAGGGCGCGCTGCTCGTACTGCTGCTCGGCGGAGTTCCGCAGGAGGGCCACCGTCAGGGCGAAGCCGGCACCGAGAACGACGACGAGCGCCAGGACCTGGGCGAGCAGCGCCTGCGTGGCGATACGGGGACCGCGGAACATGACGCCAGGGTATCCGGGAGAACACCCCGCGGACCCGCGTGCACAATACGAGCAGAAAGCACGGAAAGATTTACGTCGCCCTCAATTAACGCAACGGTTACACCTCTGGTGACGCGGCGCCGCTTGCGCATACGGTGCCTCGAAATTCGATTACGGGAGTTCCCGGGAATTAGGGAAAGCTGAATGCGCATGATGGCAGCGTTGGCATCACAATCCGTGAAAGCGGCCCCGGCGGCCGTGGCCTGGACCGGCCACGACACCTGGCTGCTCGCACTGGTCGGCATCTCCATCGCGGTGGTCGTCCTCCTCATCAGCTGGGCGAAGCTGCACGCCTTTCTGGCTCTGATGGTGGGTGCGCTCACCGTCTCGGTGCTGTCCGGGGCAGGCGTCGAAAAGGCGGCGGATTCCTTCACCGCCGGCCTCGGCAACATCATGGGCAAGGTCGGCATCCTCATCGTCCTGGGAGCCGTACTCGGCCGGCTGATGGCCGATTCCGGCGGCATCGACCAGATCGTGGCGACGCTCACCCGTGTCGCCGGGCCGAAACGACTGCCCTGGGCCGTCACGGCGATCGCCTGCATCGTCGGCCTGCCGATGTTCTTCGAGGTCGGGTTCGTCATGCTGGTGCCGCTGGTCCTCCAGATCGCCCGGCGCGCGGACTATCCGGTGCTGCGGGTCGGCATCCCCGCCATGGCCGGTCTGGCCACCGTGCACGCGCTGGTGCCTCCGCATCCCGGGGTGCTCGTGGCGGTCAACGCGGTGCACGCCGACATCGGCCTCACCCTCGTCTACGGCCTGATCGTCGCGATCCCCTGCGCGATCGTGGTCGGGCCGCTGTTCACCGCGTACGTCTGGCCGCGGGTCAGTGCGCGTGTCCCCGACTCCGCGCTGGCGGCGTTCACCACCGCCGCGCCGCCGAGCGCCGCCGTCACCGCCGCGCTCGATCACGCCCGCTCGCACGTGCGGACCGGTGCCCGCGGCTCCGCCTCCGCGTCGGCGTCGGCATCGGCATCGGCGGCCTCGACGGGCGTCGCCGTGACGGACCGCCCCGAGGCACCGACGGACGCCGTCCGCGAGGAGGGCGAGCCGCGGAGCCGGCGGCGCATGCCGCGGTTCTCCGTGACGGTCGGCACCATCCTGCTGCCGATCGCGCTGATGATGCTCAAGGCGAGCTGCGACACCTTCCACTGGGCGCACGGCGCTGCCCTGACCACCGTCGAGTTCCTCGGCACGCCGATGATCTCCCTGCTCGCGGCGATCCTGGTGGCGCTGTTCACCTTCGGCTGGACCGTCGGCTCCTCGCGCCGTGAGGTCCAGGAGACGCTGTCTCGTTCCTTCCCGCCCATCGCCGGTGTCCTGGTGATCGTCGGGGCGGGCGGCGGCTACTCCGCCGCGCTTCAGGACTCCGGCATCAACGCCGCGATCGGCCAGGCCGCCCAGCATCTGCACATCCCCCTGCTCCTGCTGGCCTGGCTGGTGGCCGCCCTCATGCGCACGGCGACCGGTTCCGGCACGGTGGCCACCGTGGCGGCGGCCGGTATCGTCGGTCCGTTGGCGCAGGGCCTCGACTCCCCGCACGCGGCCCTGCTCGCCCTGGCTCTCGGCTCCGGAGCCGCGTTCCTCGGGCATGTCAACGACGCCTCGTTCTGGATGTTCAAGGAGTACTTCGGCCTGTCCGTGGGCGGCACGCTCCGCACCTGGACCGTCTCCCACACGCTGCTGTCGCTGACCTCACTGGGCGTCATCCTGCTGCTCGACACCGTCGTCTGACGCCGGCACCGTCCTCCGACGGTCGACGCGTGCCCCGGCCGGAACGCTCCCGCGGCCGGGGCGCGGCGCTGTGCGTCGGCGTTACCCTCGGCCCCATGGCATCAGCCCGGCGGCACCGCCTGACGGAACGTGAGCAGCAAGCGGTCGAGGCCTTCCTGCGCGACCGGGGAGCCGCGCTGGTTCCGCATCCCGGAGGGACGCTGCTGGAGCACCTGTCGCGAGTGCGCCGGGTGCTGGCCGACTGGGGAGCGGACGGCGTCGTCCAGACCGCGGGACTGTGCCATGCGACGTACGGAACGGACGGTTTCGGCCCGAAGCTGCTGCCCGTCACGGACCGGGCCACACTTCTGGCGCTGATCGGTCAACAGGCCGAAGAGCTTGTCTACTTCTACGCGAGCTGCGACCGCGCCGCCACCTACCCCCGCCTCGACGGCACCGACGCGGTCGTCTTCCGGGACCGCTTCACAGGCCGTGAGCACCAGCCTCCGGCCGCAACCCTCCGAGCGTTTCTCACCATCACGGCCGCCAACGAACTCGACGTACTGGCGCACAACGCCGACCTGGCCAGGCAGCACGGCCCCGGACTGTACGGACTGCTCACCCGGGTGGGGCCCCTGCTGCCGCCCGCCGCACGCGACGCGATCGCCCGCCAACTGGGCTGACGTCCTTCGACTCCTGCGACGCGGCAGCCGTCCGCGCCCGGCCGCCGGTCAGTCGGTGAACCCGTCCCGCACGTGGTCGAAGACGGGACGGTACGTGTCCCACCGGGCGTCCGGGGCCGACACGTAGATGTCGTACTCCCGGCCGCCGACCGTGCCGTACCCCAGGTCGACCGCGCGGAAGACGCGGGCACGGCCGCGGAAGGTGAACTCCCACACCGCGGCCGGCTTGCCCTTGAAGGTGGTCTTCTGCATGCGCAGCCTGCGGTACGTGTCGTAGTTGACCTTGGTGTTCGCCTCGATGTCCGCGAAGTGCTCGACGGGGTGCGAGCCGGCCGGGTCCACCATGCCGATCGTGATGCCGGCCAGGCCGGTCGGGTCGGCGTAGGTGACCTCGTCGCTCGGCCCCTTCTTCGGCTTCCAGCCGTCCGGCACGGGGAAGGAGACGCCGAGCCGCTGGTCGCGGACCAGGTGGTAGCCGGCAGGGCCGGGCGAGGGCGTGGCCGACGGGGTGCCGGCCGCGGTGCCGCCGGTGCGGTGGGCGTCCGCCTGGTCCGCGCCCTCGTGCGAGAGGACGTAGAAGGCCGCCGCGGCGGCGGACGCGAGCACCAGGGCGGTGACCGCCGGCACCAGTGCGCGCCGCGGGCGCCTGCGGCCCCCGCGGCGTTCGTGCGGGTCCCCCGCGTCCTCCCGGTCCCCGTCCGACGGCTCGGGCGGCGCATGGCGCGCCGGGGAGGTGCGTACCGCGGACCGGGTGGCGTCGGGCCGGAGGCCAGCGGGGCCGGCCGACGGCGCGGTGCCGGTGGGCGAGGCGCCGGTCCCGACGGCTCGCAGGGCCTGTTCCGTCTGCTCCGCGGTGGGGCGGTCCGCGGGGTCCTTGGCCAGCAGGGTCTCGACGAGCGTCGTCAGCGGCCCTGCCTGCCGCATCGGCTCCAGCGGGTCGGTGGCGATGGCGTACGCGGTCTCCATGGCGGTGTCGCGGCGGTACGGCGGGCGCCCCTCGACCGCCTGGTAGAGCGTGGCGCCCAACGACCACAGATCGGAGGCGGGGCCGGGATCCCGGCCGCGGATACGCTCCGGGGCCATGAAGTCGATGGAGCCGATCATCTCCCCGGTCTGCGTGAGCGTCGAGGTTCCGTCGGTCCGGGCGATGCCGAAGTCGGTCAGGACGACGCGGCCCCGGCGTCCAGCAGGACGTTCGCGGGTTTGATGTCGCGGTGCAGGACACCCGCGGTGTGCGCGGCCCGTACGGCGGCGATCATGCCGAGGCCGATCCGGGCGGCCTCGTCGGGGGGCAGGGTCCGGCCGCCCTGGAGGGCGTCGCCGAGCGTGGGCGCGGGCACGTACTCCATGACGATGCAGGGCCGCCCGTCGTCCTCGGCGACGTCATGGACGACGATCACGTTGGGATGCACGATCCGGGCGGCGCTGCGCGCCTCCCGGCGGGTCCGCTCGTACAGCGTGGCGACCTCGGCGTCGGAGAGGTGGGGCTGTGTGTGGAGCCGCTTGAGTGCGACCTGCCGGGCGAGCACCGCGTCCTCGGCCCGCCAGACCGTGCCCATGCCACCGCGGCCGATGCGCTCGACCAGCCGGTAGCGTCCGGCGACGAGTCTGCCTTCGTCCGACACAGCCCTGTCCTCCGCCTGCTCCGTCCCCCCTTATGTCACTGATCGTGCACATTAACCGACCTCGTCGGGAGGGTGGTAGGCGGTCCGCCATCTGGAGCGGTACGCGGTGACAGGGAGACGGCCTACCCCGTGATGGTTCCGTACCCGTCGTTGTCCAGGCCGGTCTGGGTCTGGGACGACCACAGCCGTCCGGCGGTGCCGAGCGAGGTCACGTCGGCGATCACCAGCGAGTCGACCGCGTCCCGGGGCAGGTCGCCGGCCCGGGCGACGTCGTACGCGTAGGCGTCTCGCGCGCTGCCCGCGGCGGCGGCCAGCGACGTGCTGGTGGCCGACCAGGGGGCCGAGCGGGCGGTGGCGTCCCCGCCGACGCCGAGCGCCGTGCCGGCGAGCCTGCCGTCGGCGTCGCCGTCCAGGACGTTGCCGCTGTTCCAGACCTGCTGGTGGGCCAACTGGTAGTAGGCGTTCGAGGGCGTCCCGGTGACCGGTCCCGCGATGAAGGCGTTGTCGGCCGCGTCGTGCCGGAAGGTGCCGCCGGAGTTCCCGGCCGTGTACCCGCCCTGGTAGTCGTAGACGACGTTGCCCACGAACTGCGTGTCGGCCCTGGCCAGCGGGTTGCGGTTGTGCGCGTCGGCGAAGACGTCGTGGTACCAGGTGAACGGTCCGCCCTCGGTGTGCGCGGCGAACCGCTGTCCGATCGGGTCGGCGATGATCGAGTTCTGCACGGTGATGTTCTTGGCGCCGACGGCGTCGACGTCGTCCCATTGGGCGAACTCGACCGACACATGGTCGAAGATCATGTCGCTGGCCTTGGCGAGGGCGAGGCTCGCCTTGCCGTTCGCCGGGTCGAGCGTGCCCTCCCGGAAGCGGACGTAACGCACGATGTCGTTCGAGGAGTTGGAGAAGGACACCTCCCTGCCGCGCAGGCCGATGCCCTGGCCGGGCGCGGTGTCGCCCTCGACGGTGATGTCCTCGGCCACGGAGACCGCGGAGTTCAGGGTGATGTATCCGCCCACGTCGAAGACGACGACGCGGTGCGGTGCGCTCACCGCGTCCCGGAACGAACCGCCGCCGGAGTCGTTCAGGTTGGTCACGTGGTAGGTGGTCCCGCCCGTTCCCCGGGTGGCGGACGCGCCGTAGCCCACCGCGCCGTCGAACGCCACCGCCGCCCGGGCGGCAGGAGTCTGACCGGCCCAGGATCCGGGAGCGAGCACGGCGACGGCCGCCGCGCCCAGCGCGGCGCCCGCGGCGACGACGGTACGGCGTGCGGTGCGGCGTCTGCGTGAAGTCATGTCTGCCTCCGACTCGTTGATGCCCTGAAGTCGCGGCAGCGGCGGATTGGTTGCCGCCGATTCCCCCGTCAGGAGGGGGTGACCTCGACGGTGAGGACGTGGTCGACGGCGACGGCCGCGAGGAGGTTGGCCGGACCGGTGGTGGCGGGGGCGAAGCGGACGTGCGGGTGGCGGCTGAGCTGCCGGGCCCGCCCGTCCTCGATGAGCGCGGCGATCAACTGGGGCCGACGGGCTGGAGGGCGAAGCGGGCGGGTGCGGCCGGGGCGTCCCGCCGCAGGCCGGTCGGCTCGGGCTCCGACAGCTGACCGCCGCTCCAGTCGAAGCCTGCCGGGAGGCTGTCGGCGCCGCCGCTCGGTTCGGGGGGGGGCGATCAGGCCAACCCGGGGCCGTGCCGCGCACCCCGTACCACTCTCACCATGGACATGCCATATTGAGGATGACCATCCCCCACGAAAGGTCACCTCCATGGCATACAAACGCCTGGCGGGCCTGACCGCCGGTGCCGTCATCGTCGCCGCGGCCCTGCTGCCGCAGGTGGCACAGGCCGGCACCGGCGCGCACGCCACAGCGGGCCGCGCCACCAGCACCGGGCGCGCCCACGGCGGGCACCGTACGGTCGTCATCTACCGTGTGCCCACGCGCCATCCGCTCGCCGACGCCGAGCGGCTCGTCGACTCCGGATACGACCTTCTGGAGAAGCGGCAGGGCAGCACCCTGTTCGTCTCCGGCGACACCTCCACCGCGGCCGGACTGCGGCGGCTCGGCTTCACCCCCGCGATCGCCACGACGCTGACCGAGGCGATCCCCTCCCGCACCGCGATGACGCGCGCCGCCGCGGGCGACACCTTCGACGGCGGCTACCACACGGTCACCGCGCAGTACTCCCACCTGGACGCCACCGCGTCCCAACACCCCGACCTCGCCAAGGTGGTGACGTACGGTCAGTCATGGCTCAAACAGCACGGACGCGGCGGCCGCGATCTCAAGGCGATATGCATCACCAAACTCCAGGCGGGCGACTGTGCGCTCAGCCCGAACTCGGCCAAGCCGCGGTTCTTCCTGATGAGCCAGATCCACGCCCGCGAACTGACGACCGGTGAGATGTCGTGGCGCTGGATCGACGCACTGACCAGCGGCTACGGCAAGGACTCGGCGATCACCACGTTGATGGACACCACCGAGATGTGGGTGGTGCCCGACGCCAACCCCGACGGCGTCGACATGGTCGCGGCGGGCGGCGACAACCCCGTCCTCCAGCGCAAGAACGCCGACGACGCGCACGGCTCCCGGTGCGGCGTGAGCGCCTACAGCCAGATCGGCGTCGACCTCAACCGCAACGCCGGCACTCACTGGAACACCTCCGGCACCTCCAGCGCCCCCTGCGACCAGACCTACGACGGCCCCTCGGCCGACTCCGAGGTGGAGAACGGCGCTCTGGAGAACCTCTTCCGCGCGCTGTTCCCCGCCGTGCGCACCGGCACGTCCGACACCGCCCCGGCGCCGTCGGACGCCAAGGGCATGATGATCACCCTGCACAGCGACGCGAGCATGGTGCTCTTCCCCTGGGAGTACGACTCCACCGTGCACACCGGCAACGACACCGCCCTGCGCGCGCTGGCCGCGCACATGGCCTCGCTGACCGGCTACCAGTACGGCCAGGCGGGCGAGATCCTCTACAACGCCTCGGGCGGGACCGACGACTGGACGTACGACAAGCTCGGCCTCGCCAGCTTCACCATCGAGATCGGCGACAGCAACGGCGTCGGCTGCGACGGCTTCACACCGCCCTTCTCCTGCCAGGACAGCTACTTCTGGCCGAAGATGGAACCGGCGCTCCTGTACGCCGCCCAGCACGCCACGTCGCCGTACACCACCACGTCCGCCGCACACCGCTGACGATCCCGCCTCACGAGGACGGCAGGGTCCAGCGCTGGCCGGTACTCCCCGCGCATGCGGCGAGGGCCAACCGGGTCTTGTTCGTGGCGCCGTTGCTCGCATCGGTGAGACAGAGCCCCGAGACCGGGTTGACGAGTTCGCCCGTGCTGTCGGACTGCCAACGCTGGGCCTCGGTGCCGTTGCAGGTGTGGAGTTGGATCTTCGTGCCGGAGGTCGTCGCGCCGTCGGTGACGTCCATGCAGTCGTTCAGCACCTGGAGGGTGCCGTCGGGGACGACCTTCCAGGTCTGGGCGTCGCTGCCGTTGCAGGTGTAGATCTGGACGGCCGTGCCGTTCGACGTCCCGGCCCCGGCGTCGTCGACGCACTTGCCGGTGGCCGTCTCGGTGAGCGGGCCGGCGGGCTGGGCCACGCCGGTGCCCGGGGTGCCGTCGTAGGAGGGGGGTGCGGCCGAGGCGTCCGACGCCCACCCGGTGTCGGCGGTCGAGGAGAGGGTGAAGTCCAGCTCGGCGGACGAGCCGAGCAAGGAGGCGGGCACATAGGCCTTGTTCCACACACTGCCGTTCAGCGTCAGGGCCTGGACGTACGGCGAACCGTCCGACGCCGCCGGGGCGTTGACGGTCAGCGTGTGCCCGCCCGCCGTGACCACGGCCGAGGTGAACAGGGGGCTGCCGAGGGCCAGGTCGGCGGTGCCCGGAGTCTCCGGGTAGAGACCGAGCGCTGACCAGACGTACCAGGCGCTCATCTCGCCGAGGTCGTCGTTGCCGGGCTCACCGCCGGCGGCGTCGGTCCACAGCTGGTCCTGGACGGCGCGCACGGCGGACTGCGCCTTGTACGGCTCGCCGACCCAGTCGTACTCCCACGGCAGCCCGATGCTGGGCTCGTTGCCCATGTTGGACTGGGTGCCGATCACACTGCCCAGGCCCTGGTAGCCGCTGAGCACGCTGTCCAGGTACGACGCCAGGGACGAGGTGCCGCCCTCCAGGGACGCCAGCTTGGCGATGTTGAAGGGGATCATCGGGGTATAGGTGAAGGCGTCGCCCTCGGCGAAGTCGTTGCTCGACGTGCCGGTGATCAGCTTGGCGTTGAACCCGTCCATCCAGCGGCCGTTGGAGTGCTGTGGCTGGATGTAGCCGGACGACGTGTTGAAGATGTTCTGCCAGTCCTGCGCCCGGTCCTGGAACTTCTTCCGGTTCGCGCTGTCGCCGAGTGCGCCCGCGAACGCCGACAGGGCGAAGTCGTCCGTGTCGTACTCCAGTTGGGTGGAGGTGGTGGCGTACTCGTGGCAGCAGCCGTACAGCGAGTTGGTGGGCAGATAGCCGAACGAGTCCAGGTACGTCACACCGGGGGTGACGTCGCTGTCGGTGGTCTGTTCCTTGATCATGGCGGACAGGGCCGTGGCGGTGTCGAAGTCGCGTGCGCCGAAGGCGTAGTAGTCGGCCAGCACGGGCACGGCCGGATCGCCGACCATGATGTGGGTCTCGCCGGTGTTCATGCCCCACTTGGTGAGCGTGCCGCCCTGCTGGTAGTCGTTGACGATCGACTGCGCCATGTCGGAGGCGGCCTGGGGGTCGAACAACGCGGTGAGCTGGGCCCCGGAGCGGTAGGTGTCCCAGTTGGAGAAGTCGGTGTACTGGGCGCCGTGGCCGCTGGTCACGGTGTGCACGGCGCCGTCGTAGCCGCGGTAGGAGCCGTCGGCGTCGCTGACCACGCTGGGGAAGAGGCAGGCGTGGTAGAGGGCGGTGTAGAAGACGTGCTGCTGGTCGCTGGTGCCGCCGCTCACCGTGATCTTCGACAGTTCGTCGCGCCATGCCGTCGTCGCGGCGGACTTCACGTCGGCGAAGCTCTTGCCGGTGACCTCCGCGTCCCGGTTGGCGGCCGCCTCGGCCGTCGACGTGTAGGAGATGCCGACCCGGGCCTCGACCGTCCGGCTGCTCGTGGTGTCGAAGGTGAGGTACTCGCCGCCGCTGTAGCCGCCGGCGGTGAAGGGGTGGTCGAAGGTGAGGGCGAAGTAGACCGTGAAGGGGTTGGTGGCCTCGCAGAAGCCGGTGCTGGTCACCGAGCCGGTCACCGTGTCGTCACCCGTCACGTTCAGCGTCGAGGAGGCGTACGGGGTCTGCGTGCCGTTCAGTTTGAGGAGCAGGTCGGCCTGGGTGGAGGCGGGGAAGGTGAACCGGCCGATCCCCGCGTGCGTGGTCGTGGTGAGGGCCACGCCGGTGCCGTTGCCGAGGGAGACGGAGTAGGAGCCGGGTAACGCCGTCTCGTTCGCGTGGGAGAACGACTCCGTCGTGGAGCCGGGGTCGGAGCCGATCGAGCCGACCACGGGCAGGATGGGCAGATCCCCGGCCGCGTCGCAGCCGACGCCGGAGACATGGGTGAGGCTGAAGCCGGAGACGGCGGAATCGGCGTAGTTGTAACCGCCGCCCTTGGGCCGCGAGGTGGTGTCCGGGGACCACTGGACCATGCCGTGCGGGACGTCGGCGCCGGGAAAGGTGTTCCCGGCGCTGAAGTCGCTGTTGGAGCCGGTGCCGATGTAGGGATTGACCAGCGGCACCGGATCGGAGACGGCCGTCGCGGCCCCTGCCGACGGGGTGAGCTGGCCGGGCAGGGCGAAGGCGAGTGCCGTCGCACCGGCCGCCAGGACCCGCAGCAGCGTGCGGGAGTTCGGGGCGTCAGCCACGGGTGAGCACCTCGCCGAGCACGCCGTTCGCCGGAGCGGTGATCCAGTCGGTGGAGATGTACGAGGCACCGTCGGCAGCGAGTTCGGCCACCCGGGCCTGGGCGTCGGCCAGCGAGGGGTCGGACGAGCTGAGGGCGGGCGACACGCCGTAGGCGTCGGTGACGACCGTCAGGTAGTGGTTGGCGTCGTACCACTGGGTGTCGCCGTCGCCGACCCAGGCGGCCGCGTCCGCGTCGAAGACCACGAACCAGGGGCGCAGGGTGCTGTCGCTGTAGCGGGTGCGCGGGTCCACCGCCTGTGCGCCGAGCACGCTGGGGAAGACGGCGGCCCGGTCGATGGTCCCGGCGGCGGCCAGGTCCTTGAGGTGCTGGGCGTAGACGACGTCCACCCAGGTGGAGGCGGGGTCGACGGCCTGCTCGAAGGTGCCCGGGATGATCTCGACGACCGCCTTGCCGCTCAGGGCGGTGTTCGCGGCCCAGTTGTTCGCGCGGGCGGCGGTGTCGAGGTCGGGGTAGCGGCTGCCGTCGCTCTTGGTCAGCAGGTCGGCGGGGGTGTAGAGGGTGCTGCCGAGGTGTGCCTTGACGTAGGCGTCGAACGAGGTCGGGTTCATGCCGAGGGTGTTGTCGAACCCGTTCTTCATCTCGATCTTGACCATGAGCGGGTGGCCTGCGGGGTGGGCCCGCAGCCAGATCCGGATGTCGTCGAGGCAGCTGTCCAGGTTCTGGTTGCGGTCGCCCGTGTGGAGGTCGGCCGCCGTATTCGCCTTGACGCAGTTGTTGTCGCTGCCCAGCGGGTTGCTGTGGCTCACGTTCCACTTGCCGGTGAACACGTTGGCCCAGGTGTCCAGTTCCACGAGGGAGGTGCCGGTGTCCAGGGCGTCGGCGAGGTAGGTGTACGCCGACTTGTCGTTGTACGTGTTGTGGATGCCGGTGCCGGACACCTCGGCCAGCGTCGCCCCGCCAAGGTCGGCGGCGTGCGCGGCCGGCATCGTCGTCGCGGCGAGCAGCAGAGCCGAGACGGCCAACAACAGGGCCCGCACTCTTCGGCCAATCATGCGCATGCCAATCCCCTCTGGCGGTGCTCGGTGGTGGTCGCGCAGAGCCTAGGGGTGCCGGACGTCCATTGGCTACGCCTCGGTAACCGCTTTCCCAACATCCCGGAACTGTTACGGGTGTGGCGCGCGACGGCGCTCCTCCGCACTGCTCCGGCACGGCTGCTCAAGCAGGGCTGTTCAGCCAGGGCCTACTCCGACAGAGTCCAGGGAGCGGACAGCAGATCGGCGACGCTGCGCCGGACGCGGCGCTCCGGCGGCGCTTCGGCCGCCTTCCCCAGCGCGATCATGGAGACGATCGCCCATCCCGGGTTCGGACTCAGTTCTTTGGTGAGGCCTTCCAGGTCGAACGCGCGGAACTGATGGGCCGCCAGCCCCATCGCCTGGGCCTGGACGGTCATGTGGGCGATGGCCTGGCCGAGGTCGTAGTCCGCGAACTCGGAGTAGAGCAGCTGTGTCTCGTCGACGTGGCGGTGCGTCAGCGTGACGACGAGCAGGCCCGCGTCCGTCGCCCACCGGGCCGAGCTGGGCGCGAGGTGACGCGCCACCCGCTCGTGCTCCGGCTCACCGGGCCGGCTCGTGAAGAAGCCCCAGGGCTGGGAGTTGCCGGCGGACGGCGCCCACCGCGCGGCCTCCAGCAGCAGACCCAGGCAGTCGTCGTCCACGGCGGCCGACGGGTCGAACCGGTAGGGGCTGAACCGTCCGGCCAGCAGAGGATGGATGCGGGCGGGCGGTTCGTGATCGCGTCGCATGCCGGGGTGCAACCAGCCGGCCTGCGGCCGTATTCCCCACGTCGGCGGAGGTCAGGGCGCGCGCCAGGACGGCCGCACCGTCGTCATCGCGCGGGGCGGCGTACAGCGGTCGGTCATCCGATCGACTCCGTTCCGCGCAGGTATCCGTACGTCAGCTCGCGCAGCCGGTCGGGCCCGAAGCTGCGGCCGTGGCCCGGGTGGACGACGGAGACGTCGAGGTCGGTGAGGTGTTGCAGGCTGCGCCGGTAGCACGAGCGGTCCGACTCGGGGAGGTCGTCGATGAGGTCGCCGTTGTAGATCACGTCGCCGGAGTACAGCGCGCCGGTGCGTTCTTCGAGAAGGGCGATGCATCCGGGCGTGTGACCGGGCAGGTGGAGGACGGTCAGCGTCCGGCCGCCCGCGTCGACGGTGTCTCCGCCCCGGAGCAGGTGGGTGACCGTCATCGGACCGGGGTCGTAGCTCCTCGGGTCGTACGCGGCGTGCGGCAGCGCGTCGATCAGGAGGTCCGGTACGGCTTGGCCGTCCGTGTCGAGGCCGAGTTTCTCGTAGAGTTCGGCCCCGTACAGGCTCGCCGGGACGCCTTTCGCCAGCACCTCGGCGGCGGCGACATGCGCGGCCCGCTCCCGGAACTCGCGGGCTCCGCCGACGTGGTCCAGGTGGGCGTGGGTGAGGATCACCAGCGGGTCCCGCTCGAACAGCCCCGGAATCTCCCGGCGCAGTGCGGCCACGCCGAGACCGGCGTCCACGACGATGTCACGGTCGGTTCCGCGCAGCCACCACAGGTTGGCCCTCAGCAGCTTGTCGGCATGCGGTTCGGTGATCCGTACGACGCCCTGGTCCACCTCATGCAGCTCGTACCAGTGACCGGGGCGGTGCGGCAGTTGGTGCGGGTTCTGCCGGACCGGGCCCGCAGGGCCGGGCGTGACCGGCGTACCGCCGTCAGCGGAGAAGCTCATGCCCCACATCTCAGCAGAACGTCGGCCGGGCAGACCAGAGATGTGGTGTCGCGTGGGAGGTGATGGGCGCCACGGGCGTGCTCAAACGTTCCTCTTCGCACCGCGCCCGGTCGGCGACCTGGTGTGACCCTGGCGTGACGGCTCTCCGGCGAGGCACCCGGTAAGGCCCCTCCATGCCCTGTGGACCTGCTCCGGGGAGGGTTCCGGTTGCAGGCTGTGGTGTGTGCCTGTGCGCTGGTGGGGAACGTGCTCCGTCCGGGTGCGCACCGGGGGAGAGGAGCCCCTGTGACTGCGTCGATGCCGGCGGCGGGCGGCCGACGGGCGGGACCTCAGGAGCCCGGATACCAGCCGGACCCGCAGCGGTGGCGGGCCCTGTGGGTCACCCTGGTCGCCGGCTTCATGAGCCTGCTGGACGTGACCATCGTGGCGGTCGCGCTGCCCACCATCCAGCGTGACCTGCACGCCTCCGCCGCCCAGGTGCAGTGGGTCGTCTCCGGCTACGCCCTCAGCTTCGCCCTCGCACTCGTCACCGCCGGGCGGCTCGGCGACGCACTGGACCGCCGCCGTATCTTCCTGCTGGCCCTCAGCGGCTTCGTGGTCTTCAGCGCGGCCTGTGGAGCGGCCCCCGACATCACGCTGCTGGTCGTGGCCCGGCTCGCGCAGGGGCTGGCGGCCGGATTCATGGCGCCGCAGAACTCCGCGCTGATCCAGCAGCTGTTCCGCGGCGCCGAACGCGGCCGCGCCTTCGGCTTCTTCGGCGCGACCGTCGGCATCTCCTCCGCCGTCGGCCCGCTGACCGGCGGCGCCATCCTCGCCCTGGCCTCCGGTGCGCAGGGCTGGCGCTGGATCTTCTACGTCAATGTCCCCATCGGCGTCGTCGCCGTCCTCCTGGGCCGCCGTCTGCTGCCCCGCGCCCTCCGCTCGGGCCGACGGGCCGGCCGGCAGCCGGGCCGTGTGGACCTGCCCGGGGTCGTGCTCCTCGGCCTCGGCGTCCTGGCGCTCATGTATCCCCTGGTCCAGGCCGACTCGGGCGGTCTCGGCCGACTGTGGTGGCTCTTCCCCGTCGGCGTCCTCCTCCTCGCGGTCTTCACGCGGTGGCAGCGCCGGCTCATCGCCCGGGGCGCGCAGCCGCTGCTCGACCCGCGCCTGTTCAGCACCGTGCGCGGCTACGCCATCGGTGCCTGCGTCGGCACGCTGTACTTCATCGGATTCAGCGGTGTCTGGCTGGTCTTCGCGCTCTTCTACCAGCACGGCCTGGGCTACTCCCCGCTCCGCTCCGGCCTTGCCGTCACCCCCTTCGCCGTCGGGTCGGCGAGCGCCGCCGTGATCGCCGGCCGGCTCGTGGAGCGGTTCGGCCGCACGCTCACCGTCTGCGGCCTCACGGGCGTGCTCGTCGGCCTGGGCGGCACCGCGCTCCTGCTGCGCTACGCGCCCCTCGGCACCGCGCCCTGGGCCGCCGCTCCCCTGCTGTTCCTCGGCGGCGTCGGCAGCGGTTTCGTGGTCTCCCCCAACATCACCATGACCCTGCGGGACGTCCCCGTGCACATGGCCGGTGCCGCCGGCGGCGCCCTGCAGACCGGACAGCGACTCGGCGCCGCGGTCGGCACCGCCGCCCTGCCCGGCCTCTTCTACGTCACGCTCGGCAGGAGCGGCCACTACCCCACCGCCCTCTTCACCGCGATCGGCGCCGCTCTCGTCGGCATGGCGGCCTCCCTGGCCCTCGCCGCGTACGACTGGCGACGCGACCGGACACCCGGCCGGCCCTGAGCCCTGCCGCCCCCCACCGGTCACTCTAACCCTTAAAAAGACCTTGACAGGTTACATCACACCGTGCTCGACTCGACCATGTAACCCCTGACACCAGAAAGAGAGGTTAGAGTCATGGCCCCCGCAGTTCACCACCGCACCGCCACCGTCAACGGTCTCGACGTCTTCTACCGGGAGGCCGGCGGCCCCCAGGCACCCGTGGTCGTGCTCCTCCACGGCTTCCCGACCAGCTCACACATGTTCCGCGGGCTGATCCCCGCGCTCGCCGACCGCTACCGTGTGATCGCCCCCGACCACATCGGGTTCGGCCAGTCCGCGATGCCCGCCCCGAAGGACTTCCCGTACACCTTCGACGCGCTCACGGAGATCACCTCCGGCCTGCTCCAGCACCTGAACGTCGACCGGTTCGCGATGTACGTGCAGGACTACGGCGCCCCCATCGGCTGGCGTCTCGCCCTCCAGGCACCGGACCGCGTCACGGCGATCATCACCCAGAACGGCAACGCCTACGAAGAGGGCTTCGTCCAGCCCTTCTGGGAGGGCGTGTTCGCCTACGCCAAGAACCCGGGACCGGACACCGAAGGCCCCATGCGCGGCGCCCTGACACCCGAGGTCACACGCTGGCAGTACGTCAACGGCGTCCCCGACCCCAGCCTCGTCAGCCCCGACAACTGGGTCCACGACCAGGCCCTGCTGGACCGCCCCGGCAACGACGAGATCCAGCTCGGGCTGTTCCGCGACTATCCCACCAACGTGGACCTCTACCCGCAGGTCCACCAGTACTTCCGCGACTCCGGGGTCCCGCTGCTGGCAGTCTGGGGAGCAGGCGACGAGATCTTCGGCCCCGCGGGCGCGGAGGCGTTCCGCCAGGACCTGCCCGATGCCGAGATCCATCTGCTCGACTCCGGGCACTTCGCCCTGGAGAGCCACCTGGAGTCCATCACCGGACACATCCGCGACTTCCTCGCACGCGTCCTCGTCCCCTGACCCTCCGGATCGGGCGGCCGTACCGGTAGGGCCGGATCGCACTTACCCGCGCGCTGCCGACGGTGCTACACCGAAAGGGGGTTGTCTCGGACCACCCCGTCGCCCTGCGCAGATTCGAGGAGGGTTCATGAATGCCTCGACCGACACCGTGGCCGATCCGGCCGCCTCTGTTGATCAGCGGGACGAACCGACCGTACACATACTCTGGATCAACGCCGGTCTGAGCTGCGACGGGGACTCGGTCTCCCTGACCGCCGCGAGCCAGCCGAGCATCGAAGAACTCGCGCTCGGAGCACTGCCCGGGCTGCCGAAGGTGGCGGTGCACTGGCCGTTGATCGACTTCGAGTGCGGTCCGGCACAGGGGGCGGACAATTTCGTCGACTGGTTCTTCAAGGGCGAGCGGGGCGAGATCGACCCGTTCGTGCTGGTCGTGGAGGGGTCCATCCCGAACGAGCGGGTCAAGCCGGAGGGTTACTGGTGCGGCTTCGGCGACGATCCGGAGACCGGCCAGCCGATCACCACCAGCGAGTGGCTCGACCGGCTCACCCCGAGGGCACTCGCCGTGGTGGCCATGGGCACCTGCGCTACGTACGGCGGCATCCACGCGATGGCGGGCAACCCCACCGGTGCCATGGGGGTGCCCGACTACCTCGGCTGGGACTGGAAGTCCCAGGCGGGCATCCCGATCGTGTGCGTCCCGGGCTGCCCGGTGCATCCGGACAACGCCTCCGAGACACTGCTCTACCTGCTGTACCAGGCCGCCGGGGCCGCACCCATGATCCCGCTGGACGCGGAGCTACGGCCGACCTGGCTGTTCGGCGCCACCGTGCACGAGGGCTGCGACCGGGCGGGCTACTACGAACAGGGGCAGTTCGCCGAGGAGTACGGCTCGCCGCAGTGCCTCGTGAAGCTGGGCTGCTGGGGCCCGGTGGTGAAGTGCAACGTGCCCAAGCGCGGCTGGATCAACGGTGTGGGCGGCTGCCCGAACGTCGGCGGCATCTGCATCGCCTGCACGATGCCCGGCTTCCCGGACAAGTTCATGCCGTTCATGGACGAGCCGCCCGGGGCGCAGGTCTCGTCGACGGCCAGCACGGTCTACGGCTCGGTCGTACGGCGGCTGCGGCACTTCACGGAGCACACCGTGGACCGGGAACCGAAGTGGCGGACCAAGGGCAAGAAGCTCACCACGGGCTACCGAGCGCCGTGGTGACGGGAATCGGAGCGGCATCATGGCGACGGTGAAGGACAAGCCGGCCGGTGGCAGCCTGGTGGAGATGTCCTGGGACCCCATCACCCGCATCGTGGGCAGCCTGGGCATCCACACGAAGATCGACTTCAAGGCCAAGCGGGTCGCCGAGTGCTACAGCACCTCCTCGGTCTTCCGCGGCTACAGCGTCTTCATGCGCGGCAAGGACCCGCGGGACGCACACTTCATCACCAGCCGCATCTGCGGCATCTGCGGCGACAACCACGCCACGTGCTCGGTGTACACGCAGAACATGGCGTACGGCGTCGTACCCCCGCACCTGGGCGAGTGGATCATCAACCTCGGCGAGGCCGCGGAGTACATGTTCGACCACAACATCTTCCAGGAGAACCTGGTCGGGGTCGACTACTGCGAGAAGATGGTCCGGGAGACCAACCCGGGCGTGCTGGAACTGGCCGAGCGCACCGAGGCCCCGCACGCCGCCGAGCACGGCTACCGCACCATCGCCGACATCATGCGCTCGCTGAACCCGCTGGAGGGCGAGTTCTACCGCGAGGCGCTCCAGGTCAGCCGCTACACACGGGAGATGTTCTGTCTGATGGAGGGCCGCCATGTGCACCCCTCCACGCTCTACCCGGGCGGCGTCGGCACCGTCGCCACGGTGCAGCTCTTCACGGACTACCTCACCCGGCTCACCCGCTACGTGGAGTTCATGAAGCGCGTCGTCCCGCTGCACGACGACCTCTTCGACTTCTTCTACGAGGCGCTGCCCGGATACGAGGACGTCGGCCGGCGGCGGGTGCTGCTGGGCTGCTGGGGCGCGCTGAACGATCCGGAGCACTGCGACTTCAGCTACGCCCGGATGTCCGACTGGGGCCGGCACATGTTCGTCACCCCGGGCATCATCGTCGACGGCAAGCTGATCACCAACGACCTCGTCGACATCAACCTCGGCATCCGCATCCTGCTGGGCTCCTCGTACTACGAGGACTGGGCCGGGATGGAGAAGTTCGTCGAGTACGACCCGCTCGGCCACGAGGTCGACGAACGCCACCCCTGGAACCAGCACACCATCCCCGCCCCGCAGAAGCGCGACTTCGAGGACAAGTACAGCTGGGTGATGTCCCCGCGCTGGTTCGACGGCACGCACCACCTCGCCCTGGACACCGGCGGCGGCCCCATCGCCCGGCTGTGGTCCACGGCCCTGTCCGGGCTGGTCGACATCGGATATGTGAAGGCCACCGGGGACAGCGTCCAGATCCGTCTGCCGCGCACCATGACCAAGCCGGAGACCACCCTGGAGTGGCACATCCCGAAGTGGAGCAACGCCATCGAACGCAACCGCGCGCGCACCTACTTCCAGGCGTACGCGGCCGCCGCGGCACTGCACTTCGCCGAGCAGGCGATGGCCGAGGTCCGGGCCGGGCACACCCAGACCTGGGAGAAGTTCGACGTGCCGGACGAGTCGATCGGCTGCGGCTTCACCGAGGCCGTCCGCGGAGTGCTGAGCCACCACATGGTCATCCGCGACGGCAAGATCGCGAACTACCACCCGTACCCGCCCACCCCGTGGAACGCCAGTGTCCGCGACACCTACGGCACCCCGGGTCCGTACGAGGACGCGGTGCAGAACACGCCGATCTTCGAGGAGAACCCACCGGAGACCTTCAAGGGCATCGACATCATGCGCGCCGTGCGCAGCTTCGACCCCTGTCTGCCGTGCGGTGTGCACATGTACGTCGGCGGCGGGCGGACCGTCGAGCACACGCACCTGCCCACCGGCCTGAGCGGGCTGTCCGCCTGATCCGGCCTGACCCCGCGTGAGAGGAGGGCCCGTCGATGGCCGGACCGGACGTGGGCGGGAGGATCGCCGCCCTCCTCGACGAACTCGGGCGCACGGCCGACCCCGAGGTCCGCGCCAGGGCCGATGAACTGGTGCGCACACTGGTCGAGTTCTACGGCGAAGGGCTCACCCGCGCGGTGCGGCTGCTGCGCAACGCCCCGCCCGGCGCGGACCCGGTCGCCGTCCTCGTCGCCGACGAACTCGTCGCCGATCTGCTGATCCTGCACGACCTGCATCCGGACGACACCCTGACCCGGGTCGAGCGGGCCCTGAACCGGGTCCGCCCCTACCTCGGCTCGCACGCGGGCGACGTCGAGGTCACCGGGCTCGACGTCGCTGCCGACGACGGGCCGGTCCTCCGGCTGCGGCTGCGCGGCAGCTGCGACGGCTGTCCGTCGTCGGCCCAGACCGTGCGCTGGACGATCGAGGAGGCCGTCGCCCGGCTCGCCCCCGAGATCGTCCGCATCGACGTCGAGAGCGCCGGCGCCACCGCCGACTCCGGACCGCCGCTGCTGCAGATCCTGCCCCGTCCGCCCGACGACGCGCCCGGCCCACGCGCCGCCGACGGTGCGGCGCCGGGCCCCGCGCACTGGCACACCGTCGTCGCCGACCGGCTCCCGCGCAGGGAGGAGACCCTGGTCACGGCGGAGGTGGACGACGCCCGCCTGCTGCTCGTGCGGCTGTCGGGCGGGCTGTACGCCTACCGCGACCACTGTCCGGTGTGCGGTGCCCGGCTCGGTGATGCCGTGCTCGCCGGAGACCTGCTGCGCTGCGCCGGCTGCGGCACCGACTACGACGTACGGCACGCGGGCGTCGGAGCCGACGGGCACCTCGACCCGCTCCCCCTGTTGCAGGAGGACGGCGCGGTGCGCGTCGCGCTGCCCGAGCGTCCGGAGGCGGTGCCATGACCACGGACCTCCTGCGGCAGTTCGCCCGCCGGCCCCCGCCGCCGGGCGAACGGTGCGAACTGTGCGGCGAGCCGCTGCCCGCCGAGCACCGGCACCTGGTCGACACCCGGCTGCGCTCCCTCAAGTGCGTCTGCCCCTCCTGCCATCTGCTGCTGGACCGGCCCGGGTCGGGCGGCGGCCGGTTCCGGGCCGTACCGGCCCGCTATCTGGTCGACCCCGCCTTCCAGTTGGACGAACAGGACCGCGCCCGGCTCCAGATCCCCGTCGGGCTCGCCTTCTTCTTCCGCAACTCCGCCCTGGACCGGCTGTGCGCCTTCTACCCCAGCCCGGCGGGTGCCACCGAGAGCGAGCTCGATCCGCGGACCTGGGACGAGGTCCTCGGCCGCACCCGGCTGACCGCACTGCTCGAACCCGACGTCGAGGCCCTCCTCGTCCAGCGGGCGGACGGCTCCGGGCCCGGCCTGTGCGCGCTGGTCCCGGTGGACGTCTGCTACGAACTGGTCGGCCGGATGCGCCTGCACTGGAAGGGGTTCGACGGCGGCTCCGAGGCACGCGCCGACCTCGCGGCGTTCTTCGAGCGCGTCCGGGCCGCCGCCCGCCCCCTCGGCCCCGGGGACGCGCCATGACCGACCTTGAGTTCAGCTGCACGGGCGTACGTCCGGAGGCGTACGGCACGGGTCCCACGCTGCTGTTCGGACTGCGGATCGAGGAAAGCGACCATCAGCCGGTACACGCCGTCGCCCTGCGCTGCCAGATCCGTATCGAGCCCACCCACCGCACCTACGAACCGGAGGAGGTCGACATGCTCGCCGACCTGTTCGGTGAACCGGGACGCTGGAGCACCACGCTCAAACCCCTCCAGTTCGCGCACGTGTCCCTCACCGTGCCGGCCTTCACCGGGGTGACCGAGGTCGACATGCCCGTGCCCTGCACCTACGACACGGAGGTGGCCTCCGCGTCGTACTTCCGGGCGCTCACCAAGGGTGAGATACCGCTCCTGCTGCTGTATTCCGGCACCGTGTTCACCGGGCGCCGGGGATTCCGCGCCGAGCCCATCCCCTGGCACAAGGAGTCCACGTTCCGGATGCCGGTGCAGGTCTGGCGGGACATGATCGAAGCGTATTTTCCCGGCACCGGCTGGATTCGCGTACGCAACGACTGTCTGGAGGAGCTGCGCCGCTACCGGTCCCGGCATGCCCTGCCGTCCTGGGAGCAGGTCTTCACCGAGCTTCTGACGGCCGCCGAGGCGCACGGGGGGCGAGCGCCATGACCGGTGCCCGGCACACCGAGGACACGCTCGCCCACGCGCGCGCGGTCGCCGACGCGGTGCTCTACGAGGGCTATGTGCTCTACCCGTACCGCGCCTCGGCGGCGAAGAACCGGCTGCGCTGGCAGTTCGGGGTCCTGTACCCGCCCGCCCTGACCGCGCCGGGCGAGACCTGCGCGCTGCGCACCGAGTGCCTGCTGGAGCCGCGCGGCGCGCCGAAGGTGGATGTCGAGCTGCGCTTCCTGCGGGTCCGGCGGCGCACCGTCCAGCGCCTCGCCGCCGACGGCAGCGCTGTCGAGGTGTCCGAACTGGAGCTGCCGGACCGCATCGTCGTGCCGTGGGACGAGGGCGAGGAGGAACGCATCCGCATCCATCTGCCCGTCCGCGTGCCGCCCCCGGAGGGCGAGGACCTGGACGTGGCGTTCGACCTGCCCGCCGCCACGAGCCGGGAACCGGTGACGGACGCCGCCGGACGGACCGTGGGCCGGCTCGTGCGCCGGACCGCGCGCGTCACCGGCACCCTGGCCCCGGTCCTGGAGGAACTGCCCGGCCCGTACCGGGTCCTGCGGCTCACCCTCGCGGTGCGCAACACCACGGCCGTTCCCCCGGCCGGGACCGGACGCTCCGCCGCCCTCGCGCACGCCATGATCGGCACCCATCTGCTGCTCTCCGCGCCGGGCGGTCACTTCCTGTCGATGACCGACCCGCCGGAGTGGGCCCGCGCCGAGGTCGCCGCCTGCCACAACGACCACACCTGGCCCGTCCTGGCGGGCGCCGACGACACGGACGACGTCGTCCTGTCGGCGCCGATCATCCTGGAGGACCATCCCGCGCTCGCCGAGGAGAGCCCGGGGCCGCTCTACGACGGCACGGAGATCGACGAGATCCTCTCCCTGCGCACGGCGGCCCTCACCGACCGGGAGAAACGCGAGGCGCGGGGGACCGATCCGCGCGCCGCCGAGGTCATCGACCTCGTCGACAGCATGCCCCCGGCCGTACGCGACCGGCTGCACGGCACGCTCCGTGAGCTGCGCGACGGCACGGCGCCACCCACCCCCGGGCCCGGGCCGGAGCTGCCCGCCGGGACCGGGCACCCCTGGTGGGACCCGCAGGCGGACCCCGAGGCCGCGGAGGCGTTCGCGTCGGTGGTCGTCGACGGCGTCCTGGTCGGCGCCGGCAGCCTCGTCGTGCTCGCCCCGGGCGCCCGCCGGACGGACGCACAGGACGCCTTCCTGCGCGGGCGCCACGCCACCGTCGAGGCCGTGGTGACCGATCTGGACGGCGAGACGCACCTCGCGGTGGTCCTGGCCGACGACCCCGGAACCGATCTGCGCCGCGCCCAGGGCCGGTTCCTGTACTTCCGGCCCGACGAGGTCAGGCCGCTCACCGCCACCGAGGAGGAGCCATGACCGGGGCACCCGCGCCGGGCCGCCCGCCCGTGCTCGTGGCCGGCATCGGCAATGTCTTCCGGCGGGACGACGGGTTCGGGGTGGAGACCGTCCAGCGCCTGGCCCGCCGCGGCCCCGGCGCGCTGCCGCAGGGAACGGAGCTGATGGACGTGGGCATCCGCGGGCTGCACCTGGCCTACCGGCTGCTGGACGGCTGGGGCACGCTCGTCCTGGTGGACGCCGTGCACCGGGACGGCCCTCCCGGCACGCTCTACACGATCGACGCGGGCCGGCCGGCGGAGTACGACGACGGCACGGAGACCGGCGGCGGTCCCGGCCCGCCGGACGGCCACGCGATGGATCCGGCCGCCGTACTGCGGCTGACGCGGAACCTGCACGCCGCCACGGGCGGCACCCTGCCGGACCACCTCTACGTCGTCGGCTGCGAGCCCGGCGACGCGGGCGACGGCATCGGGCTCACCCCGCCGGTGGCGGCAGCGGTGGACCGCGCCGCCGATCTCGTCGCGGATCTGGCGCGACGGGCGACACTCACAGCGACGAGGAGTTGACCCATGAACGATCACCCGGGTCTGGCCTGGACGGGCCTCGCGGTCGGTCTGGTGCTCGCCTACGAGATGGTGCGGAACCTGGCGGACATCACCCGCTATTTGCGTATGCGACGCATGTGAGCGGTGGGCAGGGGTGCCGACGGCCGGTCGTCACCGGAGGCGGTGGCGGTGGCATCCGCCAGCTGGACGTAGCGCTCCAGGAAGACATGGAGGATGCCGTGCAGCTCGCCCAGTCGCACGAACCACAGGGCCAGTTCCATCGCGCCCTGATGGGTCAGCGCGTACACGCGCCGGGCCGGTCCGTGGTCCGAGGCGTCCCAGTGCGAGGTCACCGCGCCGCCGGTCTCCAGCCCCCGCAGCACGCGGTAGACGTGTGCCGACTCCGCGTCCGGCCAGCCCATGTCGACCAGTCTGCGCACCAGTTCGTAGCCGTGTCCCCGGCGCTCGGCCAGCAACAGCAGCAGAACGGGCGTGAGCAGCGTGCGGCGTTCGGCCTCGTACGGGTTCATCGCTCTCTCAGCCTAGCCAATCCGCCTCACGCGCCCCATCCGAGAGCCAGGGCGCGGGAGAAACAGGAGGTCAGGAGGGAACGGACATGCACGAGCTGTCCATCGCCACGGCCGTCGTCGACGAGGTGCGCCCGCTGGCGGGCGGGGACGTCGTGCGGTCGGTGGCGCTGCGGATCGGTGAGCTGGCCGCGGTCGTCCCCGAGGCGCTGGAGTTCTCCTTCGCGGTGGCCGCCGAGGGCACCGCGCTGGCGGGCGCCGAGCTGCTGATCGACACTGTTGAAGGACGAGCCCGCTGTGACGGCTGTGGCCGTGAGGGGCCCACCGGGATGCCCCCGGTGCTCTGGTGCGAGGCGTGCGCCCGACCGCTCGTCCTGCTCTCCGGCCGTGAGCTGGAGATCGTCCGGCTGGTCACGGACCCCGGCCCCGAACCGGCCCCCGCCGCCCCTGCCGCCTCGGACAAGGAGCGCTCCCCCACCCGGAGGTAGCCCATGTGCCGCTCGGTCGAGTTGCACCGGGCCGTGCTCGCGAGGAACGACGAGAACGCCGCCGCGCTCCGCCGCTATCTCGACCGGCACGGCACGATCGCCGTCAACCTGATGTCCAGTCCCGGCAGCGGCAAGACCGAGCTGCTGGAGCTCCTGCTCACCCGTGCCCTCGCGCGGGGCACACGGGTCGCGGCCGTCACCGCCGACCTCGCCACCGAGAACGACGCCCGGCGGCTGGCCCGCTCCCGAGCCCCCGTCCGGCAGATCCTCACCGACGGCCTGTGCCATCTGGAGGCCGGGATGCTCCAGGCCCGGCTGGAGCCCTGGCTGCCCGAGGGCACCCGGCTGCTGTTCGTGGAGAACGTCGGCAACCTCGTCTGTCCCGCCTCCTACGACCTCGGGGAGAGCCTGCGGATCGTGCTGGTGTCGGTCACCGAGGGCGAGGACAAGCCGCTGAAGTATCCGGCCGCGTTCGGGCTGGCGCAGGCCGTCGTCGTCACCAAGGGCGACCTCTCCGACGCCGTCGGCTTCGACCGGGCCGGTTTCCTCGCCGGGCTCCGGCAGGTCAACCCGCACGTCCCCGTCTTCGAGACCTCGGCCCGCACCGGGGCCGGTGTCGACGACCTGCTCGCCCATGTCATGGCCTGCGCCGACGGCCGGGCGCCGCACACGCCGGTGCTGGCGCGGCAGCACGAGGGCCTGCCGCACCGGCACGGGCCGAGCACGGCGACCGTACCGGGAGCGGCGCCATGACCACGGCACGCGCGCGTCGGCACGTCACCGTGCGGGGTGTCGTCCAGGGCGTCGGCTTCCGTCCGTTCGTCCACGCGCTCGCGGCCGAGCACGGGCTCACCGGCTGGGTCGCCAACGACGCCGGCGGCGTGGACACCGAGGTCGAAGGGCCGGTGGCCGCCGTCGAGGCGTTCTGCGAGGAGATCGGCACCCGCGCACCGCCGCTCGCCGTGGTCGAGTCCGTCGAGCACCACGCCGTCCCCCTCGATCACGACAGCGGCTTCACCATCCGCCCCTCCGGCGGCGGCCCCGGGCGCACCCTCGTCTCCCCGGACACCGCGACCTGCGACGCCTGCCTGTCCGAACTCGCCGACCCGGACGACCGCCGCCACCGGCACCCGTTCATCACGTGCACCCACTGCGGTCCCCGCTTCACGATCATCACCGGACTGCCGTACGACCGGGTCACCACGACCATGGCCGGCTTCCCGCTCTGCCCGGACTGCGCCCGCGAGTACGGCGACCCCGCCGACCGGCGTTTCCACGCCCAGCCGATCGCCTGCCCGCGCTGCGGTCCCCGGCTCGCCCTGCTGCACGCGCCGGGCACCGCCCACACCCTGCCCGGCGCGCCGGACGCACCCGGGGTCGCCCGGGACGGCGAGGCGCTCGCCGAGGCCCGCCGGATGCTGGCAGCCGGGGCCGTCGTCGCCGTGAAGGGAATCGGCGGCTACCACCTGGCCTGCGACGCGTCGGACCGACTGGCCGTACGCACCCTGCGCAAGCGCAAGAACCGCGGCGCGAAGCCCTTCGCCGTGCTGGCCGACGGCATGGCGACGGTCGAGCGCGTCGCCCACGTCGGCGACGCCGAACGCGCCCTGCTGCTCGGCCCGCGCAAGCCGATCGTCCTGCTGCGCCGCCGCGCACCGGCGCCGGGCGACGTGACGGCGGACGTCGCCCCCGGCAGCCCCGACCTCGGGGTGATGCTGCCGTACTCGCCGCTGCACCGGCTGCTGCTGGGCCTGCCCGGCGACCCGCCCGGCCCCCGCGTGCTCGTGCTGACCAGCGGCAACCGGGCCGGCGAGCCGATCGCCACCGACGACGCGGACGCACTGCGCCGGCTGGAGGGGCTGGCGGACGCCTGGCTGTTGCACGACCGGCCCATCCACGTGCCGTGCGACGACTCCGTGGTCCGCGTCTGCGACGGCGCGGAACTCCCCGTGCGCCGCTCCCGCGGCTACGCCCCCTTCCCCGTCGCCCTGCCCGCGCCGGTCGTACCGGCGCTCGCCGTCGGCGGCGACCTGAAGAACACCTTCTGCGTGGGCGACGACCGGTACGCCTGGCTGTCCGCGCACGTCGGCGACATGGACGACCTGGCCACCCTGACCGCGTTCGAGCGGGCCACGGCCCACCTGGCGGACCTGACCTCCGTCGCGCCCCGGCTGCTGGTGGCCGACCTGCACCCCGGCTACCGGTCCGCCCAGTGGGCCGTGCGCGCGGGCCACGAGCGCGGGCTGCCGGTCGCCCGCGTGCAGCACCACCACGCGCACATCGCCTCGGCCATGGCCGAGCACGGCCTCGACGGCTCCGCGCCGGTCATCGGGGTGGCCTTCGACGGCACCGGCTACGGCGACGACGGCACCGTCTGGGGCGGCGAGGTGCTGCTCGCCGACTACGACGGGTACCGGCGCCTCGCCCACCTGCGCCGCGTACCACTGCCCGGTGGCGACGCGGCCGTACGCAACCCGTACCGGATGGCCCTGTCCCACCTGTGGGCCGCGGGGCTGCCGTGGAGCCCGGGGCTGCCGAGCGTCCGCGTCACCACGCCCGGTGAACGAGCCCTGCTGGAGCGGCAGTTGGCGCGCGGCTTCAACTGCGTCCCCACGTCCAGCATGGGCCGTCTGTTCGACGCGGTGTCCTCGCTGACGGGTGTCTGCCACCGGGTCGCCTACGAGGCGCAGGCCGCGATGGAGCTGGAGTGCGCGGCGCTGGCGGAACCCGGCGACGCGGCGGACGACGGCCCGGCGTATCGGTTCGCGCTGCGGCCCGAATCCGACGCCCCCGGCGCCCCGTTGGTGGCCGACGCCGGACCGGTGCTGGCCGCCGTGGCCGTGCAGGTGCTCGCCGGGATCCCGGCGGGGCGGATCGCCCGCCGGTTCCACGAGGCCGTCGTCGCACTCGTCCTCGACATGTGCCGCGCGGCACGGCAGCGCACGGGAGTCGGCACGGTGGCCCTGTCCGGCGGGGTGTTCTGCAACACCCTGCTCGCCTCGGGCTGCCGCGGCGCACTGGAACGGGACGGGTTCGCCGTCCTCGCACACCACAAGGTGCCCCCCAACGACGGCGGCCTGGCCCTGGGGCAGTTGATCGTCGCCGCCCGGACCGGAACGTGAGGAGCTCATCATGTGCCTGGCCGTTCCCGGCCGTGTGCTGGAGATCGAGGAACGGGACGCGACCCGCATGGCGAAGGTCGACTTCGGCGGCGTGATCAAGGACGTGTGTCTGGAGTACGTGCCCGAGATGCAGGTCGGCGACTACGCGATCGTGCACGTGGGGTTCGCGCTGCAACGACTGGACGAGGAGTCCGCGAAACAGACCCTGGAACTCTTCGAGAACCTCGGGGTCCTGGAGGAGGAGTTCGGCGACGCCTGGGCGAAGGCTGCCCGCGACGCCGGTGCGGAGCGCCCCGCGGGCACCACGCCCCCACCGGGACCCGCACAGGATGCCGACGAGGAGGGCCGGCCATGAAGTACCTCGACGAATTCAGCGACCCGGTGCTCGCCCGGCACCTCTTCGACGACATCAGGGCGCTCACCACGCGGCCCTGGTCGATGATGGAGGTGTGCGGCGGACAGACGCACTCGATCATCCGGCACGGCATCGACCAGTTGCTGCCGGACGAGATCCAGCTCATCCACGGCCCCGGCTGCCCCGTCTGCGTCACCCCGCTGGAGACCATCGACAAGGCGCTGGAGATCGCCTCCCGCCCCGAGGTGATCTTCTGCTCCTTCGGTGACATGCTGCGCGTGCCGGGCAGCGGACGGGACCTCTTCAAGGTGCGGAGCGAGGGCGGCGACGTGCGGGTCGTCTACTCCCCGCTTGACGCGCTGCGCCTCGCCCAGGACAACCCGGACCGCCAAGTGGTGTTCTTCGGGATCGGGTTCGAGACCACGGCACCGCCCAACGCCATGACCGTGTACCAGGCGAAGAAGCTCGGCATCACCAACTTCAGCCTGCTCGTCTCGCACGTGCGGGTGCCGCCCGCGATCGACGCCATCATGAACTCCCCCGACTGCCGGGTGCAGGCGTTCCTCGCGGCCGGTCACGTCTGCACGGTGATGGGCACCGGCGAATACCCCGAGCTCGCCGAACGCCACAAGGTCCCCATCGTGGTGACCGGCTTCGAACCGCTCGACATCCTGGAGGGGATCCGCCGTGCGGTACGGCAGCTGGAGACGGGCCGGCACGTCGTCGAGAACGCCTACCCGCGCGCCGTACAGCCCGAGGGCAGCCCGGCCGCGAGGGCCATGCTCGCCGATGTCTTCGAGGTGACCGACCGGCCCTGGCGCGGCATCGGCGTGATCCCCCAGAGCGGCTGGCGGCTGTCCTCCCGGTACCGGGACTACGACGCCGAACACCGCTTCTCGGTGGCCGACATCGACACCCGGGAGTCCACGGTCTGCCGCAGCGGCGAGGTCCTCCAGGGACTGATCAAGCCGCACGAGTGCGCCGCCTTCGGCAAGCAGTGCACCCCGCGCAACCCGCTCGGCGCCACCATGGTCTCCAGCGAGGGCGCCTGCGCGGCCTACTACCTCTACCGCAGGCTCCAGGTGCCGACCACGGAGGAGGCGAGTTCCGTTGGCTGACGCACTCGACGCGACCGGTCCGACGTACGCGCCGGCCGACTTCTCCGCCTGGACCTGCCCCGCTCCGCTGCGCGACCACGACCGCATCGTCATGGGCCACGGTGGCGGCGGCGCCCTGTCGGCCGAGTTGGTCGAGCACCTCTTCGTGCCCGCCTTCGGCAACGACGTGCTGTCCGAACTGGGCGACTCCGCGCGGCTGCCCGCCTGCGGCGAACGGCTCGCCTTCTCCACCGACTCCTTCGTGGTGCGGCCGTTGTTCTTCCCCGGCGGGAGCATCGGTGACCTGGCGGTCAACGGCACGGTCAACGACCTCGCCATGGCCGGGGCCCGGCCGCTCTTCCTGTCCTGCGGGTTCATCCTGGAGGAGGGCGTCGAGATGGCCGTGGTGGCACGGGTGGCCGAGGCGTTCGGTGCGGCGGCGCGCGCGGCCGGGGTGACCGTGGCCACCGGTGACACCAAGGTGGTCGAAGCCGGTCACGGGGACGGCGTGTTCATCAACACCGCCGGCATCGGCCGTATCCCCGACGGCGTCGACATCCACCCGCGCCGGGCCCGGCCGGGCGATGTGGTCCTGGTCAGCGGCGCCATCGGGGTGCACGGGGTGGCCGTCATGAGCGTGCGTGAGGGCCTGGAGTTCGGCGTGGAGATCGAGAGCGACACCGCCGCGCTGGGCGACCTGGTCGCGAACCTGCTCGCCGCCTGCCCGGACATCCATGCGCTGCGCGACCCCACCCGCGGCGGCGTCGCCACGACTCTCAACGAGATCGCCGCCGCGTCGGGCGTCGGAGTGGCCCTGGAGGAGGACGCCCTCCCCGTGCCGGACACGGTCGCCAACGCCTGCGCTTTGCTCGGCCTCGACCCCCTGTACGTCGCCAACGAGGGCAAGTTGGTCGCCTTCGTGCCCCCGGACCGGGCGGACTCCTGCCTGGCCGCGCTCAGGGCCCATCCGCTGGGCAGGGAGGCGGTGGCCATCGGCCGCTGCGTGCCCGACCATCCGGGCATGGTCGTCTCGGCCACGGGCCTGGGCGGCACCCGCGTGGTGGACATGCCCCTGGGAGAACAGCTGCCCCGTATCTGCTGAGAACTCGGGTGACCTCCGTGCCCGGCGGCGGTGACCGAAGATCACGACGAGCGTAGGCTCGTGCCATGGTTGAGCACCGCATGATCGACGTGAACGGCATCCGCCTCCACATCGCCGAGCAGGGCAGTGGCCCCCTGGTCGTCCTGCTGCACGGCTTCCCGGAGTCATGGCACTCCTGGCACCACCAGTTCGGCCCCCTGGCCGACGCCGGCTACCGCGTGGTCGCCCCCGACCAGCGTGGTTACGGACGCAGCGACCACCCCGACGAGGTCGACGCCTACACCATCCTCCACCTGGTCGGCGACGTCGTCGCGCTGATCCAGGCCCTGGGCGAGGACAAGGCGTTCGTCGTCGGGCACGACTGGGGCGCCCCCGTCGCCTGGCACACCGCGCTGCTGCGCCCCGACATGGTCCGGGGCGTGGCCGGACTGAGCGTGCCGCCGCCCTTCCGGGGCGCGCAGCCGCCGCTGGCCGCCATGGAGAAGCGGTTCGACGGCCGCTTCTACTGGAACTACTTCAACCGGCCCGGGGTCGCCGACGCCGAGTTCGCCCGGGACGTGCGCACCACGCTGCGCAAGTTCTTCTACTCCGCCTCCGGCTCCGCCCGCTCCGACGGCAGGGTCATGCAGCCGCTGATCGAGCACGGCCAGGGCTGGCTCGACAAGCTGCCCGACCCGGAGGTCCTGCCGGAGTGGTTCACCGAGGAGGACCTCGACGCGCTCACGGAGAGCTTCTCCGGAGGCTTCACCGGAGCCCTCAACTGGTACCGCAACCTGGACCGCAACTGGGAGCTCACCGCCGCCTGGCAGAACGCCGTGGTCACGCCGCCGGCGCTGTACGTGTACGGCGACCGCGACCTCGTCCCGGCCTTCCCCGGCACGCCCGAACTCATCGCGAAGCTCCCCCACCTCATGCCCAACCTCTGGCGTGACCCGATCAAGCTCCCCGGCTGCGGGCACTGGACACAGCAGGAACGCCCGAACGAGGTCAACACCGCCCTCCTCGAATTCCTCAAGGCCCACTCCTGAACCACGGCCGCCGAGCGGGCGACGCCGAAGTGGCCCGGCCGGTGCGATGTGCGGGAACTCCCGGTCAGGCGGCGCGCTCCAGTTCCGCGATCGTCCGCTCCAGCCACGCCGTCTCGGCCTCGGACGTGGCGCGCGCGATGAGCAGGACGCCCCGGCGGAAGGGGTCGTCGACCTCGGCCGCCGAGAGGGGTGTGTCGCCCCGGTAGAAGAAGCTGCTGGGTTCGCCGAGGAACGCCTGCCGCCGGCGCAGGATCTCGGCCTGCTGCCGACGGTCGGGCAGGTGCCTGAGGAACCCGAGCAGGGCGAACCAGCGGTTCTCGTCGGTGATGAAGGGCTGCTCGGGGCTGCTCAGGCAGCGGAACAGTTCCTGCCTGCCGTCGTCGGTCAGGCTCAGTACGTGGCGCGGGGCGGCGGCAGCGCCCGGCTGTGCCTCACGCCGCAGCAGGCCCGCCTTCTCCATGCGTTTGATCGCCGGGTACAGCGTGCCGTGGCTGACCGCCCGCACGTGCCCGGTGAGCCGCGCGATCCGGGTCCGCAACTCGTAGCCGTGCAGGGGCTCTTCGTAGAGGAAGCCCAGGATGCTCAGGTCCAACACGCTTGCCATGAGGACGAATGATAAATCCGAGCGGCTGAATCCACCGGCCCGGCGGCGTGGCTGGGCGGGTGGGGCGGCCGGCTCGGAGCAGGGTGGACGGAGTCGTCGTCGAGGAGGAACCGTGAAGCGTCGTGTCGTCGCCGTCCTGACCGTTGTCGCCGCCGGACTGATGCTGTGCGCGGTTCCGGCCGCGGCGCGGGACGGTCATGGCCAGGCCGAGAGCGAAGACTGGAACGTGCCGCTCACCAACATCGGCCTGTTGTAGTACGGCGGAACCGCCGGTGGGCGGTGCCGTCGGTACCGGTGCGTCAGTCGGCCGGACGGACGCGGGTGAGCTTGTCGGGGTTGCGGATCAGCCGGATGGCGCAGATGGTGCCGTCCTCGGCGAGGTCGACGCAGGCCACCGAGTCCGGACGGTCGCCGGAGGTGACGAGGCGGCCCGGACGGCCGTTGACCAGCACGTCGTGCACGGCGACGTCCGGGATGTGGTTCGCGAGGACGCCGAGGATCCAGCGGGCGACCTTGTCGGCGCCGTGGATCGGGCGCAGCGCGGCGCGGATCTTTCCGCCGCCGTCGGTCCAGGCGGTCACGTCGGGGGCGAGCATGGTCATCATCCGGTTGAGGTCCCCGCCGAGGCAGGCGGCCAGGAACTCGTCGGTGGCCTTGCGCCGTACCTCGGCGGGCGCGTCGTAGCGGGGCCGGCGGGCCTGCACATGGCTGCGGGCCCGGCTGCCGACCTGGCGTACGGACGCCTCGGTGCGCTCCAGCATCCCGGCGATCTCGGGATAGCCGAAGCCGAAGACCTCCTTGAGGACGAACACCGCGCGCTCCAGCGGCGACAGTGTCTCCAGGACCACCAGCATCGCCAGCGAGATCGCCTCCGCCTGCTCGATGCCGCCGCTGGCGTCCGGCGCGGTCACCAGCGGCTCCGGCAGCCACGGGCCCACGTACGACTCGCGCCGGACGGCGGCCGACTGCGCCCGGTTGATCGAGAGGTTGGTGACGATCCGGCACAGGTACGCGCGAGGACGGTCGATCGTGTCGGCATCGACGGTGCTCCATCTGAGCCAGGCGTCCTGGACGATGTCCTCGGCGTCGGCGGCGCTGCCCAGCATGCGGTAGGCGACGCCGAACAGCTCCGGCCGGTTCTCCTCGAAGAGTTCAAGTGCGCTCACCCACGCGACGGTACCGCGCAGCGATCCGAGAAGCCCTGGCCGGTCAGGCCGAAGGCGCTGTTCATCCGGGAGCGCAGGTTCTCCACGGCGACGATCGCGGTGAGCTCGACGAACGCGGGCTCGCCGAGCCGCTCGATCAGTCGGGCCGCCAGTTCGTCGGTGACGGTCGGCTGCGTCTCGGTCATCGCCTCGGCGTACTCCAGGACGTCCAGCTCCAGTTCGGTGAACGCCGTACGGTGCTCGCGCCAGACGGGTACCGCGTGCAGCTTCGCGCTCGGCATGCCTTCGTTGTGGGCCTCCCAGTAGCCGAAGTCGGTGCACCAGGAGCAGCCGATCAGGTGCGAACTGGCCATCACGGCCAGCAGCTTCAGTCGGGGGTCCAGCGCGTTCCACTTGGCGAGCGACATCTCCATCCGCGCGTCGGTCAGCATGACCTTGCGGTTGTGGGCCATCGCGCGGACGGGGTCGAGGACCGCGCCGTAGGTGCGCCTGGAGTACCACTCGCTGATCCGGTACAGCAGGGTGCGCGGCGGGTCGAGCGAGATGCGTGCCATGGGGATCGCCTCCGGTGTCGGGAACGGTGTCGGGAATTCCGTCGTCACCAGGGCAGACCGGCCGGCCCGCCCGTGTGTGACATGCCGACCGGACAATGTGACCTGGACCACACCCGGACAGGTCTTCCGTCACGCCCGCTGGAAGCGTAGGTTCCGGTTACCCCGCGACGGCGCCCGCAAAGGCGCTGGTCCGCCGATCCCGGGCAGGCGGACCAGCGGGGGCCAAATCCATCTCTGTACCCCGCACGCGTGCGACCGGCACATGGCGACGCCCCCGTCAGCTCATGCCCGGCGCCCCGCGAGCCGTACGCCCACGGCGGTGAGCGCCAGGACCGGCGGCCCCGGAGCGGGGAACGCGAGCGGTGGCGGCACCCAGGCGGCGCCGGTGCCCTGTGTCCGGACATGCCGAGGTCACCTCTGCCTCCGATGTTCCGGCCGGCCTCTAGGTGTGCTGTCCCGGGACGTTGGTGACACACGTGCTGGGTGCTTGAACAGGTGAGGGCCTTCTGGGTTCGGTGTGGATTGCGACATCTACGACCGGTACTCAGGAGGCCCTCGTGTCCCACCGTGATGCCCCGCTGACCCCGACCGGCAGGCTGCGTCTGGCCCGGTGTGTCGTGGACGATGGCTGGCCGTTGCGGCGGGCCGCGGAACGCTTCCAGGCCGGTCACACCACGGCCGCGCGCTGGGCCGGCCGTTACCGGCAGTGGGGCGCCGAGGGCATGCACGACCGTTCCTGCCGCCCGCACCGCCAGCCACGCCGCACCTCGCCCGCGGTCGAAGCGCAGGTGGTCCGTCTGCGCCGCGAACACCGGATCGGACCGGTCCGGCCGGCCGCCCGGTGCGGCATCGCCGCGTCCACCGCCCATCGGATCCTGGCCGCCACCAGCTTCCGCTCTGGCCGCGTGCGACCGGGCCACCGGCGAACCCGTCCGCCGCCACGAACGCGCACGGCCCGGCGAACTGGTCCACATCGACGTGAAGAAACCCGGCCGTATCCCCGACGGCGGCGGCCACCGCACCCAGGGCCGGGCCGAAGGCCGCCGCAACCGGACCGGGACCGGCTACGCCTACCTGCACACCGCCCTGGACGACCACTCCCGCCTGGCCTGCACCGAAGATCTGCCCGACGGAACAGCGGCCACCTGCGCCGGCTTCCTCACCCGGGCCACGGCCTGGTTCGCCGCCCAGGGCATCACCGTCGAACGGGTCCTGACCGACAACGCCTGGGGCTATTCCAAGAACACCTGGCGGCAGACCTGCCACCAGCTGGGCATCAGCCCCCGCTGGACACGTCCATGGCGGCCGCAGACGAACGGCCGAACGCTTCCACCGCACCCTGCTGGAGGAATGGGCCTACCACCGGCCCTACGACTCAGACACCGAGCGGCAGACAGCGTTTCCCGACTGGCTGGACCGGTACAACTACCACCGACCCCACACCGGCATCGGCGGCCACGCACCAGCCAGCCGCGTCACCAACCTGTCCGGTCAGCACACCTAGGCCGTCGGCGTGCCGTCGTACGGCAGTGTCGTGCCCGTCAGCGCGTACTCGTCGCGGCGCCCGCACATCCCGAAGCCGCCCAGCCTGCTCGGCTCGCTCCGGTACACGGTCGCGTCTGCGAGGTAGGCGGGCTCGCCGGACTCCAGGGCGTCGAGCTGGGCGCCGGTGCGTTCGGCGGCGGCGAGGGCGCCGGCCCGCCACAGCTCGCGCCAGGCGGGCACCCGGGACCGGACCAGGCGGGCGGCGGCCTGCTGGAAGGCACGGTACGGGCCGCTGTCCCCGGCGAGCAGTGCCTCGCGCAGACCGAGGTAGCCCTCGACTGCGAGGTCCCGGCGGCGCCGGGCGGCCGCCTCGGTCTCCGGGCCGGTGCCCGGCGGCAGGGTGGCGGCGGCCGCGTACCGCTCGGGGTCGGCGAGCACCTCGGGCGGGAAGGTGAACACGGCGTCCCCGGCCTCGGGCAGGCCGCTGTTCTGCATGAGCACGGTGATCCGCAGGTCGCCGCCCTGCACCATCCGGTGCACGGTGCCGGGGGTGAACCAGGCGAGAGAGCCGGGCGCCAACGGGATGTCCCGGTAGCCGTCGGGGCTCAGGGTCTGCACCGCGCCCCGGCCCCCGGTGACGACGTACGCCTCGGTGCACACCAGGTGCAGATGCGGGCTGCCGCCGCAGACACCGTCGGCGGCCTGCCACGCGTAGGCGCTCAGGTGGGACAGGCCCACGGCGCCGGGCAGCGGATGGGACGGCCCCGGCTCTGCTTCGTTCACCATGGCAGGCCTTCCAGGTGGCGGCTCACCCGGTCGCGGTCCCAGGCGCCGTCGGCGACGACGACCCGGTAGCGGTAGCCGAAGCTCTCCCCCGGCGGGAGTGCGAACTCCTCGAAGAACGCCCAGGAGAACGCGACGGTCGGGATCGGTTCGGAGCGTACGAACCAGTGCGAGGCATGGATCGCGGACGACTCGTCCAGGTTCTCGGGAGCGTGGGCGAAGACGAGCGTGGAATGCGCGTCGAACCCGTCGTGCTCGGTACTGAAGGCCAGCCACGGTCCCTGACTGCCCATCACCTTCTCGGCGCCGACATCCGGTTCGGAGTCGGGCGTGAACACGCCGCCGCCGGTGAAGTCGCGCGGGCCGCGCCACTGGAGGCCGGTGTAGCCGGCCATCTCACGGCCGGCGGTGGTGGGCGAGCCGAACAGCAGAGGCTCGTCACGGGTGTTGGTGAGGCGGATGGACCAGTCCAGGGTCCAGGCGCCGGCCTCCTCGTCCACCGTGTGCACGGCGAGGCCGCGCACCTCGCGGGCCCACTCCCGGCCGCCGTTCTCCATCCAGGTCAACTCCTCGGTGACGTCGAGGCGTTCGTCGGTGACGCTGAGGCCGGTGAAGCCGTCGTGGCGCATCGACCCGACCCGGTCGGGCAGGCGCAGATAACCCTCGCCGTGGACATAGCAGTTGCCGCCCCAGAAGTTCTGCCCGGACAGATGACTGGCCGTCATCTGGAGGCCCTTGTGCCAGCGGTGGTCGTTCGGCCGGTAGCCGGTCACGGTGTGCCCGGCGAGGGTGCGCACGGGGTGGGCGTAGGGCTTGCGGGCCTCGAAGGCGTCCGGATCGGGGCGGTAGACGTAGCGGAGGATCTCGGTGCCGTTCGCCGCTTGGACCGCCAGGTGTTCGCCGTGGACGTGGCTGACTCGGATGGTCATGCGCGCTCCTTGGGGGCCCAGTCCGGATGGTCGCCGTGCATGGCCGCGTAGTAGGGGTCACCGGGGCCGATCTCGCCCGCCCGTACCGGTTGTCCGGTGAACGCCGCCTTGTACAGGGCGGCGGCGAACTCCAGGGTGGCGCGGGCGTCGGGGCCGCCGCCCGGGGGCCGCTCGCCCCGGTCGAACGCATCGAGGAGCACGCCGAGTTGGGCGAGGTGCGAGCTGGGCACGTCCTGCGCGGGCGTCCGCCAGGTCGCGGCCCGCCCGGGGTCGACGTGCGGCGCGGGCGTGTAGACCCAGTCGGTGTTGCCGTGCCCGTAGAGGTGGGTCAGTTGCACGGTGGCGTCGGAGCAGTCGATACGGATGCGGCTGACCTCGTCCGGGGACAGGACGCTGTTGACCACGGTCGCGAGCGCGCCGCCGCGGAACCGGACGAGGGCGGTGGAGACGTCCTCGCTCTCGACGTCGTGGACCAGCCGGCCCGCCATGGCCCGCACCTCCTCCCACTCCCCCAGCAGGTGCAGCAGCAGGTCGTACTGGTGGATGCCGTGCCCCATGGTCGGCCCACCGCCCTCGGTCGCCCACCGGCCGCGCCACGGAACGGCGTAGTAGTCGGCGTCCCGGTGCCAGGTGGTCTGGCAGTGCGCCACCAACGGGGTGCCCAGCTCGCCCCGCGCGATCAGGTCCCTGGCGTGCACGGCGCCGGAGCCGTAGCGGTGCTGGAAGACCACCGAGGCGTACGCGCCGGAGGCCTCTTCGGCGGCGGCGATGTCGTCGTACTCGGCGAGCGACAGGCACAGCGGCTTCTCGCACAGCACCCAGGCGCCCGACTTGAGCGCGGCCACGGTCTGCTCGCGGTGCAGCGCGGGCGGCGTGCCGATGAGGACCAGATCCGGGCGTACGGCGTCGAGCATGGCCTGCGTCGAGGTGAACCCGGCGACCCGCGCCCCCGCCTCCTTCCGGAAGGCGTCCAGTCGGCCCTCGTCCACATCGACGGCGGCGACGAGTTCGACGCGCTCGGCATGGGCTCTGAGTGCGGGAAGGTGGCTGCCGGCGACGATGGCGCCGGTGCCGATGACGGCGGCGCGGCGGCGGGGTGCGGCGAGGGACATGCAACGCTCCTGAGGGCTCGGCAGACGGAGTCGAGCACCACTTCGAGCGCCGCATCGAGCGCCAGGGAGAAAGCGCTTGCCCCGTACGAGGCGACCCTAGGGCGACAGGATTGTCAGGACAACCCCTTGTGCGGGGAAATTCGCTGGTGCGGGGGCGGATGGGCCGGGCGGAGGAGGGCCGCACGGGAGCGGGGAACCGCCGTGCCGTGGGAGGCCGGGAGGGGAACGGCAAGCTGCCGTGGCGCGGGAGCCCGCGACGGGAGCGGAGAACCGCCGTGGCACGAGAGACCGCGACGGGGCGGAAAGCCCCCTGGTGCTGGAGACCGCGACGGACCGGGCGCGCGACACCGACCTCGCGGACGCGCTGAGCGGACGCGCTGAGCGGACGCGCTGAGCGGACGCGCTGAGCGGCTGGTTTGAGCGGCGCCCGACCGGGCTACCCATGGCGCGTGATTCCCTCCCGGGTCGAGGAGACCCTGCCGGAACTGGTCCCCTTCGTGCGGGCCGTCCAGGCCAGGCGGCCCGACGACGGCACGTGGTGCGAGGCGTGGACCGTACGGGACGTCCTGGTCCACCAGACGGGGAATGCCGAGGAACTGGCCCGGGTCCTCCAGGCCTTCCTCGACGGCGCCCCGGTGGAGACCCGGGGCTTTGATCGCGAGGATCCCCATCGACGGCTGTCCGACTCCGACCTCTGGGCGACGTTCCTGAACCGCTGCGAGCGACTCACCGAGGTCGCGGCGGCCGCCGCGCAGGAGCTGTCCCCGGACACCGAGGTGCGATGGACCGGGCGGACCGTGAAGGCCCCCTTCTTCGCCGAGCACATGCGCGAGGAACTGATCCTGCACCGCTGGGACCTGACCGGTGACGACCCCACGGCGGTGCGGGCGCTCGACGAGCCGTGGATGACGGAGCACAGCGTGACCTCGGTCGGCCGTCCCCTGCTGGAGCGCGGCCGGACCGGGCTGGCACCGGGGCCCGAGGGGCGGGTCGAGGGACGCCTTCGCACGCCGGGCATGGACGACGTCGTGGTGAGCGCCGACGCGGACTCCTGCAGCATCCGGCTCGCCGCCCCCGAGGGCCCCGCCACGATCGAGAGCGACGCGGCCACCCGGGTACTGCTGCTGTGGGGCCGCCGCCCCGCCGACCCGGCACGCTGGCACAGCTCCGCCGGTCCGGAGGCGCTGCGCAAGGTACGGGGCCTGCTGGGCGGTTACTGAGGGCCCCGCTCCCTCCCCCGGTCCGGCCGCCCGGCTCCTCCCCGTGTCACGAGGCGCGGTCGCGCCCGGTGCTCAGCCCGCCCGGCCGATCCTCACGGTCCGCGAGCCGGGAGCGAAGCCGGCGCAGGAGTGTGCCCGGGACTCGCCGGGCCGGTAGTTGGTCACCCGGCCCTCGGAGGGCTGGTAGGGGCCGACGCAGGCGTCCGGCGCCTCGGTCAGTGGAATGTCCGGCCCGACGAACACCGTCGCCGCAAGCCAGGGCCTGTCGTCACATTCCCGTCGTCCGCCCGAAGGGCGGGCCGCGCGGCGTCCGGTGCGTGCGGCTGCAAGGCGGAGGAGGGAGCCGACGCGCGGGGGCCCCTCCCGCCCGAGCGAAGCCGAGCGCGGGGGAGCCGGCGACCGACGACAACACGGCTGGGGTGCCCCCTCCGGGGGAGCGCGTGCCAGACGCCGCACGACAGGCGGGAATCCGACGGCAGGCCCTAGGGGGCGACGACGGTGACGTTCTGCGGGATGGAGATCGGGACGGACCGCAGCCTGCCGTTCGTCTCTCCGACGGTGTCACACGTCTCCGCAGGCGAGCGACACCGCGAGCCCGGCGTCGTTCATCCCCCCGGCCTCGATGGCGCGGAACGTCTTCTGCTTCCGGCCCATGCCTGCCGCTCCCTTGCGGGCGCCCGGTGAATGGCGGCAACTCAGCTAATTTCGCAGCGAGTTGGCCCACACCCGTCGTCAGGTCACGAGCGCGCGAGTGGTCGGTCGCGTCCCTCGGCGGACGGGGTGAGGACCGTGCGGTCGAACGGGCCCGCGTGCGCGGCGGCGTGGGCGATCGCGTCGTTGACGGCATCGAGCGGGAAGGCCCGGACCTGTTCACCGGCCAGGTCCAGGGTGCCGCAGGCGAGGAGCCGGACGATGCCGACGTTCGCCGTGCGCGGGCCCAGCCACTGGCCGCGCACGGTCACCGAGTTGCGCATGAGCCACGGGTACGGGAGCGCGAGGTCGGCACCGCCGAGCATGCCGACGCCGCCCATCAGGACGACGCGGCCGTACTCGCGCACGCTCATGGCCGCCGTGCGCACCGCCGTGCCGGGCGCGCTCGGGGGCAGCAGATCGAGCACCATGTCGATCGGGCCGTCGGCCGCCGCCGCCATCGCCGCCCGGTCCGGGTCCTCCGGTCCGGTCAGCTCCACCGGGCGCACGCGCGGGCCGAACCGCTCGGCGAGGAGGGCGAGGACGGCCCGGTTGCGGCCCGCGGCGATCACGCGGCCCGCGCCCATCGCGAGCGCGACCGCCACCGCGCTGCTGCCGAGGTTCCCGGTCGCGCCGCTGACGAGCAGCGTCTCGCCGGCTTCGAGCCCGCCCGCCAGCAGCCCGCCGTACGGAATGACGTACACGCCGAGCGAGGCCCAGCGGGCGGGGTCGTCGCCCGCCGACGCCGGCAGGGGGAAGACGTTCTCGGTCGGTACTCGCATGCGCTCGGCGAACGACCCGTGGTGCAGATGGCGCGCCAGGCGTGCGCCGCCGTCGCCCCGGGAGCTCCAGCCCTGGAGCGTGATGTCGGGCGTCAGCGCGTCGTCCCGGGAGCGTACCGTCGGGTCGCACCACACCAGGTCGCCGACGCGGAGCCGGGTGGCGTCCGGGCCGACGTGGACGATGCGCCCCACGCCGCCCGTACCGGGTACGACGGGCGGGACGAGGGGGTAGTTCCGGGCGCCGCTGAACACCTCGGCGGCGTACGGCAGTACGCAGGCGGCGACCACCTCGACCACCACCTCGCCGCCCCTCACCTCGGGGTCGGGCAGCTCCCGCACCGTGAGCGGGGCGCCGAACTCCGTCAGAACTGCTGCGCGCACGGGTGGACCTCCGTGTCTCTCTTCGTGGTGTGTCTCGTCGCCTGTCCGGTCGTTCCTCGGGCGACGTCATCGAGGCTAGGAAGGCAAGGGGGCATTCGGGAAGCGAGGATCTGGCATCCGTGGTATGCGTAGGACGCATGGACCTCTCCAGTTCGGGCCTGCGCGTTCTGCGGCAGATCGCGGAGTCCGGCAGTTTCACGGCGGCGGCCGCGCGCCTCGGCTACACCCAGTCGGCGGTCTCCCGGCAGGCCGCGTCCCTCGAACGCGGCGCGGGCGCCGTCCTGTTCGAGCGTCGCACCGACGGGGTACGGCTCACCTCCGCGGGGCTGACCCTGCTGCGGCACGCCCGTACCGTCCTGGACGCCCTCGACGCGGCCGAGCGCGACCTGACCGGGACCGCACCGCAGCGGGAGCGGGTACGGCTCGGCGTGTTCCTGAGCGCGGGCGCGGCGCTCCTGCCCGCCGCACTCGCACGGCTCGCGGCCGGCCATCCGCAGGTCACGGTCACGACGCGCGAGGGCACGACACCCCGCCTGGTCCGCGCGCTGCGCGCCGGCTCGATCGACCTCGCCCTGCTGACGTCCCGGCCGCCCCACCGGCCCCCGGACGGCGAGTCGCCGCGCCTGCACGTCGAGACGGTGGAGGACACCGAACTCCTCGTGGCCGCCCGGACGACGGGGATGTTCGCGGGCCGCACCTCGGTGCACGTCGACGAGCTCCTCGACGTCGCCTGGATCGCCACCCCGTCGTCGAACTCGGAACCGCTGCTGGGCGTCTGGCCGGGCCTGCCGGGCCGACCGCGTGTCAGCCATGCCGTGCGTGACTGGCTGGCCAAGCTTCACCTGGTCGCCGGCGGCTTCGGGGTGACGACGGTGCCGTCCCGCATGTCGGAGGTGCTGCCGCCCGGGGTGACCCTGCTGCGCGTCGAGGGCGCGCCCCGTGAAGTGCGCCGGATCCTGCTGGCGCGGCTGCCGGGCCGTCCCACGCCAGCGATCACGGCCGTCGCTCAGGCGCTGGTGCCGACCGACTGAGGCCCGGCCGCGCCGCGGGAAGTCATCCGCGGCGAGCCAGGTCTCGCTCCCCGGTGGCCGGCCGGCACCGCGCTGCCGCGTCAGTCCCCCGTGCTCGGCCGAACCGCGGCAGGCTTCTCCCGGGGCTCGGCCGTTCTCGTGGGCGGACCGGGCTCGCCCGGACGAGGTGCAGGCGATGCCTCGTCGCCACGGATGGCCAGGCGGCGGGCGATGCAGGCCACGATCGCCGGGGTGACCGTGGTCATCTCCGGGCGCCAGCCCGGGACGGCGTTCACCTCGCAGACCGTGAAGGTGCCGTCGGCCGCGAACAACAGGTCCACCCCGGCGATGTCCAGATCCAGGGCCCCGGCCGCGCGCACCGCCAGCTCCTCCGCCTGCGGATGGCGGCCGGCGCACAGCGTGGCGGAGCCTCCCTTGGCGATGTTCGCGGCGAGGGCGCCGTGCCGGGAGGTGTGCAGGACGGCGCTCACCGGCTCGCCGTCGACCACGACGACACGCAGGGCGCGGCCGTGCGAGCCGGCCACGTACTCCTGGAACAGAAACGGCGTCCGGTCCGCCAGGCTGCCGGACAGCTCACGCAGCAGGCCCTGCTCGCGGGCGAGGAAGACCTGCCGGCCCTTGGTGCCGCTGACGGCCTTCACCACGCACGGCGTGCGCAGGTGCCGGCTGTGTACGACGCCGTCCAGGGGGGCGGTGGCGTACGAGAGCGTGTCGGGCACCGGCACCCCGGCCAGGGCGAGTTCCTGTACCTGCCACACCTTGTTACGGGCCGTCAGCTGGGCGTCGGCCGAATTGACGAGGGTGCTGCCCATGCGCTCCAGGTGGCGCAGCAGGGTGGTCTCCCGGTCGCTCCGCATGGAGCCGGGCATCTGGCGTACGCACACCACGTCCGGAGCGGGCAGGTCCGCGCCGCCCAGGGTGTGCAGGACGAGCCTGCCGTCCCGGACGCCGACGAGCAGCTCGTCGGTGTGCCAGAGGACGAAGCGGGGTCCGAAGGCGGCGGTGAACGCCCCTGCCAGTTCGGCCGTGGACCGCCGCAGCGCGATGGGCCGCTCCCGCACCAGCATCCACACATCGGCCGGTACGGGATGCTCCGGCCGGCCACGGTGCCCTGTGTCCACTCCGACTCCTCGTCTCCTCGCCGCCCGCCGCTGCCGGGCCGTGGAGCACCACTGTCACACATCCGTGATCGCGCGATCACGGAAGGCGACACGATGGCGGATACGGCGCGGCCCGGCCGGGGGAACCGGCCGGCCGCTGCCCGATGTCGGCGCCCTGGCGCGGGAGTTGGGACGTCGGCGAGGTGACCGGTCGTCCGGGCCGGTCAGGGGGCGGCGCGGCGCAGCCCGGCGATGAAGGCGGCGCCGTTCGGTGTGCCGACGCCCGTCATCGTGTCGTAGCCCTTGGCGGTGACCTGCTGGGTGTAGGCGCGTTCCTGGGAGCCGAAGACGTCGACGCCCGGGGCGCCGCCGGACCCGTCCGTCGCGAGGTAGGCAGCCCTGTTCTGCTGCGGCGTCCGGGAGTCGACCGGCAGGACGTCGTGGTAGGCGCGGGTGCCGGCGAGGCGGTAGATCAGCGGGTTGCTGAAGCCGAACGCCGTCTTCCGGCCCTGCTGGGCGTCGGCGATCAGGCCGGCGATCAGCGGACAGGCCAGGCTGGTGCCGGCGTTCACCATGGTCCGGTACGGCCCCGGCTTCGCGTCGCTCCCCGACTCCGTGTACCCGGTCAGGAGCCCGGTGTCGAGATCGGCGTCGGCCGCGATGTCGGGGACGGCCCGGTCGGTGGCGACCCGCTTGCCGACGCGGACACGCGACATCGACGCGGGAACGACACCCTGCTGGTAGGCGGGCAGGCCGTAGACGAGGCTGGTGCCTCCGCCGCCCCCGCTGATGCCCAGGTCGCTCCACCTGCCGTGCTCCAGGGAGCCGTAGTCGCTGGACCACCCGGTCTCGAAGACCCGGTCGTCCGCCGCCCCGATGCCGAGGCTGGTGCCGCCGACCGCCACCGCGTACGGGTCGGAGTCGGTCACCGTCAGCCCGGGTGTGTCACCGGACGAGAAGTACATGCCGACCCCCTCGGCGGCGGCCCGCACGTCGATCGCGTGCACGGTCTTCTCCGGCACCATGCCCAGGGGGATCTGCCACGAGTTGGACACGATGGAGGCGCTGGGGTGCTTGCCGTCGCCGGTCAGCACGGAGAGGGCGGCGTCGAGCAGTGCCTGGTCCTCGTCGCAGCCGCCGCCGACCACCATCAGCTGGGCGGCTCCGGGCGCCATGGCGTAGACGGCCTCGGAGTCCATCTCCGCCTCGTCGTTCACCGCGGTCGCCTGCGCCGCGCCCCGCGCGAAGGTGCCGCAGGACTTTCCGGCCCGGACTTCCCGGAACTGGGAGGATTTCGGCGTGGGCAGGTGATTGGTGCGCGCGTACTCCGTCAGCGTCCGGAACATCGCGGTCGGCGCCTCGTCCTCGGTCAGGGCCACGGTCTGGCCCTTGCCGGTGTCCGTCCAGGTCGCGCCGTAGGCGGCGCGGATCTGGCGGGCGGAGTACCCGCACACGGGCAGCGATGCCGTGCTCAGCCCCTGGTAGGCCGGGTGGACGGGGTGCGTGTGCTGCGCCCAGTACCGGGAGCAGGTCGGTGCCTCGGGCGCCGCCGCCGTGACCTGCGCCCTCGTCTGCCTCTGCGTCGACGTCCGTCTCACGGCAGCGGTCCGGGTGGTGTTCGGCCGGGCACCGCTCATCCCGGTCACCCCGAGGACGTCGGGCGCGAGCGGGGCCGGCAGCGACACGTCGCGGTCGTTGGACTGGATCACCGTGGTCCCGCCGAGCGCGTCCTCGGCCCGGTACCGGTTGATCCGCACCTGGAACGCCGACTGCACCGTCGACGCCGGCCCGGTCGCCGAGACGTAGTCGCGGCCGTCGCTGATGTGCACCCGCGTCAGGCCCTTGGTGCTCAGCCATTCCGCGACCGCCCGGGCGTGCGCGGCGGACGGCCCGAAGCGGGCGGTGTAGGCGTCAGGGCCGAGATAGTGGTGGAACGCGGCGCTGCCCGGTGTGGCGACCGCGTCGGCGAACGCGGCGGCACCGGCCAGATCCGGCTTCAGCCACACGTGGACGGTCATGTCCTGGGCGGACGGCACGCCACCGGCGAGGGACATGGTGTGCACGGCGGGGGACGCCGTCCCCGGCACCGTCGTGGTGGCCGCCGCCTGTGCGGTGCCGGGCACCCCCAGCAGCGCTGCGGCGGCCAGCACGGCCGTACAGCCTGCCACGGCAGCGGCGGCCCGCCCCCGGCGCCGGCTCCGCGCCGCCGGTCCCGCTCCCCGCCCGTCCGCGAACGCCCTTTTCATGTGTGTCCCCCAGCCCGGCCCGATCGCTCGGGCACCGCCGCATTCCGGCTCCAGCTTCTCCCGCACCTTCTCCTCCTACGACGACGAGCCGCGGCCCCGGGTTGCGGTGATCCGGTGCACGCGACCGGATCCAGCCCTTCCTGACGGGGTGGGGGTGATGCCCGGCACGCTCTGGTGCTGTCCCCACCCCGAAGCCTCGTGCCTGCCGGAGTGATCGGGTCCCGGCCGGTGCCTAGCGTGCTGTCCCATGACCATCCCCCTCCTGAGCCGATTACTCCGCAGGCGTACCGGCTTCGCGGCCACCGCCGCGGCGACGGCCGTCGTGCTGGTCGCCACCCCCGTGGCAGCCGCCCAAGCGCCACCGCCGACCCGTGCGTCCCGCCCGTGCGGCACGCACGACGCCCTGCGCCGGTCCCTGCACCACCTGGTCGTGCACGACCGGATCGCCGGTGCCGCGGTCCTCGCCGAGAGCACGGGCGCGGACACACCCTGCGCCCGCCGGACCGTGACGGACGGAGTGGCCGATCTGCGCTCCGGCCGCCCGATGAACAGCACCGACCGGCTGCGCATCGGCAGCGTCACCAAGACCTTCACCGCGACGGTCGTCCTGCGACTCGCCGCCGAACGGCGCCTGTCCCTGGACGCGCCTGTCGAGCGGTACCTGCCCGGACTGATCCGGGGACACGGGTACGACGGCCGCCGGATCACCGTCCGCCAACTCCTCCAGCACACCAGCGGGCTGCCCGACTACCTCGACGCGCCCGTCTGGGACCACCCCGAGCGGCTGCGACACCGCCACTTCGCCCCGCGCGAACTCATCGCCGACGCCCTGCGGTTACCCCGGCCACGGCGGACCTGGCGCTACGCGACCACCAACTACCTCGTCGCCGGGCTGATCGTGCGCGCGGTCACCGGCCGCTCCCCCGAGTCGGAGATCACCCGCCGCGTCATCGCGCCGCTCGGGCTGCACGACACGTACTGGCCCGGTGACGACCCCCGCCTCCACGGGCCGCACTCCCACAGCTACTTCACCGCGGACGACGGCCGCCGTACCGACGGCACGAGCTGGAACATGACCTTCGGCGGGGTCGGCGGGGCCCTGGTGTCCACCCCCGCCGACATGATCCGGTTCCTCACCGCCCTGCTCGGCGGGCGCCTGCTGCCCACGGCCCAACTCGCCGACATGCGGCGGACAATGGCCGCCGATCCCGACCGGCTCTGGCCCGGCGCCCGCTACGGGCTCGGGCTGATCTCCTCGCCCCTGTCCTGCGGCGGCACCTGGTGGGGTCACGCGGGAACCGTGCCCGGCGGCCACCGTGCCCTGGTCGCCGCCGGCCCCGGCGGCCGGAGCGTCGCCGTGGCCCTGAACGGGATCCCGGCGACGCTCCAGGCCGAACAGGACTTCCAGGACGTCATTGACAAGGCCTTCTGCGAGCCGAACCCCTCCGAAGGGACACCCGCATGACCGCCTCCACCGCGCGCGGCGCCGGTCGCCGCTCACGCCGCCGCACCGCGCGGTGCGCCGCGTCCGCCGCCCTGTGCCTCGCGGGCGCGCTCACCCTGGGCAGCGCCCCGTCCGCGACCGCCGCGTCCGCCGGCGATCCCCTCGCCCGCTACGACCATCAGCGCCTCGGCTGGAAGAGCTGCCGGCTCGGCCCCGGCGACACCACCGGCAAGGAACTGGAGCAGGCCGGCGCCCAATGCGCCGACGTCACCGTGCCGTTGGACCACGCCCGCCCCGACGGCCGTACGATCACCGTCGCGATCTCCCGGATCCGGGCGACCGACACCGCCCACCGCATCGGCGCGCTGCTGCTCAACAGCGGCGGCCCGGGCGGACGGACCATCGGTGATCCGCCGTGGGTGCGCGCGGCGATGAAGGAGGTCGGCAAGCGCTACGACGTGGTGGGGGTGGACCCGCGCTTCGTCGGCCGGAGCACCCCGCTGGACTGCCACTGGCCCACCGGCAGCATGTTCCGCGGGGCGGGCACCGGCCGCGCCGGCTTCGACCGGATGGTCGCCTTCTCGGCCGACCTCGCCCGCCGTTGCCGTACCCACGCGGGCGGCCTGATCCCGTATGCCACCACCCGGAACACCGCCCGGGACATGGACGTGATCCGTGCCGCCCTGGGCGAGCGGCGGATCTCCTATCTCGGCTACTCGTACGGCAGTTACCTCGGCCAGGTGTACGCGACGATGTTCCCGGACCGGACCGACCGGGTGGTCCTGGACGGTGTGGTAGATCCCGCCCGCTACGGTCCGCGGCTGTTGCTGAGCGCGGAGCAGGCCAACCGCGACGCCCTGGGTGACTGGGCCGCCTGGGCCGCCGCGCACGACGCGGCCTACGGCCTGGGACGTACCCGCGGGGCGGTGCTGGCGACCGCGAACGCGGTCCGGTCGGCCGCCGCCCGCACACCCCTGCGGCTCGGCGCCCACCGGGTGGACGAGCACGTCGTCCCCGTCCTCGTCTTCAACGGCCTCTCCCAGGACAACCCCACGGCCTACGGGGATCTCGCCCGGGCCGTGCGGGACCTGCGGCGGGCCGCCGACGGCCGGACCGTCACCCCGTCGCCCCGGCTGGCGGATTCGCTGGACTTCCTGCTGACCGGGCACGACTCCGCGTACGGCAGCGCCCAGACGTCGATCCTCTGCGGCGACGTGGCCGCTCCGCACGACCCGGAGACGTACTGGCGCGATCTGACGCGTGCCGGGTCGCGCGACCGGATCTTCGCTCCCGTCGCGAACGACATCAACCCGTGCGCGTTCTGGGCGCCGCCCCGCGAGCGCCCCACGACGATCCGCGGCGACCTGCGGGCCCTGCTCGTGAACGCCACCGGTGACCCGCGCACCGTCTACCAGGGTGCCGAAGCGGTCCGCCGCGGCTGGCCCAGCTCCCGCCTGGTGACCCTGCGCGGGGCGGACCAGCACGCGGTGTACGGCGTCTTCGGCAGCCCGTGCGTGGATGCCACGGTGAACGCCTATCTCGCGACCGGCCGCCCGCCGGCCGACGACGTCACCTGCCCCAGGCCCGCCGCATGACGTGAGGGCGCCGGTGCCCGCGGGACCTACGGGCCACCCACACCATCGATGGCTGTCACCTGGCGGTGCGTGGTGGGGCGGTCGTGCCCCTCGCTTCGAGGGACGGGGGCGCGAGGTCGACCTCGGCCGGGCGGTGCGGCTCGTCGATCCGGTCGAGCAGCCGCTGCGCTGCGCGGCGGCCGACGTCGTGGCTGGCGTTGTCCACGGTGGTCAGCCACAGATGGCGCAGGCGCGACAGGTAGGTGTTGTCGTAGCCGACGAGGGAGAGGTCCCGCGGGACCCGCAGGCCGCTCTCCTCGGCGGCCGAGAGCGCGCCGACACAGGTCATGTCGTTGACCGCGAAGACGGCGGTCGGGCGCTGCGGGCGGCTCAGGAGCCGGACGGCGGCCCGGTAGCCGCCCTCCTCGGTGAGGTCGCCCTGTTCCACGACCGCCGTGTCGGCGAGTCCGTGCTCGCGCATGGTCGCCTCGAAGCTGCGCCGGCGCAGTTCGCCGACCGCGCCCTGACCGGCGATGTGGGCGATGTGCCGGTGCCCGAGGCCTATGAGGTGCTCGGTGGCCAGGCGGGCGCCCCGTTCGTCGTCGTTGGCGACGATGTCCACGCAGGGGAGCACCGGTTCCCGGGCGCCGGCGACGACCGTGGGGATCCGGCCGGCGGCGTTGCGCAGTGCCTCGGGGTCCTGGAGCGTGCCGACGGCGATCAGGCCGTCGACGCGCAGTTCGGTGAAGGTCCGGGTGAGATCCTCGCCGAGCCGCCGGTTGAGGTGGCCGTCGGCCAGCAGGACGTGCATCCCGCTGTCGTACAGCCGCCCGTTCAGGCCGTCGAGCAGTTCCACGAACCAGGGGTTGCGCAGGTCGTTGAGCAGCACTCCCACCGTGCGGGTGCGCCGCTCGCTCAGGCTGCGCGCGGCCGCGTTGGGCCGGTACCCGAGCGCTTCGACGGCGGCCAGGACGGCCTCGCGCTTCTCCGGCCGTACCCCCGCCGAGCCGCGCAGCACCATCGAGACCAGGGACTTCGACACGCCGGCCCGCTCGGCGACGTCACGGATGGTCGGAGTGCTCATCTCTGGACCGTTCCATATCCGATCAGGCCCTGTAAAGACCTCTTGACACGGGAGAGAACCAGGATTCAGGGTGTGGCGCAGGTTCTGGAACGGTCCAAAGAAGGGCGCTCATGGTGAACACGCTCGGCGTCGCGGTCGTCGGATTCGGCTGGATGGGACGGGTGCACACGCAGGCGTACGCCCGTGTGCACCACCACTTCCCCCAGCTGTCCCTACGGCCGGAACTGGTCGCCGTCGCCGACGAGGTACCGGGCCGGGCACAGGAGGCGGCCCGGCTCCACGGCTTCGCCTCCGCCACCCGGGACTGGCGCGCGGTGGCCGCCGACCCCCGGGTCCGGGCGGTCAGCATCACCGCCCCCAACTTCCTGCATCGCGAGATCGGTGTCGCGATGGCCGAGGCCGGCAAGCACATCTGGATCGAGAAGCCGGTCGGACTGACCGCCGAGGACGCCCGGGCCGTGGCCGACGCGGCCGCCAAGGCCGGGGTGCAGGGCACGGTCGGCTTCAACTACCGCAACGCGCCTGCCGTCGAGGCCGCCCGCGAGCTGATCGCCGCCGGAGAGATCGGCACGGTCACCCATGTCCGCATCCGTCTCTTCAGCGACTACGCCGCCCACCCTCAGGGCGCTCTGACCTGGCGCTACGAGCGCGCGCGTGGTGGCAGCGGGGTGCTCGGCGACCTCGCCTCGCACGGCGTCGACCTGGCCCGCCATCTGCTCGGCGAGATCACCTCGCTCACCGCCGACACCGCGGTCTTCGTCCCGGAGCGGGCTCGCCCGACCGGCGCCACGGCCGGGCACAGCCTCGCCACCGGCGGCGAACTCGGCCCGGTCGAGAACGAGGACTACGTCAACTGCCTGCTGCGCTTCGCCTCCGGCGCCCGGGGCGTCCTCGAAGCCTGCCGGGTCTCCGTCGGCGAGCAGAACAACTACGGCTTCGAGGTACACGGCACCCAGGGCGCCGTCTTCTGGGACTTCCGCCGCATGGGCGAGCTCGGCGTCAGCCGCGGCACGGGCTACCAGGACCAGCCGGTGAGCACCGTGTACGTCGGACCCGGCCACGGTGAGTACGGCGCGTTCCAGCCGGGGGCGGCCACCAGCATGGGCTACGACGATCTGAAGGTGATCGAGGCCCACCGCTTCCTGCGCTCCATCGCCGAGGGCACCCCCGTGGGCGCCACCCTGAACGACGCCGTGGCCAGCGCGGTGACGCTGGACGCGATCGGGCGCTCGGCCGAGCGGGGAGCGTGGGTGGACCTCGTCTGAGCACCCTGCGTCCCATCACGCCCTGCACGTGGAGGCGGCCGCAGTCATCACCCCATGACGCAGCCGCTCAGCTCACCGGTCGGCTCGTCGAAGAAGGCCTCGTCGGTGATGTCCTGGGCGGGACGTGGCGGCCGGTGTCCAGCACGGGCAGACGCTCGCGGATGGTCGCCGCGTCCCAGTCCTCGTACGGCACCCCGGCCCGGTCGAACCGCTCGTACACCCTGGCGCGGTCCTGGCCGGACGAGTCCAGGAGCAGACCGCCCGTCCTGATGAACCGGGCCTGGCCCGCCTCGCCGTGGCCGCCGAGGTGTCCGCTCCAGTCCGCCCAGGCGTGCCGGGACTCCCAGGCGCCGGCGACGCCCCGTCCAGGTGGAGTAGTTGAAGCGGATGACGGCCGAGGAGGCGCTGGTGGAACCGCTCCCGGCCGCCGGCCCCCGCTCCACGACACAGACACGCCGTCCACCCGCGGCCAGGGCATGGGCGATCGAGCAGCCCATGGCACCGGCGCCGATCACCACCGCGTCGAGACTCCGATCGGACATCGTGCGCCTTTCGGACGGGGAACCGAACCAAAGCCAGTCTGCTCGGCAACCGGCCGGTGAGAGCCGTGACACCTGCGGCCGGCACCGGCGGCCGGGCTCAGTGCAGGGGGTGCGGGGACAGCACGGTGAGCCAGAGGAGGGCGATGGTCCCGGCGCCCATCAGCGGTGTCAGTATCTCGGTCTCCAGCTTATTGCCGCTGCTCTTGATCAGCACGATCTCGTAGCGCGTCCTGAGCGGCCACAGCCATGGCGCGCCCTGCTTGGTGATGGAGTCGCCGAGGAGATGGGCCAGGCAGCCGAGGCCGATGGCGTAGGGCAGCCAGAGCGGCGCGGAGGGGATGAACTTGTCGATGGCTGCGGTGCCCAGCGCGGCCAGGGCCACGTTGGTGCCCCAGGCATGGAAGCCGTGTCCGGGCGGGCAGAGATTGAGTGCGCGCACCGCCAGCGCCAGCAGGAAGAAGCACATGACGAGCGTGAACGGCCGTCCCAGAAAGGCGATTCCGGCCCAGGTGCCCGCGGTCATGAAGGCGATGAAGAACAGGGAGTGGGTGGCATGCCGATGGCCGCCGGAGACGAAGGCGACGAACCGGCACAGCATCTTGGAAACCGGGCCGAGGAAGTTCGCGATCGTGCCGTCGTGGTGGTCCAGGTCCGGCAGCAGCGCGGCGCCCGCGCACAGCACCGTGCCCATGAGGATCTCCTGGGGCGACAGATGCGTGTGCAGCAGCACGGGCGGCAGGTAGGGAGCGGTGCCGGCGAACAGCAGGGCGCCGCTCACGGCGTGCGAATGGCCCATCATGGCGAGGTTGTTCTCCCCCGGTCGGGCGCCGTGACAACGGCGCGTCGATGTCCGAGCGTCAAAGAGGTGCGCGCGGTCGGTGATGTCTGTGCGGTCGATGATGTGTGTGTCTCAGAGGTTGGTGAGCTGCTCCCCCTCGCGGTCCTCGATGATGTGGTCCACGCACACCGCGAGGATGATCAGCAGCAGCCAGTCCGGTTCGCTCATCACGTCGACCGCGTAGGCGTCGCGGACGGTGAACCAGCGGCGCGAGATGTGTGCCAGGGTCCCGCTGTCGTCCGCGATGTCGAACTCGCGGTCCCAGAGGTTGCCCGCGATCCGCAGCCGGCGCCCGCCGCGCAGGGTCACCTTGTAGCGGTCCCTGAAGATCCGCAGGGTCCGCTTGCTGATGCGGCCCACGGTCTCGCCGTTCTGCTTGATGAGGATCGTGTGGTGGAAGGTGAGTGCCTTCTTGACGATGCGAGCCACCTGCTCGCCCTCGGTGTCGACGAAGTCGAACGTGGTGCGCAGCCGCAGCAGTTTGCGGTTGACCTTGAAGAGCTTCTCCCGGTGTTCCGTCTCGACCCAGGCCTCCTCGTGGAAAGCCAGCATGCGGTCGCTTACCAGGTAGCGCATGAGTACCCCGTCCAGATCCCGAGAGAGGAAGAATCACTGTCCGCCGCGATAATAGTTGCGGCGTTGCGCAAGACAGCAACTCCATCCGCACCGCTCACGGGGAGGGCATGAATGACCATCACGCACCGACCGGGCCGAAAGGGCCCCGTCGCAACCGTACTTCTGACGCTGCTGCTCGGCCTCGGCCTGGCGGCGACACCGGCCGCCGCCGCTCCGGCCACCGCTCGGCAGGCCACGACGGCCGCAACGGCTACGACAGCTGCGGCGGCCTCGGGCACTGTACGCACCGGAACCGCGCTTGCGGGCACCGTCTCCACCATCCGCCTAAGGCACACCACTTCCACACATCACACGGCGGCGACCCTCCGAAGGACGAAGACCAAGAAGAAGAGCTTCCTCAAGAAGCTCGGCATCTTCCTCCTCGTCGTCGTGATCCTCGTGATCCTCTTCGTCGTCCTGGTCATCTGGCTGCTGGTCCACCTCGTCCGCCGGGTCTTCCGGGGGAGGCGCGAGCGCTGAGGGGCCACGCCGGTGACGGCGCCCTGACCGGGAAAACGCCTCAACCGGCCCCGCACGAGGGCCGGTTGAGGCGTTCCGTTCGCGCGACGCTCATGGCGTCGCGGACCGGCGACGGTTACGGAAGAGTGGCTCCCTCCGCGTTCAGCGCCGCCGGCACCGGCTGGAAGAAGGTCTCACCGCCGGACGTGCAGTCACCGCTGCCGCCCGAGGTCAGTCCGACGGCCGCGTCGGAGTCGAAGAGCGCGCCGCCGCTGTCGCCGGGCTCGGCACACACGCTGGTGTCGATGAGCCCGGAGACCGAGCCCTCCTGGTAGTTCACGGTCGCGTCGAGCCCGGTGACGGACCCGCTGTGGACTCCCGAGGTGCTGCCGCTGCGCGTGACGGATTCACCCACGTACGCATCGGCGGCGTGGGTGATCTGCTGGCTGCTGCCGTCGTAGAGGTCGACGGCGCTCGCGTGGTCGCTGCTCGCGTCGTCGTACTGCACCAGGGCGTAGTCGGTACCGGGGAACTGCGAGTCGACGGTCTGGCCGACCTCTCCGCCGCCCTGGGAGTCGGACCACGTCTGGGACGCGTTGCCGCAGTGCCCGGCGGTCAGGAAGTAGGGCGCGCCGTTCACGGTCACGTTGAATCCGAGGGAGCAGCGGACACCGCTGCCCCAGATGGCGTCGCCGCCCGCGATGAACGGTTTGAACGCGGAGGCGGTCCGGCGTACGACGACCTTGTCGCCGAGCGAGGCCACCACGGAGTTCAGCCGGGCACGCTGGGCACCGGTGACGGTCGGGTCCACGGTCACGACCACCTTGTCCTTGCGGGGGTCGATCGCCCAGGCGGTGCCCGCGATCCGGGCGCGCTGGGCCAACGTGCGCTGTGCTCCGCGGAGTTGGGTGGTGGAGTAGCGGACGGTTCTGGGGACGGCGCCGGTCGCGCGGACCTGGGCGGCCGCGGACGGGTCGGTGATGCCGACGACGAACTGGTGGGCCGCGGCGTCGTAGTAGGAACCCGCCGCACGGTCGCCCAGTCGTGCGACGAGGGATGCGGCGGACGCGGCGCGGACCGCGGCCGGGGTGGCCGCGGCGGCGGGAGCGGCCGTGGCCGAGCCGGCGCCGGGGAGCAGGGCCGCGCCGGCCGTGAGGACGAGGACGCCGGCTGCGGTGAGCGCGCGGGCGGTGCGGGTGTTTCGGCGTTGCGCCATGTGAGGCCTCCAGTGGGGGTTGCCCCGCCCGATCGACGGGCCGGGGCCGGAGGAACGACGGCCACGGGCACGCCCCGAACCCAAGCGCCGGTCGTGCCCATGCCAAGCGCGACGAGTATGGCGAGGCTCTCCCGTCACAACAAGGAGGGATTCCGGCCTGACCTCCGGCACCACGGACACGCAGGCGCCGTCACCATCCCCGCACTCCAAGCCCCGGCGTGGGCGCCCGAAGTCACGCACGGTCGCCGCCACCGCCCTCGTCATCCACGCTCGGTTCATCGACGGCTGGCCGATACGCCATGATCCCGTTCGGAATTCGAACCAATCGTCCTTTATTTAGACCGCTCTTGGCCCACTGATGACCTGACGCGACCAGACCCTCGCCTGCCCGCAGCCCCACGGCCGTCGCATGCCTACGGCTTCACGCCGTCCCGGTGGTCGACATCCGTCCGCGCACGACGTGTCCAGGGGATCAGCGCCGGGACGCGGGCGCGGTAGGCCTCGTAGGCCGGACCGAACCGGCCGGCCATCAGGCGGTCCTCGGCCCGGACCCGCAGCAGCATCCAGGGCACCGCGACGATGAGGAAGGCTACCCAGACGCCGAAGCCACAGGCCAGCATCCCGCCGACGACGAGGCCGAGCAGGCCGGCGTAGATGGGGTGACGGACCAGCCCGTAGGGGCCGTCCGTACGGAGTTCGTGATGCTCCCGCACCGTCGGGACGCTGGCCCACATCGTGCCCAGCACCCAGCGGGCCCACAGCAACAGGGCTGTGGAGGCGACGGCGAGCGCGGCGCCCAGCAGGGCCAGCCCGGGCTGCCAGTACCGCAGTTGTCTCCAGAGGCCGCCGGTGCGGCCGACCAGGACCGAGAACACGTAGACACCCGCTACGAGGAGGAGCCGGCGGGGCAGCGTGCGCCGCTGTCCCCGCCACCAGCCGCGCACACCGGAGTGGCTCTTCACGCCGAAGTAGACGGCGCCCACGATCCAGGCCGCGTAGAAGATCAGGAAGCAGATGCCGATGACCAGCGCGAGCGCCGAGTGAAGCGATCCCATGGCTCAAGGGTGCTCCGCACGGGCTGTCGATCACCACCACCCACGGGTCGATGGAGACGGTCCGCCGACCTCCACCCCTGGATGGAGAGCGGCCGCCTTCTGCCCGCGCTCGACCGACGCCAGCATGCTCGCGCTAATCTCGGCCCGCGTCCGCCGCCGTTCCACCACGGAGAGATGAGTACCCGAGATGACAGCGCCCCAGGTGGTCGTCCGTCCGGCGACCTCCGCCGACCTCCAGGCCGTTGCCGACATCTACACGCACTACGTCCGCCACACCGTGGCCACCTTCGAGGAGACCCCGCCGACCGTCGCCCACTGGGAGGAACGGCTCGACGACCTGACCGGCCGGAAACTGCCCTTCCTCGTCGCCGCGTCGGACGACACCGTCGCGGGCTTCGCCCTCGCCGCTCCGTGGCGCCCTAAACCGGCGTACCGGAGCACGGTCGAGGACACCGTCTACCTCGCACCCCACGCCCTCGGCCGGGGGACGGGCACGGCCCTGCTCGACGCGGTCGTCACCGAGTCCGCCCGGGCGGGGATGCGGCAGATGATCGCCGTCATCGCCGACACCGGCAACGACGCCTCGCGCGCCCTGCACCGCCGCTTGGGCTTCACCGACGCCGGTCGCCTGGTGCGGGTCGGCCACAAGCACGGCCGCTGGATCGACACCTTCCTCATGCAGCGGGAGCTGACCGCCGAGCACGCCCGCCGGTGACTGCCGTCCGCGGGCGCTTGACCTCAAGCGCTTGAGGTGTGGTCTGCTGACGCCATGACGACCTTCACGATTCATGAGGTATCCACCCGTAGCGGGCTCACTGAGCCCACACTGCGCTATTACGAAGATGTCGGGCTCGTCGGACCGATCGACCGCGACGAGAGCAGTGGGCACCGCCGGTACAGCAGCCGGGACCTCGACACGCTGGAGGCACTGTCCTGCCTGCGCGCGGTCGGCGTGAGCATCGAGGACATGCGCACCTACCTGGGCAACCGGGCGCGTGGCCGGGAGGCGGCGGCCGAGCAGCGTGACCTGCTGCTGCGGCACGCCGAACGGATCGAGGCGGAGATCGCCGCCCAGCGGGCGCGGCTGCGCTACCTGCGGGAGAAGGCGGCGATGTGGGACGCCCGCGACCGCGGCGACGCCGCCGCGGAGGCCGAGTCGACCCGCCGTGTCGTGGCCGCGGTCGAGAGCCTGGGGGTGCTGCGATGAGCCGGGCCCTGGTCACCGGCGGAGCCGGCTACGTGGGGACGCAGCTGATCACCGCGCTGCTGCGGGCCGGGCGCCCGGTGCGGGCCACGGTGCGTTCGACGGCCCGGGAGTCCGAGCTGCGCGCGGCGGTGCGCCGCGGTGGCGCCGACGACGGCGGTCTGGAGGTCGTCGCCGCGGACCTGATGTCCGACGACGGCTGGCACACCGCGGTGTCCGGCTGCGAGGAGGTCCATCACGTCGCTTCCCCCATCCCGGCCGTCCAGCCGGAGGATCCGGACGAGCTGATCGTCCCCGCCCGCGACGGCACGCTGCGGGTGCTGCGCGCCGCACGCGACGCGGGCGCCCGGCGCACCGTGCTGACCTCGTCGTTCGCCGCGGTGGGCTACACGCCGAAAGCCGGCGCCGAGTTCACCGAGGCGGACTGGACCGATCCCGACACCCCCGGGCTCGCGCCGTACCCCCGGTCCAAGGCGATCGCCGAGCGGGCCGCGTGGGACCTGATGGAACGGGAGGGCGGCGACACCGAACTCGTCGTCGTCAACCCGACGTTCATCCTCGGTCCCGCCCTCACCACGGAGCCGCGCTCGTCGACGCAGTTGGTCCAGGCGATGCTCGACGGCACGATGAGCGTCGCGCCCCGCCAGCGGTTCGGCATCGTGGACGTCCGCGACCTGGCCGACCTGCACATCCGCGCGATGGCCGCTCCCGTGGCCGCGGGCAAGCGGTTCCTGGCCGTCGCCGACGGCCCGGCGCTGAGCTTCCTGGAGATCGCCGAGATCCTTCGCCGACGGCTCGGTCCGCTCGCCGCGCGCGTACCCACGCAGGAGGCACCGGGCGACGAGCCGACACGGCCGGTCATCCACAACGACCGCGCCCGCGAGGAGCTCGGCTGGCGCCCCCGCCCCGTCGAGACCACCGTCGTGCAGACGGCCGAGAGCCTGCGCGGCCCGGGTGTGCCGGAGACGGGACGGTGACTCAGCCCCGCAGGTCGAAGGCCTCGGCGATCTCGTCGCGCCCGGCCCCGGCCGCCAGCAGCAGCCGGAGCAGCACCCGGGCCTTGTACGGGTCGAGGAAGCCGCCGTCGATCAGCCCGCGCCGGCGCAGGTCGGTCTCCGAGCCGGGAGCCTCGTAGGTGTGCCGCAGCATCGAACCGCTCCCGGTGCGCGAGGTCAGGACGACCGGCAGGTGTGCGGCGAGCGCGCCGAGCCGTGGTGCCAGCACGTCCGGCACGTGACCGACGCCGAAACCGGCGACCACCAGGCCCCGATGTGTCGCTTCGAGCCCGTCGAGCCGCGCGCCGTCGTCGTCCAGGGTGACCACGTGCAGGGCGACGCGGGCGGTCTCGAGCCGCTTCCGGTCGACGTCGACCGGAAGCGGCGGGTGCCGGGGCTGGGCGAGGAGCATCCGCACCCGGCCCTCGACGACGTGGCCGAGCGGGCCGGTGCTCGGTGAGGCGAAGGTCGCGGGGTTCGCTGGTCGCCCTGGTGTGGCCGCGCCTGCCGTTCGTCCGGAGGATGAACCCCGCCATACCCGCCGGCCTGGTCAGTGACCGTGTCTTCACCGAGGAGGAGATGCCGGGCATGGGCTGGTCGCTGTCGGTGGCCCTGCTGCCCGTGGTACTCATCGCCGGAGCCGCCGTGACCGGACTGGCCGACTCCGGGTCGGGGCCGGTGCTGCACTTCGTGGCGTTCATCGGATCGGCCCCCATCGCCCTGCTGCTCACCCTGGCGGTCGCGATGTGGGCGTTCGGCCCGCGGATCGGCCGCAGCCTGGACGAGGTCAGCGCTTCGTGCCGGTCGGCCGCACAAGCGATGGCGATGATCCTGCTCGTGATCGGCGCGGGCGGCGCGTTCAAGCAGGTTCTCGTGGAAGGCGGGATCTCGGACTCCATCAAGAACGCCACCGGCGGCTGGTCCCTGTCGCCGATCATCCTCGCCTGGCTCATCGCGGCCATCCTCCGCGTGGCCCTCGGCTCGGCCACCGTCGCCGTCGTCACCGCCTCGGGCGTGGCACTGCCGCTGCTCGCCGGCAGCGGAGTCCACCCCGAGATCATGGTGCTCGCCATCTCCTGTGGCTCGATCGCCTTCTCGCACGTCAACGACCCCGGCTTCTGGATGTTCAAGGAGTACTTCAACCTGTCCGTGATCGACGCGATCAAGGCCCGCACCACCTACACGACCGTGCTCTCGGTACTCGGTCTCGGCGGGGTCCTGGCCATGGAGTCGATCCTGGACACCCTCGGCGTGTGACCCCGCGGACCGTGCCCGGCGGACGCCGTACCGGCGAGGCGTACGCGGCCTTCAGCAGCAGTACCGGTCAGGCCGGTTGAGCGTGGCCCGCCCCGCGGTGTTCACCCGCTGATCCGGGCTGCCACCCCGGCCCGCCGTCCAGAAGCCGTTCCTGGGAAACACGCGGACGGACCCAGGCGGGCCACGTACGCGGCGAGGGGCCCCTGGTGCGTGGCCACCGTGGTGCGCAGCGCCCGGTTGCAGGCCATCGTGCCGTCGACCGACCCGGCGAACCTGGAGCGCACCATCGGCCTGACCGCCCTGAGCCGGACCGGCCGATGGAGCGCACCATCGGCCTGACCGCCCTGAGCCGGACCGGCCGGCCCCCGGACAGCGCCGACGCGGTCGCGTTCCTGGCCTCCGACGGCGCTCGCCGGTATCCCGGCGGATCAGCGCGCCGCACACAGCTCGGCGTACAGCTGCGGCCCCGTCCAGGTGCGCGGTGCGGACTCCGCCTCGTGCACCAGGACCCTCAGCCGCGCGTTCGCGGGGGCGCTCAGTCCGTGGGCGGCGGCGAGGGCGACGATCTCGCCCTGCAAGGAGTCGATCTCCGTGCGCCGGCCGCGCTGGAGGTCCTCCCACATCGAGGAACGGGCATGGGCGTCGATCCGGAGGGACGCCGCCGCGACCCTGCGGAAGAGGGCGTCGGGCAGTCCCAGCACGTACGGGGTGACGGCGGGCCCGGTGGGGCCGAGGCGGGCCGGAGCGACCCCGGCGGCGCGGTACGCGGCAAGGGCCTCGCGCTGGCACAGGGCGAGGCAGCGGCGGTACGCGCGTTGGCCGAGCTGGTCGCGCAGCGGCAGTCCGGACAGGGCGTTGATCGCGTTGTTGAGGTTCAACAGCAGCTTGGCGTGCTGCACTTCGGACATGTCGGTGCGGGCCTCGATCGCCAGGCCGGCCTCGCGGAAGGCGCCGAAGAGCGTGTCGTCGGGCTCGGTCATGAGACGGCCCGGCATGCCCTGGTGCACGGTGCCCGGCTCGGACCGCACCACGTTGTACGGCACCATCCCGGCCAGCACGGTGTGACCGGGGAGCGCGGCGCGCAGGGTGGCGGGGTTGTGCAGCCCGTTCTGGAAGCTGACCACGACGGCGCCCGGGGCGAGATGGGGGGCGATGTCCTCGGCGGCGGCCTCGGTACCGGCGGTCTTCACCGTGACCAGCACGTAGTCGGCGTCGGCTGTCGCCTCGGGGCCGGTGGCCAACACCAGCCGGTCCGGCGGGAGGTGGACGGGCGGCCTTACGGAGGTGCTCAGGGTGAGGCCCCGCTCGCGCAGCACATCCATGGCGCCGGGCCGGCCGACGAGTGCCACGTCATGCCCGGCGGCGACGAGGTGACCGCCCAGGTGACAGCCGATGCTGCCGGCACCGAGGACGGCGAAGCGGGGCTTGGACATGGGGGCGACTCCTGCGCATGAGCGGGGGGCTGGCAAGGGCCAGCATGGCCCATGCGCAGGTCGGCTGACCAGCAAGGCCCGCACCTGGGCGCCTCGACCATGTGGGCCTGGCAGTTCGCCCAGGTGCGGACTGCTCGCCGACCAGGGGGTGGGCAGCGTCCCGTGGCACCCGCCTGCCGCCGGACACCTCGCCGAACCCGGGGCGAGTGCTCGGCACGCCGCTCGGAGCGCAACCCGGATGCTGAGGAACCCGGAGGCAGAGGAACCCGGTCGTCGACGCCCCGACCGTGGGCTCCGTACGCGCCCCGCGTGCCCGCCTGCTTCTGAGCGCGGCCGCCGAGGTCGTCTGCCGGGTCAGGCGGGGGACGGCAGATCGCCCCCCGGTCGCCCGCGCCGGGAGCCTCGCGTCATGCGCTGTTCGAGCCGCGTGCGGCAGTCCGGCCACTCCTCCGCGGTGATCGAGAAGATCGCGGAGTCACGGAGCCGACCCTCCTCACCCGCCACCCAGGACGGGGACGAGTTGCGCAGCACACCCTCGAACTGGGCACCCACCCTCTCGATCGCGGCCCTCGACCGAGCGTTGCGCGCATCCGTCTTCAGGTCGACCCGCGCCACTCCCCAGTTCTCGAACGCGTGCCGGAACAACAGGTACTTCGCCTCGGTGTTCACGCCCGTCCCCTGGGCCGACCCCGCGAGCCAGGTGAACCCGACCTCGATCGCGTACAGTTCACCGCTCGTCGGCAGCAACCGCGGGTCCCAGTAGGCCGTGGTCCCGATCGCCCGCCCCGACGCCCGGTCCACCTGTGCGTACGGGGCCAGTTTTCCGGCGGCGGCGCGGGCGAGTTGGGCGTCGACGTACCCCTCGACCTCGTCGGCCGTGGGCACCCACGTGAACCGGTAGGAGCTGCGGTCGTCCTCCGCCGCCACGGCCAGGTCCGCCGCGTGGCGGTGCTCCAGCGGCTCCAGACGCACGAGCGTGCCGTCCAGAACCGGTCCCTCAAGCGTGAAACCCATCGCTCACCCATCACGTGCCCGTACGGATCGTCGGTGTGCGGGCCACAGCCGAATCCGCAGCCCCAGGCCCAGGCCCAGGCCCAGGCCCAGGCCCGTAGCGTTGCAGAGCTTTCGCGCCCTGTCGCGCGGAATTCGACGCGAAGCGGGAGCCGGCGAGACCCACCGTCGCCCGGAGCGTGCGCCGAGTCCAGGTCTTCCGCTGCGGCCGGGAGTTCCGCGGACGGGTCACGCACGCCTCGGCCGGCCGGATCGCGTAGAGCATGCAGCAACCGGTGCGCGTGCGGGTGGCGTACGTGCGGCCGTCCTCGTCGGTCGGACGGCAGAAGTCGGCGCCTGACGGGTAGGGGGAACGGCGGCCGGCAAGATGTCGGTCGCGGCGCGTACGGCGTCTTCCTCCCGGTCCAGCATTCTGCCGATGTTCCAGATCCCGGACACGAGGTCGTCACCGACCATGCCCCACAGGGGGCACACCCCGCGCCGCGCGACGGCCCGATGGCGGCCAGCAGTGGACGCATGCGATCGGCCATCGCCAGACGCAACGCCGTGTGCGAAATGTTTTCTTGATGGAACGTCAGCGCACCGGCGAGGGCGTCGTCCGCCAGGCGGGCGAGCTCCCTGCCAGGGGCGATGACGTACGTACCCGAGGCGAGATCCAGCCACAGGTCCTGCGGGCGGATGTGCGGCACTCGTCGTTCGAGGAACCACGCTCCTCCATCAGCAGGCCCACCGACCAGGCGTAGCCGTGCAGGGCGCGTGAGGCGGCGGCATGCCGGCGGACGGTGGCCCCGTGGCGGTCCCGGATGCGGGCGGCCTCGGCGTCGACGAAGGCGTCGAGCGCGCCTCGGCCCGGCATCAACTCCTCGGCCGTGACCCCCGTTTCACGTACGCCCGCTTCGCGTACGCCCGTCTCACCCACGCCGTCACCCGGCTCCGCGACCCGCACGGTCAGCGCCTCGCAGACGTCGGCCGATCGAGGGTAGACGTCGCCCAGAGCGTGCGTGACGACGTCGGCCGAGGAGGTCTTGAGTGCCATGGCCCGGGCGCTCCGGCACGGAGAGTTCACGGACAGTCACTTCGCGTTCGCGGGCGCGGCGGCTGCCGCCCTGCTCGCCCAGGCGCTCGCCCAGCGCTCGGGTGACCTCTACCCCGTACGGCTGGCGCTCGGCGGCACCGTGCTCCAACTCGTGCTGCTGTCATGGACGTCGGCGGTGATGCTGCTGAACCAGCGGACACTTGACGAGGCGCGGTTCTGGCCGGCGGGGTCCCTGTCCGGCAGGCTCCTGGAGGTGCTGTGGCCGGTACTGCCCACTCTCCTGCCCGGACTGGTCGTCGCCCTCGCCCTCGCCCTCTCCCCCGCCGTCAACGCCCTTGCCCTGAGCGACGATTCGGCGCAGGCACTGGCCGTTCCGGTGGCCCGGATCCGGCCGGCGGGCGGGATCGCCGTGGTGCCGCTCGCCGGTTCGGCGGTCGCCATGGCCGGCCCCGTCGCCTTCATCGGCCTGGCCGCACCCCATCTCGTACGGCCCCTGCTCGGCAACGGCCACCGGCTGCTCGTGCCCGGCTGTCTGATCACCGGCCCGCTGCTGCTCGCCGCCGACGTGCTCGGCCGGCTGGTGATCCGGCCCTCGGAGCTGTCGGTCGGCATCGTGACGGCGTTCCTCGGCGCGCCGCTGCTCGCCCTGCCGGCCCGGAAGGTGGCCCGACGAGCGGCGCCGCCGTGTCCGTACGTACGACGTCCACGTCGCGTGCCCGGGTGCGTCGCCGGGGCCTCGTCTGCGCCACAGCCGCTCTTGCGGCGCTGTTCGCGCTGCTCACGGTGTCCCTGAAGAAGGGTGAGGTGTCGATGCCCGCGGGAACCGCGCTGCGTGCACTGGCCGGGTTCGAGGACGCGGGGGACGTGCTGGTCGTGCAGCGATCAGCCGTTGAAGCGGTGGGCACCCCGCCGGACCGTACCTGTGCGGCCCCGGTGCGGGGCCGCACAGACACACGTCACTGGGCTCAGGCCAGCCGCGCGGACACGATGGTGACCGGCTCCACCGGCACATCGCCGTGCCCGGCCCGGGTCGTGGTGGGCACTCCCTCGATCGCGTCCACGGCCTCGTTGCCGGCCACGACCTTCCCGAAGACCGCGTAACCCCAGCCGTCCTGGCCCGGGTAGTTCAGGAAGTCGTTGCCGTTGGTGTTGATGAAGAACTGGGCGCTCGCCGAGTGCGGATCCGAGGTCCGGGCCATCGCCACCGTGTACTTGTCGTTGCGCAGGCCGTTCTTGGCCTCGTTCTCCACGCGCTGCGGCGCCGGCCGCTGCTCCATCTCCGGGGTGAAGCCGCCACCCTGGATCATGAATCCGGGGATCACCCGGTGGAAAATCGTTCCGTCGTAATGGCCGGACCGGACGTACTCGACGAAGTTGGCCACCGTCTTCGGTGCCTTCGCCTCGTCGAGTTCCAGCGTGATGTCTCCGGCCGAGGTGTTCAGCAATACTTTGGTCATTCGGACATCGTATGTCGCAGGCTCGGAAAACCCGGGAACCTGGCCGCCCGCGCGGAGGTGCGCGCGATCGCCCCACCGGCGGACACGGGCTCCCTCGCCTTTCACCGGGCATCTGACACGAGCCGTCATGTGCCGAGAAGGCCCCGTCATCCGGCGGCGGACGGCAGGGTCCGTTCGTAGATGGTCCCGCCGGGTGTGAACCAACCCGCCTTCTTACGCACCGCGGGGCTCGGGTCGCCGGCGTGGGACGCGCCCAGGGCGGCGAGGGCGCGCGCGTCGAAGTGGGCGAACCTCCCGACGAGTTCGGCGGCCATCGACCGGACGTGCGGGTCGGGGTCCGAGGCCAGGTGGCGCAGTGCGGGTTCGAGGACGCGGTCCGCTCCCGGTGCGCAGGTGTCGCCCTTGCACCGGTCGCAGGCCAGAGCGTGGAGCGCGGCGATCCTCACGCGGGCGTCGGGGTCGTCCGCCATGGCGATGAGTTCGCCCATCGATTCGGTGTCCACCAGGTGATCGAGCAGGCGGCAACAGCCCTCACGCACGGCCAGGTTCCGGTCCCGCAGGCCGGCACGGACGGCGCCCAGTACGCTCTCCCCACGTCGGAGCAACGCGTGATACGCGGCGACGGTGCGCTGAGGATCACCCAGGCACGAGACGAGTGATGCATTGTCGGTCCTGACGAATCCAAGCATGACTTCAGTGTCGGCCGCTCGGCGCATCCCGCCAACGGAGTTTGCGCCCCCACGAGTCAGGCGGACGGCGAGCGACGGCTGACACGTCCGGGCGGCCGATCGCACCCACTGGGCCGGTCTCGCCCGCTGTGACCACCCCACGAGTCCGGCCACCGGATGCCGACAGCGCTCCGGCACCCGCGCTCCGCCACGCATCCTGGACAAGGCACGCGTGGCAGCATGAGCGGCATGGCTGCCTATGTGATCTCCGAGGTGAAGTTCCTGAACCCCGCACTCGCGGACGAGTACAGGCGGTTGGCCGAGGCGTCGATCCTTCGTCACGGGGGCCGCTACGTCGTCCGCGGCGCGCGGCCGGATGCCGTCGAAGGGGCCTGGCCTTCCGAACAGCGGCTCGTGATCGTCGAGTTCCCCGATATGGACCGGGCCAAGGAGTGGTACGCCTCGCCCGAGTACGCGCAGGCACTGAAGCTGCGTCAGGTCGCGCTCGAACGACGGCTCCTCTTCGCCGAGGGCCTGCCCGAGTAGCCGTTGTCCTCCGCTCAGTCTTCCTTGACCGGCAGGCGTCGTACGACGTGGGAGGCCCAGGCCGGGGCGTGCGCGAGCGGACAACGGCGAGCCTGGACCCGGGCCCGGGCCACCACGAGCAGGGCCCGGGCGGCGGCCGGGGTCGGCCCCAGATCGTTGGTCACGGCCACTTCGACACCTCCGTTGTGCTGCGCCGACAGGTTGTAGATGAAAGTGCCCAGCCTCGCCAGGAACGTCCCCGTGACGACTTCCAGGCCGACGACGCCGATCGAGACGGCGAAGACGGTGCCCAGCTCCGGCAGGACATCCGGGCCGTCGCTTCCACCAGGAACCAGACGATGACCGCGGTGACGACCGCCACCACACCGAGGCCGGCCAGGAGCAGGAAGCTCGTCACCATCACCGGCCACGGGTCCCCCTCCGATATGCGCGTCCGTACGGTCGGACGCTCCGGGCCCGGGGTCCCCGTCGGGCGGTGCCGGGCGATGTGCGGCACCGGGTGCCGGATCGGGTCGGCCGAGCGCGATGGGCCGGGACCGGTGCGCGGGTCGTGTGGCTGCTCCGACCGAGGAAGGGGGTGCTGGGGGCGCCGATGCGGGCCCGTCCGGGAGAGACGGTGCCGAGGGCAGCCGGGCGGATTCGGCCGGGAGAGGGGTGCTGGTGGCGCCGGCACCGGTCTCCGGGCCCGGCGGGGTGCCGGATCATCGACTCCGCGGGCCGGCGCGTGACGTACCAGGTCCCGCCGGACACCGCCCACCGCATACACGCCGTCGCCCCGGGGCGGTACGCCTGGACCGTCGCCGAATCCCTGCCCCACCTCTCTGTCCGGTGAGCCGCTCCGCGCACGACCGGGGGCCGCCGGGGACACACGGGCGGGGCCACGACCGTGGCGCCCCGGCCTCGTGCCCCACGGGGCCTCCCCGCCCTTGCGTCATGGGCGGGGCCACGGTCACGGACGTTCTTACGGTGGAGTTCCGTGGGGTAGGGCTCCACGCCCAGCAGGAGGTGGCTCAGGGACCGGTCCTGCCGTACGGTTCGCACGGTGATCTCGGCCGCGCGGCGCGCGGGTCCCCGGCCGACCCGGCCGTGCTCTGCCGCACCCTCCGGTTCATCGCACCCACGGTCTCGTCGTAGGCGTCGGGGATCCGAGCGGCTTCGCCACGGACCGGGCCTGCCGGCGCAGAGTGGGAGGCGCGCTCACCGGGCTCGGCGTGCAGTCCGCCACGACGACCTGAGGTACGGCCCTCACTGCCGCGCGAGCCGCCCCGGTCGAGGGCCGCTGGCGGACGGAGGCGTCACGGCGGCAGCTCGACCACGAGGGGTCGGTGGTCCGAGACGCCGAGCACCGGCGCGCTCTCCGAGCGCACCGCGTCCGCCGCGACGCCCCTCGCGAGGACATGGTCGAGCTGCACGATCGGACGGTGCGCGGGATAGGTCGGGGCCCGGGCCAGATCCCGCCAGCGGTCGGCCCGCCCCCGACCCGGCCACGGGCCCGGCGTCGCCCCGTTGAGCACGGCCCTGGGCAGCGCGCCCGTCAGGTTGAAGTCACCGAGCAGCAGCTGCGGCCGGGGCAGTGCGGCGATCCAGCGACGCACGCGGAGCAACTGGCCGATGTTCCAGCCGGGGACGAAGGAGAGGTGCAGGGCCACGGCCGTGAAGGGGCCCTGCGCTCCGTCGAGCACGGCCGCCACCGCGGCGCGCGGCTGATCCCGGCTCAGGGCGAATCCCGGGTTCCCTGCGACCCGTAGCGGCAGGCGCCACGGCGCCGGGGACAGTCGCAGGACCAGCCACTCCCGCACCGGGAGCCGGGACAGTAGCGCGACCCCGTGCGAGGGAACCGCGTCCGCCTGGTCCGTGTCGCGCGGTCCGTACAGGTTTGGCCCGGGCCGGGCGGGGTCCAACACCCATCCCCGGCCGGGCACCGGCCGTCCGTGGAGGGCGGAGGCGTAGCGCCAGTCGGGCGCGCCCATGGCATCGGCGGCAACGGCGGCCTGGTCGACACGGCCCGACCTGTCCTGAAAGCGGTCGACCTCCTGAAGGGCCAGCACATCGGCGTCGAGGGCGGCGACGGCGTCAGCGAGCGGCCACCAGGGGATGTCGTCCGATGCCGGTGCCGGGCGGCCGCCGCTCCGGAGCCGCCGGCCGTGCAGGACGTTCAGAGTCGCACAGCGCACGCGCGCCTCACCTCACCTCACCTCACCCGGGCGGACGCCGGGACGCGCAATCACCGGTCCCGCCGGTCACGGGCGACCGTCGGATGCCGCGGCGGAGCCCGGACACCTCACGGTCTACCACGCCTCGCCCCTCACCGACGACGACGGCGACAGCGACAGCGACAGCGACGGGGGACGGGCGCCGGCAACGGGACGACGGACGGCGGCGCGACACCGGCGCGTCCGCCACCGGGGCTACGGCCGTCACCCGCTACGGCCTCTCGTCGGATCGTTGCTCCGTTCCCGCTCCCCCGGGCGCCGTCCCGTCGCGCAGGAGCCCGTCGAGCGCCGTGAGGACATGCCCGCAGATCTTGTCCGGTTCGGCGCTGGCCAGCGGTTCCTGGCCGACCACGACCCGCATCAGACCGATACCGAGCAGCCACGCCATGGCGAGCTGGGCGCGCAGCTTGCTGTCGTCGGCCGTGGAGAGGGCGGCGAGCGCGGCGGCGTACTCCTCGCCCAGCGCGCGGACGGTGTCAGGAGCGGCGTCCGCGCTGCCGATGGAGCGCAGGTAGACGGCGAGCAGGCGGTCCGACCCGGGTTTGCCGCCGTCCGCGAGGACACCGCGCAGCGCGGTCTCGAACAGCCGGTCCGGGGGCGTGCCGCTCACCTGCTCCTTGCCTCCCTGGGCCATCACCTCGGTGAGCAGGGCCTTCTTGGATCCGAAATAGCGGAATATGAGCGCCTGGTTCACCCCGGCGCGGCCGGCGATGTCACGGACGGTGGCCGCCTCGTATCCACGCTCCGCGAAGACCGCGCCCGCCGCGTGCAGGATGCGCGTGCGGGTCCCTCGGGCGTCGCGCGGACGGTGTGGGTTGTCCTCTCGCGGGGAGTCCTGCCGCGGGGAGTCCTCTCGCGGGGAGTCCTGCCGTGGCGGGCCACCGCCGGTCCGGTCCTGGTGAAGGGTCTGCTCGCTGGTGTCCACCCTCTGCTCCTTCTGCCGCCGTGGGCCCGCTCGCGCCTGCCGAGGAGCCGTCAGGGTAACGGCCGATTAGCGTCGTTGACCGGCCGGTGCGCACCTCCTAGCTTTGTAAGCACGTGATTACACCAGGGAGGCAGCAGTGACGGCAACGGACCACGCACCCCTCGCCTATCCCTTCAACTCCAGCGAGGATCTGGCCCTGTCGGAGGCGTACGAGCGGGCCCGTGACACCCCGGGACTGTCACGCGTCCAGTTGCCCTACGGCGAGCCGGCCTGGCTCGCCACCCGCTACGCGGACGCCCGGCTCGTCCTCGGCGACCAGCGCTTCAGCCGTGCTCTGGCACTCGTTCACGACGAGCCACGTGCCTCCGAGGGCAGGCGGGACAGCGGGATCCTCAGCATGGATCCACCCGACCACACCCGGTTGCGGTCGCTGGTCGCCAAGGCCTTCACCGTCCGCCAGGTGGAGCAACTCCGGCCGCGCGTCAAGGAGTTGACGTCCGCCCTGCTGGACGAGATGGAGGCGTCGGGCCCGCCGGCCGACCTGGTCGACCGCTACGCCCTGCCCATTCCTGTCGCGGTGATCTGCCGGCTTCTCGGGGTGCCGGAGGAGGACCGGCCGCGCTTTCGTGCGTGGAGCGACGCGGCGCTGTCCACCAGTTCACTGACCGCCGAGGAGTTCGACCGCAACCGCGAAGAGCTGCGCGGGTACATGTCCCAGCTGATCGGCGCGCACCGCAAGGAGCCCCGGGACGACCTGATGACGGCGCTGATCGAGGCGCGCGACCACGACGACCGGCTGTCCGAGCTGGAGCTCGTCGACCTGTGCGTCGGAATCCTCGTCGCCGGCCATGAGACCACCGCCACCCAGATCCCCAACTTCGTGGTCACGTTGCTCGACCATCCGGAGGCGCTGTCCCGCCTCCGCGCCGAGCCGGAGCTGATCACCGGCGCGGTCGAGGAACTGCTGCGCTTCGTGCCCCTGGGCAGCGGGGCCGGTCAGCCTCGGTACGCCAAAGAGGACGTCGAGGTGGGGGGCACCCTGGTGCGGGCCGGGGAGCCGGTGCTGGTCGCCGTCGGCGCGGCCAACCGCGACGCGCTGCGCTTCACCTCGGCGGGGACGCTCGACATCACCCGGAGCGGCAACGCCCACCTGGGCTTCGGCCACGGAGTCCACCACTGCCTCGGGGCTCCCCTGGCCCGCCTCGAACTCCAGGAGGCCATCGGCGCGTTGGTGACCCGCTTCCCCCGGCTGCACATCGCCGGCGACATCACCTGGAAGACGGAAATGCTGGTGCGCGGCCCCCGCGTGATGCCGGTGGGATGGTGAGGCGGCCCATGAGCTGGGAGTTGCGCATCGACGCCGACCGCTGTATCGGCTCCGGTATGTGCGCCGGAACCGCACCGGACCTGTTCGTCCTCGACGACGACCACGCACATCCCGTGCACGAGCACCTCACCGAGCACGACGAGCGCGCTCTGGAAGCCGCGGACATCTGCCCGATGCTGGCCATCAGCATCCGGGACGCGAACGGAACGGAGATCGCGCCCCGCTAGCCACGCACCGCCGGCGAAGCTCCGGTGCCGCGGCGAGCGAACTCGTCGCGGCCCACCTCGGGATCGGTGGGCAGCAAACTGTAAAGACCCAGCTCCAGCCAGGGACACTCGGCACGCACGAGTCCGCGTTCGCCGTGGACCTTGACGGACGACCTGGTGTCGGCCGTCACGACGGTCATGGGCCGCCCCGCCCCACCCCGCCCCGGCCGCCGAGCGCTTCGACCACCAGATCGCACTCAGCGGGCCATGCCCTCCCGCGGCGAGAGTACGACGTCGCGGTCACGCCGGAGTCGGCCGGCTGGCGATACCCCAACCTCAGGGTCCTCACCCTGAAGCCGTGCGAGAGTCACCAACCGACCACCGGAGACGCCGAGTTCCTCGTGCTGCCGCTGAGAGGCGACTGCACTGCCGTGACCGGCGGGCAGGTCTTCGCACTCGCCGGACGCACGGGGCTGTTCGACGCGGTCGCCGACTTCGCGTACCCGCCACCCGACGCGACGGCTCAGATCAGCAGCGCATAACGGCGGGACGTTCGCGCCGCCCTCCGCCCGTGCCGAGCGCGGTGGCCTCCCCGCTCGGTACGGGCGCACGGAGGACGCGCCCGTCGAGCTTCGGGCCGCGGGCGCATGTTCCCGGCAGGTCAGCAACTACTGCCTGCCCGGCACCGCCGCCGAGCAGCTCCCGGTGTGCGAGGTCCTCACCCCGGGCGGCAACCGCGACGAGCGGCTCCTCTTCGGCCCCGAGGAGAACGCGTAACGGAAGCCATCGGGCTCACCACCGCCCAGGCCCTGGTCCGTTTTCCGGCCAACCAGTACAGCGAGCGTGACGGCCAGGAACAGCGCCTGCCCCCGGCGTGTGGGGCATCTTCGGACACGGCAACGTCGCCGGCCTCGGCCAGGCCCTGCTCCAGGCCGCCACCACAGGCGAAGCGGACCTGCCGTGCGCGGCGCGACGGCACGCATGGGACCGCCCGCCGCCCGGCCCAACACTTCGCCGGCGCCGATCCCCGCGGCGGCCGGGACGGCCGTCCACAGCAACACGGAGAGCCGACGTCATCGGCTCCGCAGGCTCCTCATTCCGCCCCGGGCCGGGCGCGGCGGGCGTAGGCGCGGGCGGCGCGGGCGCGGTCGCCGCAGCGGATGGAGCACCAGTGGCGTCGGCCGTGGCGGAGCAGGTAGCGGTTGCAGGGGGTCGAGCCGCAGGCGGTCAGGCGATCGGCGTCGGGGCCGGTGAGCAGTTCCGCGGCGTCGGCGGCGAGGGTGGCCAGCGCGTGCTCGACGATCGCGGTCGTGGGATGCGGTGTGGCGCGGTAGGGACCCTCCCGGTCGTCCCAGTGCAGCAGCGGGGCGGTGGGGACGCGGGTCATCGCGTCGTTGACGGCCGTGACGGCGGCAGGGAGGGCGGGCAGCCCCGCGGTGCGGGAGGCGAGCAGCGACCTGATCTGTTCGCGCAGCGAACGCAGTTGGGTCGTACACATCTCCAGCATGCCGGCATCGACCGGTGCGAGACCACGTGCCGTCAGCCAGTGGTTCGCCTGTGCCGGAGTCGCCAGGAGATCGACCGTGTGCCCGCCGGGCAGGGTGATCGAGCTGTTGGCGAGGGCCAGGGAGATGTGCTCCTCCTCGCCTTGCGCGGGTGGCAGGGACGGTTCTTCCATGACGTACTCCTTCACGCTCCTCATGTTACGTCTTGCACCCAACCGTGAGAAGCAGTTACGGTCACCTCACGGTTCATAAAAATCCATCCGTGAGGTGACTCCATCATGCCCTCGTCCACGCTCCCCGCGGCCCCCCACCCCTTCCCGGTCCACGCCCTCGGCGGCCCGACCGTCCTCTTCGAGTACGGCGGCCTGCGCTTCCTGACCGACCCGACCTTCGACGGCCCCGGCGACTACGGCCGGCCCGGCCGCCCGGTCCTGACCAAGACCACCCCCTCCACCGCCGCCCCCGCCGACCTCGGCCCCATCGACGTGGTCCTGCTCTCGCACGACGAGCACGCCGACAACCTCGACAACTCCGGCCGCGCCCTGCTCGCCGACATCCCGCTCACCCTCACGACACCCGGCGGCGGCCGGCGCCTCGGCGGCACGGCCAAGGGTCTGGCCGACTGGGAGTCCGTGGAGTTGGACCGCCCGGACGGCGGCACGATCACCGTGACCGGAGTTCCCGCGATCCACGGACCGGGGACGCACGAGGAGATCGAGCCGATCACCGGCCAGGTCGTCGGCTTCGTCCTCACCGGAGCCGGCCTGCCCACCGTCTACGTCAGCGGCGACAACGCCTCCCTCGACGCGGTCAAGGAGATCGCCGGGCGCTTCGCCCCGGTGGACACCGCCGTCCTCTTCGCCGGAGCCCCGCGCTTTCCCGTCCTCTTCGACGGCGCGCTGATCGTCCTCGACAGCGCCCAGGCCGCCGAGGCCGCACAGATCCTCGGCGCCCGCCGGGTCGTTCCCGCGCACTACGACAGCTGGGCCCACTTCACCGAGGGCCGCGAGGAGTTGGCGGCCGCCTTCGCCGCAGCAGGCCTCGCCGACCGGCTGGACTGGGGCCGGCACGCCTGAACCGACAGGCCCCGGCCGGCCCGAGCCGGGCCGGAGTACGGAAGGGAACGCCGACGGTGTCGATGAAGCGCTGAGCACGCACCCGGACGCGGCGCATCGGGACGGGGTGGGGCTCGACGGCTCCCCCACCCCCGTCGGACAGCAGAGGCACCCGCCCTGCGACCGGCCGCCGCCGTCCGCACAGATTCCGGACGCCCTGGCCCCGCGGGAGAAGCCCGCCACCTGCTGCCGGCCGGTCGTGGTGGGCGCGTATCCGGCAGGCGTACACCGCGCCAACGGCATGGACGTGCGGGCGGGGGCACCGGTCACCGTGGTCGAGTCAACGCCCGGGCGGGTCACGGGAGTTGTGGAGGGACCGCGTCGACCGGGGCGTGCGAGGTAGCGTCGTCGCATGACGTCAGCGCCGCTCCGGTTCCCGCCGTATCCGATCCGTGGCGTGCGGGTGCTGCACCAACGGCAGAACTGTGCGCCGCAGTTCGCGGACATCACGGTGGACTTCGAGCCCGCGGCGGAGGGCTTGGCCTTCCAGGTGGCGAAGGGGCTGACGGTGGACCACGCGTCTGCCGAGGATCTGCCGCGCTTCTTCGCCGCGATCGCCGCGGGGGTTCGAGAGCAGTTGAGCCTGCCCGAGCACGGGGTCCTGACCGCGGCCAGGGTGGTGCTGCGACAGGTCCGCGCCCACACGCTCGGCTCCCATGAACTCGCCTTCAAGATCGCGGGCTGTCTCGCCGCCCGCAAGGCTCTGGAGCACACGATGGGACCGCACGCCTGAAGGCCGCCGACGCGGTAGCCCAGGAAGCGGCTCCCGGACGTGATTACGATGGATTTCGCGTACAAAGGGCCCGACGACCTCCGGGGCGGCCATGCCCCGCCGGTCTTCGGCCCGGTCGCCGTCCGCTCTCGCGGCGCAGCACGGCCGCGGCGGGATGCGGAGGGCAGATCCGGGTTTCGGCGTGGCGACGACCCCTGGGCGCCGTTCACCCCCGGGCGCCGGATACCCCCGGGCCGTACCGAGCAGGAAGGCGGCATGCTGGTGCGCACGGTAGGCGTGGAGGAGGAGCTCCTTCTGGTCGACCCCCGCAGCGGGGAGCCGCAGGCCATGTCGGCCGCCGTCCTCGCCCACGCGGCCGAGGACGACCCCGGGCAGGAGGTGTTCGAGAAGGAGCTGTTCGGGCAGATGCTGGAGTTCGCCACGCACCCGCACGCGGAGATGGAGCTCCTCGGCGCCGAGATCACGCACTGCCGCCGGGAAGCGGCGCGCCACGCGGGCGAGATCGGCTGCGCGGTGGCCGCGCTGGCCACCTCCCCGTTGCCCGTGAGCCCGACGATCAGCGTGAACGAACGCTACCGGTGGATGGCCGAGCGGTACGGGGTCACCGCCCGGGAACAGCTGGTGTGCGGCTGCCATGTGCATGTGTCGGTGCAGTCCGACGAGGAGGCCGTGGCCGTGGTCGACCGGCTGCGCCCCTGGCTCGCCGTGCTGTGCGCGCTCAGCGCCAACTCGCCGTACTGCCAGGGCCGGGACACCGGCTACGCCGCCTACCGCAGCCGTCTGTGGAACCGCTGGCCGTCGGCGGGACCGACCGAGCTGTTCGGGTCCGCCGAGGGTTATCACCGGCGGGTGTCGGACATGCTGGCCACCGGGGTGATCCTCGACGAGGCGATGGCCTACTTCGACGCGCGCCCGTCCGCGCGCTACCCCACCGTGGAGATCCGGGTGCCGGACGTGTGTCTGCACGCGGAGACCGCCGTGCTCGTCGCCGCGCTGTGCCGTGCCCTGGTGGAGACGGCGGCTCGCGACTGGCGGGCGGGCGAACCGCCGCTCGACCACAGTGTCAGCGTGCTGCGGCTGGCCTCCTGGCAGGCCGCCCACGCCGGCCTGGACGAGGACCTGCTCGACCCGGCGACCATGCGGCCCCGGCCCGCCGCGGAGGTGGTGCGCTCGCTGCTGGACCGCATCGGCGACGTCCTCAGCGAGAACGGTGACGCGGCCCGCGTCGAGCACACGGTGGCCCGGCTGCTCGGCCGGGGCAACGGCGCCTGCGAACAGCGGCTGCTCCTGGAACGCACGGGCAGCCTGCGGGGCGTGGTCACGGAGTGCGTACGGCGCACCCAGAGCGAGTGAGGGGCGGACGGCACCGCTCCGGGTGCCCGTGCGGCGTCGTCCGCGGATCGATGCCCGCCTTGGCGAGGGCTCGTCCGCGCACGGTGACGGGCGGGCGCGTACGGCCCGGTGTCAGGAGCCGGACGCGGAGGTGTGGTGGGCCAGCTCGGCGGCGAGGCGTCGCATGACCGTGCGGTTGGCGCGCCGCATCACGGCCCGGACGGCGGGTGCGAGCATGCGGTCGGCGAGCGGGGCGCGGACCCAGGCGTATGTGAACGCGACACGGCTCCCGCCGGTGCGCAGCGGTGCGAGGGTGTAGGTGCCGTGGGCCAGGCGCCGCCCGCCCGCGCTGACGTTGCGTTCGACGATGCGGCGGGGCGCGTCGGCCTCGACGACCTCGATCGTGACGTCGGTCCTGGCGCCGCCCAGCGCGGCGGTGACCGTGGCGCACGATCCGATGCCGCGGGCGGGGCCGCTGTAGCGCCAGTCGCTCAGGTAGTGGTCGGTGAAGCGCTCGTGGTGAGCCATGACATCGAGGAAGTCGTAGACCTGCTCGGGCGTCTGCGGTACGTCGGTCGACACGGTGACAGACTTCATGTACCACACGGTACATCCGGCATGTACCACTCGGTACACTCGCGACGTGGCGAAGACCGATGACCCCGCCCCGGGCGGCGGGACAGCGCACGGCACGGACGGGGACCGGCGCCCCCGGCTGGTGGACGCGGCCGTCGACCACGTCGCGGCCCACGGCATCGCGGACCTGAGCCTGCGCCGCCTGGGTGCCGCGATCGGCGTCAGCCACCGCATGCTGATCCACTACTTCGGCTCCAAGGAACAGCTCCTCGTCGAGATCGTCCGGACGTCGGAGCGGCGCCAGCGCGAGCTGCTGTCCCAACTCCGCCTGGAGCCGGGCCTGTCGCCCGCCGACGCCGCCCGCCGGCTGTGGCACCGCTTGACGGACCCCGGGCTGGCCGGCCAGGAGCGGCTGTTCTTCGAGCTCTGCGGGCAGGCGCTGCGCGGCCGCCCCGAGGCCGTCCCGGTCCTCGACGGGCTCGTGTCGGACTGGCTGGAGCCGCTGGTGGCCGCCGAGACGGCGGCCGGGGCCGACCCCGTCTCGGCCCGCAACCGCGCCCGGCTCGGCCTCGCCACCGTCCGCGGCCTGCTGCTCGACCTGCTCGCCACCGGTGACCGGGCGGGGGTCGACGCGGCGATGGAGGAGTTCCTCCGGCTCTACTACGGCCCGGAGTGACGCGCGGCATCCTTGTCAACAACCAAGTTCCGGCCAGGACTTGGCCTTGACACCCCCTGCCGTAGACAAATCTTCAACCAAAGGATTTCCCCGGGCGGCAAAGCGTCTACCCGCATAGATGATCCCTGTGTTGTCATGATCATGACCGCCCGGACAAATGCCGGGCACCACACCGGGAGATCCCCCCACATGTCCCGAACAGCACGCCCCCTCGTGACCGCCCTGTCAGCCCTCGCCCTCGCGGCGGCGGGGCTCATCGTCACCACCGGAAGCGCGCACGCGCAGTCGTGCAGCCAGGCCCACCTCCCCCTCCCCGACCCCACGTGTCAGCCCGGCGCCCTCAACCCCGACGTCACCCAGAGCACCATCAACTCCACGATCTGCGTCTCGGGCTGGACCTCGACGGTGCGTCCCCCGAGTTCGTACACCACCGCGCTGAAGAAGAAGCAAATCGTGGAGTACGGCTACACGGACACCAGCACCTCGGACTACGAAGAGGACCACTTCGTCCCGCTCGAACTCGGCGGCGCGCCGAAGAGCGAGCAGAACCTGTGGCCCGAGCCGCACTACGGCACCAAGACCTCGGCCGACAAGGACGTGGTCGAGAACAAGCTCAAGAAGGCCGTCTGCGCGGGCACCGTCAGCCTCAACGACGCGCAGGACGCCATCATGACCGACTGGACGACGGCACTGGCGAAGCTCGGCCTCGGCTGAGCCCCGGTCTACGCCACGGGGGCCGGCTCCCCACTCGGGGACGCCGGCCCCTCGCTCGGTCGACCGCCCCGTCAACTCCCTTCCGAACAGGCCTGGTTCTGCGCCGCAGCACGGACGAACCGTCCGGAGCTCCGCTCCCGGGAGACGCCCGCAGGCCGCATGTCGCCGGCGTGGCCACCGCCCTCGACGGCGCCCTCGCATACGTGGAATTCGCCACAATTCACTCCCTTTAGGGCGGATAACCGCGTAAGAGTGGATCCTTAATGCCGGTTGCGCCCCTCCGGTCAACCGGCTCCAGGGATGCACCGACCAGCGACATGGGAGAAGCGTTTGATCACGGCACGTAAGCGACGCACGGGACTGATAGGAACGGCCGGCGTGCTCGGCGGCGTACTCGCGCTCACGGCTCTCGGCGGTACCAGCAACGCTGCCACCAGCGGCAACGGCAACGGGAAGCCCCCGAAAACGCAGGCGCAGGGAGACCGAACGGTCGCCCAGGACGTTTCCGCCGCGCGCATAAGGATCACGCCCGGTCAAGGTGCCCACAACGTCGGGATCGACAGCCCCGTCAACGTCACCGTCAGCAACGGCAAGCTCACCAGGGTGACCATGACCGCCGTCGCGACCGGCACCGAGATCCCGGGCACGCTGTCCGCGGACGGCACGTCCTGGAAGCCGAACGGGCGCCTGGCGCGAGCCACCACCTATCAGGTCGAGGCGGAGGCTGCGGACGCCAAGGGCCGCCCCGTCACCGGGAACGCCACGATCACCACGGTCTCCCCGGCCAACGACTTCATCGGGCACCTCTCCCCCGAGAACGGCTCGACCGTCGGCGTGGGCATGCCGGTGACGGTCGACTTCGACAAGGCCGTAGGCGACAAGGCCGCCGTGGAGTCGAAGATCCAGGTCAGCTCCAGCAGCGGCCAGCGGGTCGTCGGTCACTGGTTCAACGACAACCGTCTGGACTTCCGCCCCGAGAGCTACTGGAAGCCCGGCTCCACCGTCACCGTCAAGCTCACCAGCCACGGCATCCGGAAGACGGTCACGTTCACGATCGGCCGGAGCCAGATCAGCACCGTCGACGCCAGGACGAAGCAGCTGACCGTCGTACGGGACGGCAAGACGATCAAGACCATCCCCATCTCGTCCGGCAGCCCCGAGCACCCGACGTACAACGGTCAGATGGTCATCTCCGAGAAGTTCCGGCAGATCCACATGAACGGTGCGAGCGTCGGCCTCACGAAGAAGGACGGCACGGCCGCGTACGACATCAATGACGTACCGCACGCCATGCGCCTGACCGACTCGGGCACGTTCATCCACGGCAACTACTGGGGTGCCGACTCGATCTTCGGCAAGGTCAACACCAGCCACGGCTGCGTGGGCCTGAAGGACGTCAAGGGCGGCGGCGACGACAGGCAGCCGGCCGCGTGGTTCTTCGACAACTCGATGATCGGTGACGTCGTGATCGTCAAGAACTCCGCGGACAAGACCACGTTGGCCCCGGGCAACGGGCTCAGCGACTGGAACATGCCGTGGAGCAAGTGGGTCGCGGGCAGCGCGACCGGCTGACGCCCCATCGGCCGCGGCATTCCGCACCGTCCGCCGTCACGGCGTGATCCGCTGATGTGGGCGAAGCGGCCCCCGGTGTTATTCAATGAGGTGTGCCGTCAGGGATCTCGGGCCTCGTCGGACGGGTCCGAGTACGGCCCCGGCGCCGCGCCGGGGATTGCCGAGAGAGCCGCATGGACTCCACACCCTCCGCCTCGTCCTCTTCGCCGTTCGACCTGGTCAGCAGCGCTCTGGGGCGCTACTTCCCGAGCGGCGGAGCGGCAGCGGCCGCAGGGCCTGCCGGCGCGCAGGGCGACGGCACCGCAAGGCGGCGTGTACCCGACGACACGGCGGACGGCGGTCAGGAGCGGATTCTCGGCGCGATCAACCTGGACGAGGATCTGAGGATCACCCGCTGCAATCTGGACGCCCCCGTGTTCGCGGGTCTGGAGGCCGTGCCCGGGAGCCCTTTCGTCGATCTCCTGCCTCCCGGGGACGTACCGACGGTCACACGGCGGTTGCGGCAGGTCCTGGAAACCGGTGAGGCGCACGTCGCCCGGATCCAGCGCCTGCGGCGCGGCGACGGGTCGGAGCTGGTGGTCTCGCTGAGCATCCTGCCCGCAGCGGCGCCCCAGGAAAGCCTGACCGTCTCCGTGATCGCCATGGCCAGGAGGCTGCACCTGTACGCCGCCGAGACCGCGATCGGCACCTCGCTGGACATCGGCGAGACCGCGCAGTCGCTGGCGGAGTCCCTGCTGGCCTGGGGAGACGTCGCCGCCGTCGACCTCGACTTCGCCGTGTGGACGGGCGAGGGAGTCACCGAGCGGGCGCAGGGGCGCATCCGGCTACGACGGGCGGCACTGGTGCCGGACCGGGCGTGGCCCGAGGGCTACGTGACTCCGGGCGACGATCTTCCCGGCGACGCGAGCCGCCTGCTGGCGCAGGCCATACGGCGGGCCGACGCCCCGCAGGCCATCGTCATCCCCGACGGGGCGGCGGTCGAGCGGGTGCTCGGCAGTCCGCGCGTGATGCGTGCCCTGGTGCCCGGTGACCGGTCGGCAGGTGTGGCGTGCATACCGCTGGTCCTGGACAGCGCGCCGCCCGTCGTGCTGGGCGTGGCGGAGGTCTGGCGGCGGTCGGACCGCCCCTTCCGCGACAGCGAGCTGTTCGACCTGCAGGAACTCGTGGCCAGGACCGTCCACCACGTCGACCTGGCCCGTCAGCACCAGCGCGAGCACACGCAGGTGCTGGCGCTACAGCGCCGACTGCTGCCGCGGACCGGTGGCGACACCATCGAGGTCGCCAGCGTCTACCAGCCCGCCACGCCCGACAGCGCGGGCGTCGGCGGCGACTGGGTGAACAGCTTTCCGCTGCCGGACGGCCGTACCGCGCTGGTGGTCGGTGACGTCGTCGGGCACGGCCTGGGCGCCGCGGCCACCATGGGCCAGCTGAGCATGGAGGCCCGCGCGCTGCTGTCCGCGGGACTGGCGCCCGACGAGGTGCTGGAGCACCTGGACGAGACCGTGACGCTGCTGGACGACACGGAGTCCGGGCTGGCGGCCGGCTACAGCGCCCTCGGGTCGACCTGCTGCATCGCCCTCTACGACCCGGTCAGCTACGACCTGGCGCTGTCCAGCGCCGGCCACCTGCCCCCGGTCCTGGTCTCCCCCGAGGGGCACGCGGTCCCGCTGGTGGTCCGCCCGCACCCCGGCCTGGGCGCCGAGTTCGCGCTGCGGGAGCCGTTCGACGTGCACGCCTTCGACGCACCCCCGGGCTCGCTGCTCGCCCTCTACACCGACGGCCTGGTGGAGGATCCGGCGGTGTCGATCGACGAGGGCATCGCCAGGCTGGCGGACGCCGTGTCCGCGGTGCACCCCTGGGACGCCCTGCAGCAGGCCGCACCGCACGTCGTCTCCGCGCTGGCACCCGCGCACCAGCGCGACGACGTGACCCTGCTGCTCGCGCGGATGATCGGCTACCGCAAGGGGGACACCGCGACCTGGCGGCTGCCCGCCCGCGACGACGCGCCCGCCCGTGCCCGCGCGCAGGTCTCCGCGCTGCTGCGGCGATGGGGCACCAGGGCCGACACCCGGGACAACGTGCTGCTGCTGGTCAGCGAGCTGGTCACGAACGCGGTGCGCTTCGCCACCGGTCCCATCACGGTACGGCTGATCAGAGCCGGTCACGGCCTGCTGTGCGAGGTGGGCGACACCGGGAACGGCAGGCCTCGTCTGGGCCGGGGCGGCCTCCTCGACGACGGCGGTCGCGGCCTGCAGACCGTGCACAGGCTGACCACCCGGTGGGGAGTGCGGTGGACGGACACCGGCAAGGTGGTCTGGGCGGAAGTCGCGAGGTGACGCGGGTGCGGGGCGGGGAGTGGGGTGGGGTGGGTGACCGGCGTACGACATGTGATGCGCACCGCCTGTCCGCCGGTGCGAGTGGTGCGGGTGGCGCGGGGTCGCGCTACAGCCACTCGCCTTCCAGGGCGGTGGCGGTCAAGCCCGGGGCCGCCGCGTACAGGACGGCGCGACTGCCCGGCTTCTGCCCGGTGTCGTACGCCCGCCGCATGATGTCGAACACGGCGGCGCCTCCGCGGTTGCCGCTGGTGTAGCTGTCCCGGCTGTAGTCCAGCAGCCCCGACGGCCACGCGTCGGGCATCGTCTGCTCCATGTACTCCAGCACGCGGGTCCCGCCGGGGTGCGCCAGGAGCACGTCGGGGTGCCAGGAGTCGGGGTCGTCCCGGTAACGCAGGCGCAGCCACTCCCACATCGCGGTGACCGTCTCCTGGACGGCGCGCGGCCCACGCCGGTCCATCACGAAGTGGGTGCCGTCCGCCCGCGTCTCCAATCGGTGCAGGTCGTGGGTGCCGGGCAGGGTGTGGTGCCAGGCGGCGTCCAGCCGCAGCGTCGACTCGCGCCTCGGACGGCCCGTGACCACCGCGGCGACCGCGGTGTCCGCGAACAGCAACCGGACGATCAGGGATTCGAGCGTGTCGTCCGCGGGCTGGTAGGTCGTGCTCAGCGCCTCCGCGATCACGACCAGGACCACCCGGTCGGGGTCGGCGGCCACGAGGTCCGCCGCCAGTGCCAGGGAGCGGGTCCCCGCGACACAGGCCCACTGCGTGGCCGGCAGCAGCATCACGTCGTTGCGGAGGGGGAGCTTGTTGGCCAGGGCGACGTCCAGGCCCGGCAGCGCCGGGGTGGTGGAGTGACTGGTGATCAGGCAGTCGATGTCCGCGGCGTCCAGCCCGGCGCTCTGCAGGGCCCCGCGCGCCGCACGCTCCCCGTAGGACTGCACGGCCTCCCAGGCCGGCGCGGTGCGTTCCTGGACGGTCTGCGGCGCGGGTATCGCCTCAAGTGCGGCGATCGCGCGGTCCACGTCCTGCTGGGTGAACCCGTCGCGTGCCAGCGCCTCTTGGGCCGCCCCGGTGCCGACAGCCCGCAGGCCACCGCCGTCGCCGGGCGCGACGGCGGCCTCCAGCGGCAGCATCCACCCGCGGGTTTCGATGCCCGTGCCGGCCGCGATGCCGTCGATCCGCGGCGCCCACGCGGCGTGCGGGTGCCGCTCGCGCACTTCCGCCACGATCTGGCTGGTCTCCACGGGGTGTTCGCCGTGTATCACGGCAGGAGGACAGAGGTAAGCGGCCATAAGGGGGCACCTTCCCGGGGGAGGAGGAATGTCACGAGTGCTGTGTCATGGGTCACTTTGGGCGCCGCGCCCAAGAGGTTGCCGAGGGGCTCCACTTGGGGCGCCGATGTCCGCATCGAGCATGGACACCAAAGGGACATTTCCGCTGTGATGCAGACAACTTATGCGGTACCAGAAATACGTGACTCGGCACACACCGCTGAACAGCGATCCACGGCGGGGTCCGGCAGGTCACATCTGACATGTCGTCGGGAAGGAGTCGGGGGCGGATACCCTGGCGGCCAGGTCCGCGAGTGGGGCGGGGTGAGGCGGATCACATCCGGGCCGAGATCGGCCCCGTCCTGCATGCGCATGTTCACGTTCGTGCGCCCGAACGGCCTGAACCGCCAGGTCACCTACGACGACGGCGCCGACAAGGGGCTCACCGCTCGGGCCTGTTCACCCGGATCAGGATCTGCTGCCCGTTGGCACGGGCGGGGCGCGTCCGGACCGCGGGACGGTCCCGACCACCTCGATGCGGTCACCGCCCGTGGGGGTTCATGTCGCGCCGGTACGCCGTCGGTGGCCGGCGACCGTCAGGTCCGTCCCGACTCCCCCGCCGTCGCGCGCAGGTGGGCGATGCCTGTGCCGAGCGCCGCCTTGAGGTGGGTCGAGCCGCCCGTGGACATCATGATGGCCACACCCCCCTGGACGCCGGCCAGCAGCGCGGCGCCCCCGGCACGACCGCCACCGACGAGAAGACGTTCGACAGGGTCTACGCGATCAACGTCAAGGCGCCGTTCTTCCTCACCGCGGCGGTGGTCCCCGCCATGACGGAGTCCGGCGGCAGGGTGATCATCAACCTCGGCTCCTGGATCGCGCGCCTGGGCGTTCCCCTGGGCGCGCTCTACAGCTCACCAAGGGGGCCACGGAGACGCTCACGCGCGCGCGGGCCGCGGAGTTCGGCCCGCTCGGCGTGCGGGTCAACGCGATCTCGCCGGGTGTGATCCAGCCTCCGGCGCCGGAGGGCGGCGAGCCCCATCCGGGCCGGCCGGGTCGGCACGCCGGACGCCATCGCGCACGCCGCGGTCTGGCCGGCGAGCGACGAGGCGGCGTTCGCGCACGGAACGGTGGTGGACGTCGACGGGGCAGGACCGCGGTCGCCGTCATCGCCGCGTACGCCGCGGACCGGGTGGCCGCTCTCCACCTGGGCGTTGTCTCTCAGCGCGCAGGAGGAGAGCGCTCCGGCATCGCAGCGCGCTACCGGCACCTCCGGCCGGCGGTCTCCGCGCTCTCCGCCGGCCTCGACGCCGATCACCTATGATCATGGGCATGTCTGCCCTCCAAGAGCGTTCCGCCCTCCATCAACTGGCTCCCGGCGAGCGGCTCTTGGGGTACGGCAGCGTCGTACCCGCCAAGAGCGCCAAGGGCATCGGCCTGAACGTCGGCGGGGTCATCGCGAACCAGTTCGTCAACAGCGTCGGTGCGCAGTCCGGCGCGGCCGGCAGCATCGCCGCGGGGATGCCCGACACGTCAGGCGCGCTGCTGCTGCGCGTCACGGACCAGCGAGTCGGACTCGTCAGGCCCCTGGACGGCACCCCTGTCTGGGAGGTGCCCCGCGCCTGGGCGGTCCGGGTCGAACGCCGCCCCCGGACCCAGCTCATGGCCCGCTTCCGGCTGCACTACGCCGACGGCTCGTGGCTCGCCTTCCTCACGATGCGACGCCGTACGATCGAGCGGTTCCGCTCACTCGTCGGCTGACCGGCGTCGTGTTCACGGCTCTTCGGACGGGCGAGGGGTCGCGCGCCGGCGAGGGGCCTCGTCGTCAGGGTCGTCCGGGGAGGCGAAGCGGAACGGCACGCCGAGGTGGTCCGCCAGGGCCCGGCCCGCGTCCGCGGCGACCGTCCCCGGAGCAGGGCCGCCCCGGCGGCGGTAGACCGTCGCGAGAGGACCCTCTCCGGACGGGTCCTCCAGGACCGCGACCAGGACGACGAACCAGTCGTGGACGGTGTCGCCGTCCCAGATCGCCTCGATCGCGACGGCCCGGCCCCGATGGGCGGCGACGCGAGCGGCGAGTGAGGGTACGTCGAGCGGATCGGGCGGGGTGGGCCGCACACGGTCGCCGAGCGCCGCGTAGCGCGCGTGGACCACCTGTTCCGCCTCGTGCACGCCCAGCCCGAGCGGACGCAGCGCCGCCCAGACGGTCGTGACCGCCGCGAACCGGCGGTCGCCCAGCACCCGCGCGTCGACCTCCCGGCGGGTCCGCTCGTCCAGACAGGTCCACCATCCGCTCACGGTCCCACCGGGACTTCCGTCTCGTGCGTCATGGCCCGAAGGTACGGAGCCTCCAGCGGCTGCTCCGGTCGGCGGCCGTCTCGTACTGTGTCCACGTGACCGCTCCCGTCCCCCGCCCCCAGTCCCTGCTGCTCAGCTTCCTCGGTGACGAGGTGCTGGGGCGTGGGGTGTGCGTGTACACGGGGAGTGTCATCGAGGTGTTCCGCCGGGCCGGTGTCGGGGAGCAGGCCACCCGGTCCATGCTCAGCCGGATGGCCGGGCGCGGGCTGCTGAGCCGGCGGCGGCAGGGCCGGCGGACGTACATCGGGCTCACCGACCGTTCCGAGGCGGTCCTGCGTGACGGGGAGCGGCGCATCTGGCACACGGGGGCGGTCAACCGGGACTGGGACGGGACCTGGACGCTGCTCGGGTTCTCGCTGCCGGAGTCGTGGCAGCGCCAACGGCACGATCTGCGCGCGCAGTTGACCTGGGCGGGCTTCGGCACACTGTTCAGCGGGCTGTGGATCGCGCCGGGTGAGGTCGACGTCTCCGAGATCGTCGGCGAGCTGGGCCTGGCCGCGCACGTCAAGGTCTTCCGTGCCAACGCGGACGCCGGCACGGACATCGCCGGGATGATCGACGAGACCTGGGACCTGGCCCAACTGGCCGCCTGCTACCGGGAGTTCGACGAGGCCTGGCGACCGTACGCCTCGGGCGGAGCGCACCTGGCCGCCGAGGAGGCTCTCGCGCTGCGCCTCCGGCTGACCGCCGAATGGCTTCAGGTCATCCGCGCCGACCCCCGGCTGCCCGTGCAGCACCTGCCCGCCGACTGGCCCGCGGCCCAGGCCGAGAAGACGTTCCGTGCGGTGCACGCCCGCCTGGAGACGCCCGCCCGGGACGCGGCGCGCCGGCTCATCGAGACCCTTCCCGTGGCGTAGCGGCGTTCCCGTCGGGCGCACGTGCCGCACGGCGTCGTGCGCTCCTTCCTCAAGTGATGTTGTGCATTGCATTGACGGCCGCAAGAAATCCGCCCTACATTCCTGACACCCCGCGTCGTTCAGTGCACTGAGCATCTGGACATCCGTCCGGGACCCGCTCCGCCGCCGCCCAGAAGGAGCCCACCCATGCGCGCCAGTACCCCGCCCCGCACGTCCCGTCCCCGGCCCCGCGCCTCCCGGACCCGCCTGCGGGTGGCCCTCGCCGCGCTGGCCACGCTCGCGTCCGCGGCCCTCGCCGCCTCGCCCGCGCACGCCGCCCGGGCGGACACGGGGACCGCCGGTCACCTCACCGGCACGCTCTCCGACGGCGCAGCCTGGGTCGCTGACGTCCCCGCCCGCTGGAACGGCACGCTGCTGCTGTTCAGCCACGGCTTTGGCCCCGTCGTCGCCAACGACGCGCCCTCCGACGCCGTACGCGCCGAACTGCTCACCGAGGGGTATGCGCTGGCCGGGTCGTCGTACGACCCCCACGGCTCGATGTGGGCCCTGAACAGCGCCGAACACGATCAGTTCGGCACGCTCGACGCCGTCAGCGCGAAGATCGGCACCCCGCGCCGCACCCTCGCCGTCGGCCAGTCCATGGGCGGGCTGGTCAACGCGCAGATCGCCCGCGACGGCGCCGGCCGCGTCGACGGCGCGCTCGGGCTGTGCGGTCTGGTCGCGGGCGGCACGGACCTCGACAACTACCAGCTCGACGCCGAGTACACCATCGCCCGGCTGCTCCTGCCGGGGCAGGACGTCGGCCTCGTCCGGTTCGGGTCCGCCGACGCCGCGGCCGCGACCGCCCAGAGGCTCACCGACGCCGTCACCGCCGCCCAGGCCACCCCGCGGGGCCGGGCCCGGATCGCGCTGGCCGCAGCCTTCCTCAACCTGCCCGCCTGGGCACCCGGGCAGGACCGGCCCGCGCCGACCGACTGGGCGGGCCAGGAACGGCAGCAGTACGCCTGGTTCGCGCAGGGCATCCTGGCGTTCGTCGAGGGCGGCCGGTACGCCGTCGAGCGGTCCGTCGGCGGCGACAACTCCTGGAACCAGGGCGTCAGTTACGCGAGCCTGCTCGCCGGATCCGTGCACGCGCCGCAGGTCCGCGCGCTGTACCGGGCGGCCGGGCTCGACCTGCGCGCCGACCTCGCCGCCCTGACCCGGGACGCCTCGGTCACCGCGGACCCCGCCGCGGTCCGTGCCGCACAGCGCAGCTCCTCCGCCGGGCAGGGGCTCGGCGTGCCGCTGCTGGACGTGCACACGATCGCCGACAACCTGGTCCCGGTCGAACAGGAGCGGCGGTTCGGCGACCGGGTGCGCACGGCCGGGGCCGGCGCGCTGCTGCGGCAGGCGTACGTCGAGCGCCAGGGCCACTGCACGTTCACGACCGCCGAGACCGTGGCCGCCCTGCACGCCCTCGAACACCGCGTCAGCGCCGGCCGTTGGGACGACGCCGCGAGCCCGGCCGCGCTCCAGCGGTCCGCCACCGCACTCGGCCTGGACGGGGCGGCGTACGTCCCGTTCCGCCCCGCACCGCTCACGGTCGGCCGCGACCGGCCCGTGCACCCCGCCCGCCACTGACGTTGGGACCCCGCTCATGTCCGACGCATCCGCCGCCCCGCACACGTCCCTCCCCCGTACGTCCCTCCCCCGTGCGTCCCTGCCCGTCGGCACGCTCGTCGCCGGCTGTCTCGCGGTCTGCCTCGCCCAGATCGGCCTCGCGATACCCGCCACCCTCAACGGGCTCTTCCAGGAGCACCTCCACCCGGTCGGCTCCCAACTGACCTGGATATCCGATGCGTTCCTGCTCCCCGTCGCCGTCCTCGAACTCACCTTCGGTGTACTGGGCGACCTCTTCGGCCGCAAACGCCTCCTCGTCGGCGGCGCCGCGCTGGTGTGCGCGGGTGAGGTCGTCGCCGCGAGCGCCGCCGGCGTCCATCAGCTGAGGGTGGGCCAGGCGCTGGCCGGTCTCGGTGCGGCCGCGCTCTTCCCCACCTCGCTCGCCATGATCGCGGCCGGTACGCACACCGGCGCCGAGCGTGCCCGCTCCATCGCGCTCTGGGCCTCCAGCCTGTCCGCGGGCGGCTTCCTCGCCCCGCTGCTCGGCGGGATCACCGGCACCTACGGCTCATGGCGCTCGGCGTTCGTGGTGGTCGCCGCGCTGGCCGCGGTCAGCGCGCTGGTGAGCCGGTGGCTCGCGGCCAACTCCCGCTCGCCGGAGGGGCGTTCGCTGGACGTGGGCGGTCAGATCGCCATCGGCGTCGGTCTGTTCGCCCTGCTGTACGCCGTCATCCAGGGGCCGGCCGACGGCTGGGGTTCGGCTCCGGTGGTCGTGGCGTTCGTGATCGCAGCGGTGTTCGTGGGCCTGTTCGTGGTCGCCGAGAGCCGGGCCCGCTCCCCGCTGCTGCGCCTGGACCTGTTCCGCAACCGCTCCTTCGCCATCGCGTCGGCGGTCGCGGTCGTGGGCATGTTCAGCTTCCTGGGCACGGCGTACGCGACCAGCATCCGGCTCGGCCCCGTCCAGCACCAGAGCCCGATGCGCGCCTCCTTCGCGTTCCTGCTGCTCAACGGCATCACACCGCTGCTCACCCCGCTGACCTCGCGACTGCTGCACCGGCTGCCCGCGCGGGCGCTGCTCACCGCCGGTCTGGCACTGCTCGCGGCGGGCGACTTCCTGGCCGCGGGGCTCGACGTCGGCGACCGGGCCCTGACCTCGCTGATCCTGCCGCTCGGGCTCGTCGGCATCGGCTTCGCGTTCACGGTGTCGTCGATCACCGCGACCGCCGTCAACACGGTGCCGCTCCCGCTCGCGGGCATGGCGAGCGCGGCGACCAACCTGCTGCGCGACTTCGGCTTCACCCTCGGCCCGGCGGTCATCGGCGCGGTCGCGCTGAGCCAGGCGGCGTCCCGGGTGACGTCCTCGCTGGGCGCCTCGTCGTCGCTGAACCCGGAGTCGAAGGCGGCGGCGCACGGGGTGCTCGCAGAGGGCGGCCCCCTCGCCCTGAACTCCGTCCCCGCCGACACCCCGCCGGGTGCAGCCCGTTCGTACGCCCTCGACGCCCTGGGGCACGGCTACTCGATCGGGTTCGTGGTGTGCGGTGCGGCGGCCCTGTTCTCGGCCGTACTGGTGGTGACGGCCCTGCGCGGGCGTACGGCGCAGGAGGCCGCACCTCAGGAGGAGGGCCTCCCTGTCGAACATCGTGAGATCCACCCGTTGCACGTGACGAAACCTGATGCGCAATAAGAACGGCACTCTTGACCAGTCGACCCCTCACGCCGGACCATGTTGCGTATCACCCGCTTCGTTGCGCATAGCGCACCAAGGGAGGATGTCATGTCCCCTCGACCGCAGCCCGGCCGCGAGTTCGTCCTCACTCTTTCGTGCCCCGACCGGGCCGGTCTCGTCCACGCCGTGAGTTCCTTCCTCGTCACCCGCTCCGGCAACATCCTGGAGAGCCAGCAGTTCGACGACCGGCTCCAGGACCGCTTCTTCATGCGGGTGCACTTCGACGTCTCGGATCCGGGCGTCTCGCTGGAGGATCTGCGCACCGGTTTCGGGCCGGTCGCCGAGGCGTACCGGATCACGTGGCAGTTGCACGACGCCTCGACCCCGACCCGCACGCTGGTCATGGTCTCGAAGTTCGGCCACTGCCTGAACGACCTGCTCTTCCGCACGTCCACGGGCGCGCTCAACATCGAGATCCCGGCGATCGTCTCCAACCACCGCGACGTCGAACCGCTGGCCCGGAACTACGGCATCCCCTTCCACCACATCCCGGTGACACCACAGACCAAGGCGGAGGCGGAGGCCCGGCTGCTCCGGCTCGTCGACGAACTGGACATCGACCTCGTGGTCCTCGCCCGGTACATGCAGATCCTCTCCGACGACCTGTGCAAGAAGCTCGACGGCCGGGCCATCAACATCCACCACTCCTTCCTGCCGAGCTTCAAGGGGGCGAAGCCGTACGTCCAGGCGCACCAGCGCGGCGTCAAGCTCGTCGGGGCCACGGCGCACTACGTCACGCCCGACCTCGACGAGGGCCCGATCATCGAGCAGGACGTCGTCCGTGTGCACCACAGGCATGCCCCGGACGAACTGGTCGCCCTCGGCCGTGACGTCGAGGCCCAGGTGCTCGCCCGCGCCGTGGAGTGGCACAGCGAGAGCCGCGTACTGGTCAACGGCCGCTGCACGGTCGTCTTCCGCTGACGGGAAGGGCGGCGGCGCACACCGCAACCACGGACCGAGGGCGCCGCGGGCAGTACGGACAGTACTGTGCCGTGGTATGCCTTCGTCTCAAGGGCGGGACACCGGGACGTCGCTGCGTATAGTTGCGCCATGAGCAACTACACAGCAGATGGCGAAGCAACAGGCCCCGCTGTGAACGGGGTGCAGTCCGTCGACCGTGCCGTCAGCGTCCTGGAGATCCTCGCCCAGCGCGGCGAGGCGGGTGTCAGCGAGGTCGCCGCCGAGATCGACGTCCACAAGTCGACCGCGTTCCGCCTGCTCGGCGCACTTGAGGCACGCGGCCTGGTCGAGCAGACGGCCGAACGGGGCAAGTACCGGCTGGGCTTCGGGATCGTGCGCCTCGCGGGCGCGGTCACGGGCCGTCTCGACGTCACCCAGCAGGGCCGGGCCGTGTGCGAGCGGCTGATAGAGGAGATCGGCGAGACCGTCAACATCGCCGTCCTCCAGGAGCACTACGCGGTCAACCTCTACCAGGTGCGCGGCCCCGGCGCGGTCGGCACACACAACTGGGTCGGCCAGCTCACCCCGGTGCACGCCACGTCGAGCGGCAAGATCCTGCTGGCCCATCTGCCGACGGAGGCGCGCGCCCGGGTGCTCGCGGCGGCCGGCCTGCGGAAGCTGACGCCGCACACCCTGACCGCGAGGGCGAAGCTGGAGAAGAACCTCACCGAGGCGCGCGAGCGCGGCTACGCGGTGACGCTGGAGGAGCTGGAGATCGGCCTGCACGCCATTGCGGCCCCGATCCGCTCCCGCGACGGCGAGGTCATCGCCGCCCTCAGCGCATCGGGGCCGGCGTACCGCTTCACCGAGGAACGACTCCACGAACTCGCGCCGACACTGCTCAAGGGCGCGCAGGAGATCAGCCACCGGATGGGGTACCTGGGCTGAGCCCCGCAGAGGTGCCGGCGCGGAGTCGTTCACCCGTATTCGACGGCCGCGTCCAGCAGCCACTCCGTCAGATAGCCGGCGAAGGAGGAGCGCACCAGGACCCAGAAGCCCGCCCTGGTCTCGTCGCGGGCGACGAGGAGGACCTGGGCGCGGGCCAGGGTGGTCTGGGCGCAGCGGCCGGGGCCGAAGGCGCTCGGGTGCAGGTCCAGCACACAGCCGTGGGAGAGCAGGTCGCGGGCGCGGGGGCCGGTGACCAGGAGGGTGGTGCGCTGGGCGGAGACGTCGGTCACCGACACGTGTTCGTCCCCCGCCGCCGCGCGGATCCTGCCCTCCAACTCCTTCTGGGCCCCGGGCTGTCCCACGACCAGCCACTCGTCCGGGCCGAGCCACACCACGGTCAACTCGCCCCGGCGGACGACCGTGTTGGGTTCCAGTGGCAGGGGGAGCCCGAGCGCGAGCCCCACGGCGTCCGCCGCCGGGCTCTTGGCGTCGAGACGGACGTTCACCTGGGCCAGGAAGGGCAGTTCGGCCAGCCGGATCGCGCCTGCGGAGGTGCGCGTCACGTCCGCCAGGCGGTCGGCGGCATGCGCAAGGGGGCTGCGCGGCCGGGCGGTCGGGGCGGTGTCAGCCATCGCGGCGGGCTCCCTCGGGGTCGTAGAGGACGGGACTGGCGACTGTCACCGGGAACAGCCGGTCGCCGACGGGTGCGTAGAGGCGTTCGCCGATACGGTCCCGGCCGCCCTTGACCAGGGCGAGCGCGAAGGTCCGATCGAGCGCCGCGCTGCGGTAGCTGGAGGTGACGTGGCCGAGCATCGGCACGGGCGGGGCGGGCAGTTCGCTCTCGGCGACCAGTTGGGTGCCTTCGGGGAGGAGGACACCGCTGTCGTCGGGGAGCAGGGCGACCAGGTGTTTGCGGTCGGGGCGGACGGTGTCGGCGCGGGCGTAGGAGCGCTTGCCGATGAAGTCGCGCTTCTTCTTGGACACCGCCCAGCCCATGCCGAGGTCCTGCGGGGTGACCGTGCCGTCCGTGTCCTGGCCGACGATCGGGTAGCCCTTCTCGGCGCGCAGGACATGCATGGTCTCGGTGCCGTACGGGGTGATGCCGTACGGGGCGCCCGCCTCGTACAGCGCCTCCCACAGCGCGAGGGCGTGCCACGGCGACACGTTGATCTCGTAGGCGAGTTCGCCGGAGAAGCTGATCCGGCAGACCCGGGCCCCGATGCCGGCGACGTTCGTGTCACGCCAGGCCATGAACGGGAAGTCGTCGTTGGATACGGCCAGTTGGGGTGCGAGCGAGCCGAGGACCGCGCGGGACCTGGGGCCGACCAGGGCGACGGTGGCCCACTGCTCGGTCACCGACGTGCAGTGCACCCGCAGGTCGGGCCACTCGGTCTGGAGCCACTCCTCCATCCAGTCCAGGACGGCCGCCGCGTTGCCGGTCGTGGTGGTGACGAGGAAGCGGTCCTGGGCCAGCCGGATGACGGTGCCGTCGTCGAAGACCATGCCGTCCGGGCGGCACATCACGCCGTAGCGGATCATGCCCGTCTTCAGGGTGCTCATCATGTTGGTGTAGAGCAGGTCGAGGAAGCGGGCGGCGTCCGGGCCCTGTAGGTCGATCTTGCCGAGCGTGGAGGCGTCCATGAAGGCCACGCCCTCGCGGGCGGCGCGGCACTCGCGCAGCACGGCGCCCTCCCTGTCCTCGCCGTCTCGCGGGTAGTACCAGGGCCGCTTCCACTGGCCGACGTTCTCGAACAGCGCGCCGTGCTCGACGTGCCACGCGTGCAGGGCGGTCGTACGGATCGGGTCGTGCAGCGCGCCGCGGTCGCGGCCGGCGAGGGCGGCGAAGGAGACCGGGGTGTACGGCGGCCGGAAGGTCGGCAGGCCGAGCGCCGAGATGTCGACGCCGAGGAGTTCGGCGACGACCCCGCTCGCCAGGACGCCGCCCGTCCTGCCCTGGTCGCTTGCCGTACCCGCCGTGGTGTAGCGCTTGGTGTGCTCGACCGAGTGCAGGCCCGCCCCGGTGGCCCGCGCCAGGTCGTCCACCGTGACGTCACGCTGGAGGTCGACGAAGCGGGGGGCGCCGGCGGCGGTGGGCACGGTGAAGACCTGCATGGGCGGGGTGCACGGCGCGGTGGCGACGGCCGGGAGGGCGGGCGCCCCGGCGGGCTGGCCCTCCGCCCCGACCGCGCGGGCGCCGGCCGCCGCGCCCTGCGCGAGGACCGCCGCGAGGTCGAAGGTCCCGTTCGCGCTGCCCGTCACCTCGACCGCCTGACGGCAGTGGTCGGGGACGAACGCGCCGAGCACGTCGTCGTGCCGGAGCTTGCCGCCCGCCTGGCTGTACAGGTGCGCCACCGGGTTCCAGCCGGCCGAGACCAGGAGGAGGTCGACGGCGAACTCCCGCCGGCCCGTGGGCTCCTGCGCGTACGGGGCGACGGTGACGGCGGTGAGACGGTCCGCGCCCTCGGTACCGGTGACCGCGTGTCCGGCCAGCACCTCGATTCCGGCGGACCGGGCGCGCTCGGCCCACTGGCCCGGCTCGGGCCGGGTGTCGACGATCGCCGCGATGTCCACTCCGGCCGCCGCCAGGTCGAGCGCGGCGGCGTAGGCGCTGTCGTTGGTGGTGAACACGACGGCGTGCCGGCCCGGCACGACGGCGTACCGGTGCAGATACGTCCGGGCCGAGGCGGCCAGCATCACGCCGGGCCGGTCGTTGTCGCCGAAGGCCAGGAAGCGTTCGTGGGCGCCGGTGGCGAGGACGACGCGCCGGGCGCGGATCCGCCAGACGCGTTCGCGGGAGACGTTCGCCGGGGCGTCGGCGCCCAGGTGGTTGGTGCGCCGCTCGACGGCGAGGACGTGGTTGTCGTCGTAGTGGCCGAAGACGGTGGTGCGGGCGAGGACGCGCACCTCGGGGGCGGCGTCGAGCCGTGCGCGTGTCGCCTCGACCCAGTCGAGGTGCTCCCCGGTGCCGAGCAGGCTCCCGCCGGGTTCCGGCTGGTCGTCGGCGAGGATGACGCGGGCGCCGCTGTCGGCTGCCGCGGCGGCCGCCGCGAGACCGGCCGGGCCGGCGCCGACGACCAGCAGGTCGCAGTGTGCGTGCACGGCGTCGTAGCGGGCAGGGTCGGGTTCGGTGGCGAGGCGTCCCTGGCCGGGCAGGCTGCTCGCGACCAGGCCGTCGTACAGTTCGACGGCCGGGGCGGCGAGCATGGGCTCGGGGAAGGGGGCCTCGATCTGGACGACGGCGTTGGGTTCCTCGACACCGGCCGAGAAGATGCCGCGCGGGCGGCCGAGCCGGATGCTGGTCGCCGCCGTGATGACGCCGTTGGCGAGGAGGGCGGAGGCGAGGGTGTCGCCGCGGTAGCCCTGGTACTCGGTGCCGTCGAAGGTGAAGGTGAGGGGGGTGGCGCGGTCGATGCGGCCGCCGGTGGCGAGGCGGTGGGGTTGACCCGCGAGCCGTGCCGGGGGCGCCGCATCCAGAGCCCGGCTCGGCTCAGCAGGGGCCACGGCCTCGGTGGCCGGGCGGGCCGGCACGGCCGGGGCCGGGTGAGAGGTCACCGGGCGCGGCTCCAGCCGCTCCGGGCGCTCCTCCCTCGGCCGGTACACCGCCAGGATCTCGTTGGTCGACGTGTCCCGCACCGCGTTGAACCACTTGCGGCAGCCCGCCGCGTGGTTCCAGCGTTCGGCGAAGGGGCCCTTGGGGTTGTCGCGGAAGAAGAGGTAGCGCGCCCACTCCTCGTCGCCGAGGGCAGCAGGGTCCTCGGGGTAGGGGACGTGGGCCTGGCCGCCGTAGTGGAACTCGGCCTCGTCGCGGGGCCCGCACCACGGGCAGGAGATCAGCAGCATGGTCGGCCTCCCTAGTGGGCCACGGCGGCGGCGCCGTGCTCGTCGACGAGCGCGCCGGTGGTGAAACGGTCGAGCGAGAACGGGGCGTTCAGCGTGTGCGGTGAGTCGTGGGCGATGGTGTGGGCGTACACCCAGCCGACGCCGGGGGTGGCCTTGAAACCGCCCGTTCCCCAGCCGCAGTTGAGGTAGAGGTTGCGGACCGGGCTGAGGCCGACGACGGGCGAGGCATCGGGGCTGACGTCGACGATGCCGCCCCAGGTGCGCAGCACATGGGCGCGGGCGAACACCGGGAAGAGCTCCAGGGCGGCGGCCATCTGCTCCTCGATGACGTGGAACGCGCCGCGCTGGGTGTAGGAGTTGTACGCGTCGATGCCCGCGCCCATCACCAGCTCGCCCTTGTGCGCCTGGCTGACGTACACGTGGACCGCGTTGGACATCACCACGGTCGGGTGCACGGGCTCCAGCAGTTCGGAGACGAGGGCCTGCAACGGGTGGCTCTGGAGGGGGAGTTCGATGTCGGCCATGGCGGCGAGGACCGAGGTGTGGCCGGCCGAGCACAGGGCCACCTTGCCCGCCGCGATCGGGCCCCGCGTGGTCCGCACCCCGACCACCCGGCCGCCCACCACGTCGAGGCCGGTGACCTCGCAGTTCTGGATGATGTCGATGCCGGCGGCGTCCGCGGAGCGGGCGAAGCCCCAGGCCACGTAGTCGTGCTTGGCAATGCCGGCGCGGGGCTGGTAGGTGCCGCCGAGGACCGGATAGCGCACGTCGGGCGAGGTGTTGACGATCGGGCAGACCTCTTTGACCTGCTCGGCGTCGAGCCATTCGGCGTCGACGCCGTTCAGCCGGTTGGCCTCGACCCGGCGCACGCTGTCGCGGACGTCCTGGAGACTGTGGGCGAGGTTCAGCACACCGCGCTGGGAGAAGAGGATCGGGTAGTCGAGCTCCTCCTCCAGCCCCTCCCACAGCTTCAACGCGTGTTCGTAGATGCCCGCGCTCTCGTCCCACAGGTAGTTGGAGCGGATGATCGTGGTGTTGCGGGCCATGTTGCCGCCCGCGAGCCAGCCCTTCTCCAGGACCGCGACGTCGGTGATGCCGTGGTTCTTCGCCAGGTAGTGGGCGGTGGCGAGGCCGTGTCCGCCGCCGCCCACGATCACCACGTCGTACGACCGCTTGGGCTCGGGGGTGCGCCAGAGGAAGTCCGGGTGGTCGGGCAGGTCGGCGCCGGGGGTGCGGGGGCTCATCGGGTGTCTCCTGAAGGGCCGGAGAGGTGCGGATAGAGCGGGTGCTTGGCGGCCAGCGCCTCGGTGCGGGCGCGCAGTGCGGCCACGTCCGGCTCGGGCTGGAGGGCCAGGGCTATCACGTCGGCGACCTCGGTGAAGTCCGCCTCGGTGAAGCCACGGGTGGCGAGCGCCGGAGTGCCGATGCGCAGCCCGGAGGTGACCATCGGCGGGCGCGGGTCGAAGGGGACGGCGTTGCGGTTGACGGTGATGCCGATCTCGTGGAGGAGGTCCTCGGCGCGCTTGCCGTCGAGTGCGGAGTCGCGCAGGTCCACGAGGACGAGGTGGACGTCGGTGCCGCCCGTCAGCACGCGCACTCCGGCCGCCGCCGCGTCGGGCCGCGTCAGGCGTTCGGCGAGGATGCGGGCGCCGGCGAGCGTGCGGGCCTGCCGTTCGGCGAACTCCGGCGATGCCGCGACCTTGAACGAGACCGCCTTCGCGGCGATGACGTGCTCCAGCGGGCCGCCCTGCATCCCGGGGAACACGGCCGAGTTGAGCTTCTTGGCGAGGTCGGCGTCGTTGGTGAGGATGACGCCGCCACGGGGACCGCCGAGCGTCTTGTGCGTGGTGGTGGTGACGACGTGGGCGTGCGGGACGGGGCTCGGGTGCAGTCCGGCGGCGACCAGGCCCGCGAAGTGCGCCATGTCGACCATGAGGAGGGCGCCGACCTCGTCGGCGATCCGGCGGAACGCCGCGAAGTCCAGCTGCCTCGGGTACGCCGACCAGCCCGCGATGATCATCTTCGGGCGGTGCTCCTTGGCGAGCCGCTCCACCTCGTCCATGTCCACGAGGTGGTCCGTCCCGGAGACGTGGTACGGCACGACGTTGAGCATCTTGCCGCTGTAGTTGATGCGCATGCCGTGGGTGAGGTGGCCGCCGTGCGCGAGGTCGAGGCCGAGGATCGTGTCGCCGGGCTTCAGCAGGGCGAAGAACACGGCGGTGTTGGCCTGGGCGCCGGAGTGCGGCTGGACGTTGGCGAAGCCGGCGTCGAAGAGGGACTTGACGCGTTCGATGGCCAACTTCTCGGTGACGTCGATGTGTTCGCAGCCGCCGTAGTAGCGGCGGCCGGGGTAGCCCTCGGCGTACTTGTTGGTCGCGACCGAGCCCTGGGCCTCCATCACGGCGGTGGGCGCGAAGTTCTCGGAGGCGATCATCTCCAGGGTGGACTGCTGGCGGTGCAGTTCGGCCCGGAGCGCGTCGTGGACCTCGGGGTCCAGCTCGGCCAGGGGGGTGTTCAGCGCGTTCATGCGGGGTTCGCGTTCCTCTCGGCGGCCTCGACGACGTTGGCGAGCAGCATCGCCCGGGTCATGGGTCCCACTCCCCCGGGCATCGGCGCGAGCCGTCCGGCGACCTCGGCGGCCTCCGGGTGGATGTCACCGACCAGGCCCTGGTCGGTTCGGGTGATGCCGACGTCCAGGACGGCCGCGCCGGGGCGCAGCATGTCCTTGGTGATCAGTCCCGGCGAGCCGGCCGCCGCGACGACGATGTCCGCCTCGCGTACGTGCCAGGCCAGGCCCTTGGTTCCGGTGTGGCAGAGGGTGACGGTGGCGTTCTCGGAGCGGCGGGTGAGCAGCAGCCCGATCGGCCGGCCGACGGTGATGCCGCGTCCGACCACGCAGACGCGTGCTCCGGCCAGCGGGACCTCGTAGCGGCGCAGCAGTTCCACGATGCCGCGCGGGGTGCAGGGCAGGGGGGCGTCGACGCCGAGGACGAGTCGCCCGAGGTTGACCGGGTGGAGTCCGTCGGCGTCCTTGGCGGGGTCCATGCGCGCGAGGACGGCGTTCGCGTCCAGGTGGCGCGGGAGCGGGAGCTGGACGATGTAGCCGGTGCAGGCCGGATCGGCGTTGAGTTCGTCGACGACGTCCTCGACCTGGCGTTGGGTGGCGTCGGCGGGCAGGCTGCGGCGCAGCGAGGCGATGCCCACCTGCGCGCAGTCGCGGTGCTTTCCCGCGACGTAGGCGTGGCTGCCGGGGTCGTCGCCGACGAGGACGGTGCCGAGGCCCGGGGCGCGTCCCGTGAGGGCAGTCAACTTGCCTACGCGATCGGCGAGTTCGCGACGTATGGCGGCGGCGGTCGCCCTGCCGTCGAGGAGTTGTGCGGTCACGCGCGGTGCTCCTTCCAGCGCTCAGCCACGAAGGCGGGACATGGTCGGATCGAACAGCGGCTCCTCGGCCACGACCGCCTCGACGCGCCGGTCGAAGTAGCCGATGTGCACCGTGGTGCCGGGGACGGCGAGGTCGGCCGGGAGCCAGGCGTAGGCGATGCCCTTGCCGATGGTGTAGCCGTAGGCGGCGCTGGTGACGTAGCCGACGGCGCGCTCGCCGTCGTACACCGGCTCCTTGCCCATGACGACCGAGCGCGGGTCGCCGATGGTGAGGCAGGTCAGCCTGCGTCGTACGTCCGCCGTGCGGCGTTCCAGCGCGGACCTGCCGATGAAGTCGCCCTTGTCGAGCTTGACGGCGAAGCCGACGCCGGCCTCGTAGGGGTCGTGCTCGTAGGTCATGTCGGTGCCGAAGGAGCGGTAGCCCTTCTCCAGGCGGAGGCTGTTGAAGGCGCCGCGGCCGGCGATGACGCCGCCGAGCGGCTCGGCCGCCGCCCACAGGGTGTCCCACAGCTTCTGGCCCTGGTCGGCGGTGGTGTACAGCTCCCAGCCCAGCTCACCGACGTACGACAGGCGCATCGCGGTCACCGGGACGCTGCCGATGTAGGCGTGCTTGGCGCGGAAGTACTTCAGGCCCTCGTTGCTGAAGTCCGCGTCGGTGAGGGGCTGGAGGACGTCCCGGGCGAGCGGGCCCCACAGGCCGATGCAGCAGGTGCCGGCGGTGATGTCGCGGACCTGGACCCTGCCGTCGGCGGGCAGGTGGCGGGTGAACCAGTCGAGGTCGAGGTTGCCGTTGGCGCCGATCTGGAAACGGTCCGGGGCGAGGCGGGCGACGGTGATGTCGCTGCGGATGCCGCCGTCGTGGTCGAGCAGCAGCGTGTACGTCACCGAGCCGACGGACTTGGCGACCTTGCCGGTGACCAGGCCCTCCAGGAAGTCGGCGGCGCCGGGGCCGCTGACCTCCAGGCGCTTGAGGGCGGTCATGTCGTACATCGCGACGCTCTCGCGGGTGACCTGGGCCTCGGCGCCGACGATCGGCGACCAGTACCGGGCGGCCCAGTCGCCCGGGGTGGGGATCGAACGGCCCTCCACCAGGCCCGCGTTGGCCTCGTACCACTGCGGGCGCTCCCAGCCGTTCGCCTCCAGGAAGAAGGCGCCGTGCTGCTGCTGGCGGGCGTGGAAGGGGCTGGTGCGGATCGGGCGCGGTTTCCCGGACGGCTGGAGGGGGTGGAGGATGTCGTAGACCTCGACGAAGTTCTGGCAGTCGCGGGCCAGGACGTACTCCGGGGAGAGCTGGTGCGGCTCGAAGCGGTTGACGTCGCACTCGTGCAGGTCGAAGGAGGAGCAGTGGCCGTCGACCAGCCATTCGGCGACGGCGCGGCCGACGCCCGCGGAGTGGGTGACCCAGACCGCCTCGGCGACCCAGAAACCCTTGACGTCCGGGGACTCGCCGAGCAGCGGGTAGCCGTCGGTGGTGAAGGAGAACAGGCCGTTGATGCCCTCCTCGACCTCGGCCTCACGGGTCGCCGGGAGGAGGGACTGCGTCTCGGTCCAGGCGTCCGCGAAGTCGTCCTCGGTGAACTTCAGGACCGAGGGCATCTGCTCGGCCTCGTCCACGGAGAGGATGTCGTCGGCGGAGACCGGCATGGGGCGGTGTCCGTAGGAGCCGATGCCGAGGCCCTCGAAGCGGTCGCGGTAGTAGAGGTCGGCGTCCTGGTGGCGCAGGATCGGGCGGACCGCCTCCTCGGTCTGGCCCTTCAGCGCCGGTATCGGGCCGGTCCAGGCGAGTTGGTGGGCGAGCGGGGTGAGCGGCAGGTTCATCCCCGCCATGCGGGCGATCTTCGGCCCCCAGATGCCGGCGCAGCACACGACGATGTCGGCGGGGATCTCGCCCTGGTCGGTCACGACGCCGGTGACGCGGCCCGCGCTCTGCCGGATGTCGAGGACCTCGTGGCGGGCGAGGAAGCGCACGCCGCGTTCGGTGGCCCGGCGGATCTGCGCCTCGACGGCGAGGACGGCCTTGGCGAGTCCGTCGGTGGGGACGAGCAGACCGCCGAGCACCCGGTCCCGGTTGACCAGCGCGTGCTGCTCGACGCACTCGTCCGGGCTCAGCAGGCGGGACTCGATGCCCCACGCGGTGATCCAGCCGTGCCGGCGGTGCAGCTCGGCGAGTCGCTCGGGGCCGGTCGCCACTTCGAGGCCGCCGACCTGGAGGAAGCAGGGCTCTCCGTCGACGTCGAGGGAGCAGAACTTCTCGACGGTGTAGCGGGCCAGCTCCGTCATCGTCTTCGAGGGGTTCGTCTGGAAGACCAGGCCGGGGGCGTGCGAGGAGGAGCCCCCGGTGGCCGGGAGGGGGCCCTGGTCGACCACGGTCACTTCGGTCCAGCCGCGTGCGGAGACCTCGTCCGCCAGGGCCGCTCCCACGACGCCCGCTCCGATGATCACCACTCGGGGTCCCGCCATCGCCCAACCTCCGAACTTGAGACCGATTCAGTTGCTTTCTGCGCAACGCGATTCAGGCTGCGCAACTCAATGTGCCCGGCGTCGAGGAGGGGTGTCAAGGGGCCGGTGACGTCGGAAAACGGCCTGATCACGGGCGGGAACACGACAGCGCCCGGCAGGCGGTGCGCATGGGTGCGCACCGCCTGCCGGGCTGGTCCGTTCGGCCCTTTCCCGCCCGTGCTACTTGAGCCAGGCATCGACCTTGTCGCGGTTCGCGTCGACCCACTTCTTGGCCGCCGCGTCGTCCGACATCTTGTCCTGCGCGATGTACCGGGCGACGGTGTTCTGGTCGTCGTTGGTCCAGTGGAATTTCTTCACCAGGCCGTACGCCGGGCTGCCCGACTTGGCGAACTGCGCACTGACGATCTTGTCCAGGTCGTAGAGGGGATAGTCGCAGGCCACCTTCGCCGCGTCGGTGTCGCAGCCCGTCGTGTACTTCGGGAGGTTGACCTTGACCAGGGGCACCTCGGACATGAACCACTGCGGCTCGTAGAAGTAGCCGATCATCCACTGCTTGTTCTTCTCGGCCGTCCGGTACGCCTGGATGAGCGCGGTCTCGCTGCCCGCGTACACCACCTTGAAGTTCAGCCTCAGGTTCTTGACCAGGGCCGCGTCGTTGGTGACGTACGACGGGTCGCCGTCCAGCAGTTGGCCCTTGCCGCCGGACTCGGACGTCTTGAACTCGTCGGCGTACTTGTCGAGGTTCTTCCAGTCGAGGATGTCCGGGTGCGCCTTGGCCAGCCACGGCGGCACGAACCAGCCGATGACGCCTTTGTTGCCGGTCGAGCCGGCCTCGACGGCCGTCTTCTGGCTCGTGATGTACTTCTTCTTCAGATCGTCGTGGCCCCAGTTCTCCAGGACCGCGTCGACCTCGCCGGTCCCGAAGCCCTGCCAGGCGATCTCCTCCTTCAGGTCCTTCTTGGTGACGGTGCAGCCCAGGTCGTGCTGCGCGACGTACGCCACGACCGCCGCGTCCGCCTCGTAGCCGACCCACGGGTTGACGGCCAGGTTGAAGGTGCCGCACTTGCCGCCCGAGGACTTCGCGCCCGCGGAGGTGCTGTCGCCGACCTTCGCCCCCGAGCAGGCCGTGAGGGTGAGGCCGAGGACGGCCAGGCCGGCCGCGCCGGCTCGCCAGTGTCTTGCCATGGTGTCGTGCTCCTTATGCCCGGGTGCGGCGCGCCGCGGCCTGAGTGATCCGGTCGAACATGACTCCGAGCAGGACGATGGCCAGTCCCGCCGCGAGCCCCTTGCCGTACAGCTGTCCCTGCGAGAATCCGGCCACGACGTCGTAGCCGAGGGCGCCGGCCCCCACCAGGCCGCCCACCACGACCATCGAGAGCACGTAGATCAGGCCCTGGTTGGTCGCGAGCGTCAGGGCGCTGCGGGCCATCGGCAGCTGGACCTTGGTGATGATCTGCCAGGTGTTGCACCCGGCCGAGGTGGCCGCCTCCACGGTCGTCCCGGGGACGTTCCGCACCCCGTCCGCGATGATCTTGATGGCGACGGGTGCCGCGTAGACCACGGCCGCGACGATCGCGGTGAACCGGGTGGCGCCGAAGAGGGCCAGGAACGGCACGAGGTAGACGAAGGGCGGCATGACCTGTGCCGCGTCCAGGGTGGGCCGCACCACCCGGTCCACGAGCGCACTGCGCCCCATCCACACGCCGAAGACGACACCGAGCAGCATCACCAGCACCGTGGCCACGGCCGTCGAGGCGAGGGTGGTCATGCTGTCCGACCACACGCCCGTGCCGACCAGCAGCCCGACGCACCCGGCGGCCGTCACCGCGGCCCACCGGCCGCCCAGCACCAGGGCCAGCGTGACCAGGACGATGCCGACGAGCCACCACGGGGAGTCGGTGAGCAGCGTCTGGAAGGGGTTGAGCAGTCCGTTGGTGAGCACGTTGCGCAGGCCGTTGGTCAGTCCCGACACATGGTTCTGGAGCCAGCCGGTCGTGGTGTCGGCCGCGCTCGCGATGTGACTGCCGACGGTGCCATGGCCCGGGAACTGTGCCGCCCACACGTAGGTGTGGGACATGTAGATCACGAAGCCGAGTCCGATCGCGCCCGCCGCCAGCAGCGGACGGCGCCACCTGAGCAGCCGGGCGTCGGTGCGGCGGGCCGTCTCGGTGCGCGCGGCGGCGGCCGTGGTCACCCGGTCGAGCACGATCGCCATGACGACGATGGCGAGCCCGGCGTTGAACGCGGTGCCGACGTCGAGGGACTGGAGGGCCTGCACGACGGTCTTGCCGAGGCCGGGCGCGTCGATCAGGGCGGCGATGGTCACCATGGCGAGGGCGGCCATGATGGTCTGGTTCACGCCCATGACGACCGTGCGCCGGGACATCGGCAGCAGCACCTTCACCAGTTGCTGCCCGCGTGTCGTGCCGAGCGAGTCCGCCGCCTCGACGGTGGTCTCGGGCACGGAGCGGATGGCGTGCGCGGTGATGCGGATGGCGGGCGGTGCCGCGTAGATCACCGTGGTGATCACGGCGGAGGCGCCGCCGATGAGGAAGATCAGGGTCAGCGGGGCGAGGTAGACGAAGGTCGGCATCGTCTGCATGAAGTCCAGGAAGGGCGTCATGATCCGGTTGAACCGGTCGGACAGGCCCGCCCACACACCGAGCGGGATGCCGATGAGCAGCGCCACGAGGACCGCCGACAGGGTCAGCGCCAGGGTGTCCATGCTCTCCTGCCACAGCCCCTGCAGCCCGAAGAAGGTGAAGCCGGCGACGGCCAGCAGGGCGACCCGCCAGTTGCCCACGGCCCAGGAGACGTAGCCGGTGATGCCGACGACGCCGAGCCAGCCGATCTGCGGGACCGGGCGGGCGCCGACCGGCTGGGAGATCAGCTGCTGGACGAAGGTCACCAGGTGGTCGATGGCCAGCCGGATCTCGTTGAAGAAGTACAGGAAGAGCGGGTTGGAGTCGCGGTTGGCGCCGATGGTGTCGTTGACGTCGTTCAGCCAGCGGTGCAGTCCGGTGAGGTCGGCCGCCGCGAGGGTGAGCGTCTGCCGACCGCGCAGCACGGCGAACAGCACCAGCCAGCCGACCAGGACGGCGGCCACCACCATCGGGCGGCTGACCTTCTCGCGCAGGGGGGTGACCGACGCGGTCGCGTCGGCGGCGACGGCCATCACGCACCGCCTTCGTCACCGGCGACGACGGAGAGGATCTCCTCGTCGCCGACGATGCCCAGCAGCCTGCCGCCCTCGACGACCTTGACCGGCTTCTCGGCGGCCAGCACCGCCCGGGTGGCCTCGCGCACGACGACGTCCGGGCCCAACTCGGGCCCGTCGAGGGCGTCTTCGGGCTGGGCGGGGCGCATGATCCAGCGCAGCGTGAGGACATCGCCGCGCGGCACGTCCCGCACGAAGTCCCGTACGTAGTCGTCGGCGGGGGCGCCGACCAGTTCGTCCCCGGTGCCGCACTGGACCGTCTTCCCGTCCCGCATGATCAGGATGCGGTCGCCCAGTTTGAGCGCCTCGGAGAGGTCGTGGGTGATGAACACCATGGTCTTGCCGACCTCGTGGTGCAGCCGGATGACCTCGCTCTGCATGTCACGGCGGATCAGCGGGTCGAGCGCCGAGAACGGCTCGTCGAAGAAGAGGACGTCGGGATCGCCGGCGAGGGCGCGGGCGAGGCCGACGCGCTGCTGCATACCGCCGGAGAGCTGGTCGGGGTAGGAGTTCTCGTACCCGGCGAGGCCCACCAACTCCACTGTCTCCAGTGCCCGTCGGACACGCTCGGCCTTGCTCATGCCACGGATCTCCAGCCCGAAGGCCACGTTGTCCACGACCTTGCGGTGCGGCAGCAGGCCGAAGTGCTGGAAGACCATGGAGAACTTGCTGCGTCGCATCTCGCGCAGCCGCCGGGGGTCGGCGCCGCGGATGTCCTCGCCCTCGAAGACGACCTCGCCCGCGGTGGGTTCGATCAGCCGGGTGAGACATCGCACCAGGGTGGACTTGCCCGAACCGGACAGGCCCATGACGACGAACACCTCGCCGGGCGACACCTCGAAGCTCACGTCCCGTACGGCGGCGGTGCAGCCGGTGCGGTCCATCAGCTCGCGGCGGGTGAGTCCGCACAGCTCCGCGGAGTCCGGCACCTCGTCGGCCTTCGGCCCGAACACCTTCCACAGCCCGCGCACGGAGATGACGGGGGTGCGGTCCTGGGGATCCTCGGACGTGTCGCGCCGCTGCGACACCTCGGTCTGTGCTGGGGCCATGGTCGACCTCTCTTCGGCGTTCAGCCGCGGAACCAGTGCTGCGGCCGGGGTTGGATGTTCTGCCAGACGTGCTTGGGCTCCCGGTATTCGTCGAGGCCGGTCGGCCCCAGCTCACGGCCCACGCCGGAGTGCCCGAACCCACCCCACTCGGCCTGTGGCACATAGGGGTGGTAGTCGTTGATCCACACGGTGCCGTGGCGCAGTCGGCGGGCGACCCGCTGTGCCTTGCCCGCGTCCTGTGTCCACACGGCTCCCGCGAGGCCGTACTCCGTGTCGTTGGCGATGCGCACGGCGTCGTCCTCGTCATGGAAGCTCTCGACGGTGAGCACGGGTCCGAAGGACTCCTCGTGCACCACGCGCATGTCCTGCCGGCACGCGTCGAGGACCGTCGGCGGGTAGTAGAAGCCGCCCGCCAGCGCCGGGTCGTCGGGGCGTACCCCGCCGCAGCGCAGTACGGCTCCCTCGGCGAGGCCCGCCGCGACATACGCCTCGACCTTCTCCCGGTGCCGCGCGGAGATCAGCGGCCCGGTCTCCGCCTCGGGGTCGAAGGGCCCGCCGAGCCGGATGAGCCGGGCACGGCGTACGACCTCGTCCACGAAGGCGTCGTGCAGCGAGTCCTCGACGATCAGCCGGGCACCGGCCGAGCAGACCTGCCCGGAGTGCAGGAAGACGGCGGTGAGCGCGAAGTCGACGGCCGTCTCGACGTCGGCGTCGGCGAAGACCACGTTCGGGTTCTTGCCGCCGAGTTCCAGCGCGACCTTCTTCACCGTCGCGGCGGCGGTCGCCATGATGTGCCGTCCGGTGTCCAGGCCTCCGGTGAACGACACCATGTCGACGGCCGGGTCCTCGGCCAGCGGTGCGCCCGCCTCGGCTCCGGCGCCCAGGACGAGGTTGGCCACGCCCGCGGGCAGCCCGGCCTCCTCCAGCGCCTTCATCAGCAGGATCGAGGTGGACGGCGTCAGCTCGCTCGGCTTGAGGACGATCGTGTTGCCCGCGAGCAGGGCCGGGGCGACCTTCCACGAGGCCTGCAGCAGTGGATAGTTCCAGGGGGTGATCAGCCCGCAGACACCGACGGGCTCGTACACGACCCGGCTGAGGGCGTCGTCGCGGCCGGTGTCGACCACCCGGCCGGCGCCGGTGCCGGCGATGCCGCCGTAGTAGCGCAGGCACGAGACGACGTCGGCGATGTCGTACTCGCTCTCGACCAGGCGCTTGCCGGTGTCGAGGGACTCGGCGCGGGCGAACTCCTTGGCCTCGCGCTCGATGACGTCCGCGGTGCGCAGCAGCAGCGCGCCACGCTCCCGCTCGGGGGTGCCGGGCCAGGTGCCGTCGTCGAAGGCCCGCCGGGCCGCGGCGATCGCCGCCCCGGTGTCGGGGCGGGTGCCTTCCGAGACCGTCGCGACGAGCGTGCCGTCCGCCGGACAGCGGATCTCGCGCTGACCCCCGGCCACCGGATCACGCCATTCTCCGGCCACATACAGATCTGCCATGCGACGCGCCCTTCGAACCGAATCCGTTGCGCATTGTGCATTGCATTGCTCGTGGTGGAACACCCTGGCCGAATGCCCGGCACCCGTCAAGGGGTCGGTCGACCGCGATTCTCAGCCGCCCAGCCGGTCCAGCAGGGCACGCCGCCAGCACTCCGTCTCGGCAAGCTGGTTGAAGGTGAACAGATGCAGCCCGGCCACCGCGGCAGACGGCCCGGTCAGCGCCTGCGCGCCCCGGCTGAGCAGCCGCTCGGGGGCGTAGCCGCCGGGGGCCGCGAACCGCAGGAACCAGGCGGGGTGCCGGGTCAGGAAGCGCGTCGACTCCCCCACCCCGATCTTCGTCGCCATGGCCAGCAGCTTCGCCCGCTGCACCGGCCCCGCGACCCCGACGTACACGGGCAGGGTGATGTCACGGCGCCGGATCCGGGTGATCCAGTCGCCGAGCACCCGCGGGTCGAAGCACAGGTTGCTGACGATGTACGTCGCGTGCGTGCGCTTGTCCCACATCGACTGGACGGTGATGTCGTCGTGGATGAGGGGATGGCTCTCCGGGTACCCAGTGATACCCAACTCCCGGAAGGGACTGCCCAGTTCGGTCAGCCTGCGGAGCACCGGGAGCGCGCCCTCGTACGGCCCGGCCGGCGGGTCGGCGTCGCCCGCCGGCACGAAGAGGTCCTCGATACCCGTCGCACGCAGCCGCTCGGCGACGTCCTTCAGGTGCGCGTCGTCCCGCAACAGCCGTGCGGGCAGGTGCGGGACGACGCGGTAACCGTGTGCCGCGAGCCGCTCGGTGAGGGCGAGGGTCGGTTCCAGCCCCTTGACCGGCGACGCCGTGACCGTGACCACGACGTCGCGGGGCACATGGGCGAGCACCTTGTCCTCGGTCGCCCGCGCGGGGAGCACCTCGTAGCGGACGCGGCCGAGCAGCGCCCGCAGAGCCTCGGCTGCCACCGGCTACCCGGCCTGTGTCCGGGCGTCGCCGTGCCGGTAGTACACGGCCTTGGAGGGCTCCAGCGGCTGCCTGCCGAGAATGATGTCGGCGGCCTTCTCGGCGACCATCATCACCGGCGCGTAGATGTTGCCGTTGGTGACGTAGGGCATCACCGAGGCGTCCACCACGCGCAGCCCGTCCACGCCGTGCACCCGCAGGGTCAGCGGGTCGACGACGGCCGTCTCGTCGGTGCCCATCTTGCAGGTGCAGGAGGGGTGCAGGGCCGTCTCGCCCTCCTTGGCGACCCAGGCGAGGATCTCCTCGTCGGTGTCGACGGAGGGTCCGGGCGAGATCTCGCCGCCGTTGTAGGGGGCGAGCGCGGGCTGGTCGAGGATCCTGCGGGCGACGCGGATCGCCTCGACCCACTCGCGCCGGTCCTGCTCGGTGGAGAGGTAGTTGAAGCGCAGCGCGGGCTTGACCCGCGGGTCCGTGCTCCTGATCTTCACCGAGCCGAGCGCGTCGGAGTACATGGGTCCGACGTGCACCTGATAGCCGTGGCCGCCGGCCGGCGAGGAGCCGTCGTAGCGCACCGCGACCGGCAGGAAGTGGAACATCAGGTTGGGATACTCCACGTCCTCGTTGCTGCGGGCGAATCCGCCCGCCTCGAAGTGATTGGTGGCCGCGGGCCCCTTGCGGAACAGCCATTGCAGCCCGATGAAGGGGGCACGCCACTTCGCCATGTACGGCTGCATGGACACGGGCCGCTTGCAGGCGTACTGGACGTACACCTCCAGGTGGTCCTGCATGTTCTCGCCGACGCCCGGCAGGTCGTGGACGACGTCGATGCCGAGGGCGGACAGTTCGGCGGCGTTGCCGATGCCGGAGAGCTGGAGCAGCTGGGGCGAGTTGATCGCGCCGCCGCACAGGATGACCTCGCCGGCCCGGACCCGCTGGGGCGCGCCCTTGCCGCGCCGGTACTCGACGCCGACGGCCCGTTCGCCCTCGAAGAGCACCCGGGTGACGAGCGTGCGGGTGCGCACGGTGAGGTTCGGCCGCTTCATCGCGGGCTTGAGATAGGCCTTCGCGGCCGACAGCCGACGTCCGCGGTGGACGTTGCGGTCGAACTTGGCGAAGCCTTCCTGCCGGTAGCCGTTGACGTCGTCGGTGGGGGCGTAGCCCGCCTCCTGGGTGGCCTGGAGGAAGGCGCCGAAGAGCGGGTTCGTCGCCGGGCCGCGTTCCAGGACGAGGGGTCCGTCGTGGCCGCGGAACTCGTCGTCCGGATCGGCCGCCAGACAGTTCTCCATCCGCCGGAAGTACGGCAGGCAGTGGGCGTAGTCCCAGGTCTCCATGCCGGGGTCGGCGGCCCAGCGCTCGTAGTCCATGGGGTTGCCGCGCTGGAAGATCATGCCGTTGATGCTGCTGGAGCCGCCGAGCACCTTGCCGCGGGCGTGGTAGATGCGCCGGCCGCCCATGTGCGGCTCGGGCTCGGACTCGTACTTCCAGTCGTAGAAGCGGCTGCCTATGGGGTAGGTGAGGGCCGCGGGCATGTGGATGAAGACGTCCCAGGGGTAGTCGGAGCGGCCCGCCTCCAGGACGAGCACACGGTTTCCGGGGTCGGCCGACAGCCGGTTCGCCAGTGCGCTGCCGGCCGATCCGCCGCCGACGATGACGAAGTCGTAGTGCAGAGGAGCCATGTGTCCGCCTCGTCTCGCTCGCGCCGTCGTGATGCGCGGCATGCTAGTACGGGTGTCGCAATGCGCACCAGGTTGCGAACAACGCAACTTGTAAGATCCTTGTTCACACCGCGTTACGTGAAAGGTGTTGTTTACTGCGCGTATAGTTCCGTCATGAGCAACTACAGTCCGGATACCGGAACAAGCGGACCACAGTCCGGCGGGGTGCAGTCCGTCGACCGGGCCATCAGCGTCCTCGAGATCCTCGCCCAGCGTGGCGAGGCGGGAGTGAGCGAGGTGGCCGCCGAGATCGACGTGCACAAGTCGACCGCGTTCCGTCTGCTCGGCGCCCTGGAGGCGCGCGGCCTGGTGGAGCAGTCGGGCGAGCGGGGCAAATACTCCCTCGGCTTCGGCATCGTGCGCCTGGCCGGCGCCGTCACGGCGCGTATCGACATCACCCAGCAGAGCCGGCCGGTGTGCGAGCGGCTGGCCGAGGAGATCGGCGAGACGGTCAACATCGCCGTGCTGCAGGAGCACTACGCGATCAACCTCTACCAGGTGCGCGGGCAGGCCGCCGTCACCGCGCACAACTGGGTCGGCCAGCTGACCCCGCTGCACGCCACCTCCAGCGGCAAGATCATGCTGGCCCACCTGCCCGCCGAGGAGCGCGCCGCGCTGCTGACGGAGACGGGCCAGAAGAAGCTGACCCCGCACACGATCTCCTCGAAGGCGAAGCTGGAGAAGAACCTCACCGAGGCCCGGGAGCGCGGTTACGCCTGGACGCTGGAGGAGCTGGAGATCGGGCTGCACGCCATGGCCGCCCCGATCCGGGACCGGGACGGCCGGGTCATCGCCTCGGTCAGCGCGTCCGGGCCCGGGTACCGGTTCACCGAGGAGCGCATGCACGAGCTGGCTCCCGTGCTCGTCGAGGGCGCGGAGGAGATCAGCCACCGGATGGGATACCTGGGCTGATCGCACCCGGTACGACCGCCGTTCGGCCCGCGTTCGCCCCCTGCGCGGGCCACGGGCGACCCCTGCTATCGCGGCGTGCGTGCGCCGAGACGCTCGCTCACCCAGTCGTGGAACGCGCCGATGTGGTGCTCGCTGGGGACCAGCACGCCGCCCTTGCCGTAGAGCCGTGAACCCATGCCGGGCTGGGTGCGCTCGCAGGCGTCGAAGTCCTGGCGGTTGACCCGGTCGAAGAGCTCCACGGACCGGCTGACGTCCTTGCCGCTCTCCACGACGTGCGGCAGGTAGAGCCAGTCGCACTCGACGATCGTGCGGTCGGCGGCCACCGGGTACATCCGGTGGAAGATCACGTGGTCGGGCACGAGGTTGATGAAGACCTGCGGTTTGACGGTGATCGCGTAGTACCGGCGGTCCTGTTCCTCGGACACCCCGGGAATGCGGTCCAGGCCCTCGGAGCCGTCCACGGTGAAGCCCCGGACGTCCGTGCCGAACTCCGCGCCGTGGCCGACGTAGTACTGGGCGGCGTAGCCGTCGGCGAACTCCGGCAGCACTTCGGTGAGTTCGGGGTGGATGGTGGCGCAGTGGTAGCACTCCATGAAGTTCTCGATGATGAGCTTCCAGTTCGCCCGCACGTCGTAGACGATCCGCCTGCCCACCGAGAGGTTCGCGATGTCGTAGCGGTCGATCGACTCGACGTCGCCGAGGCGGGTGATCACCTCGCCGATGACCTCCTCCTCGAAGGAGGGCGGGTGCTCCGCGAGGCACACCCAGACATAGCCGAGCCATTCCCGCACGGCCACGCTCACCAGGCCGTACTCGGTACGGCCGACGTCGGGCATCCTGGTGAGGTTGGGCGCCGCGACGAGCTTGCCCTCCAGGTCGTACGTCCAGGCGTGGTACGGGCACTGGAAGGCGCGCTTGACCTCACCCGTCTCCTCGGTGCGGAGCCTGGCCCCACGGTGCCGGCAGACGTTGAAGTAGGCCCGGACGGACATGTCCCGGGCGCGGGTGACGAGGATGCTCTCGCGGCCCACGTCGACGGTGCGGAACGCGCCGGGTTTCGCCAGTTCGGACGAGCGCGCGACACAGAACCACATCGTCTCGAAGATGTGCTCCTGCTCCTGGGCGAAGACACCGGGGTCCGTGTAGGCGGAGCCGGGGAGGGTGGCGATCAGGCTGTCCGGCAGGCTGGTCGAGGTCACGGTGCACTCCTCGGGAAAACGTCGTGGTGTCGTCAATACGTCGGTACATCGATACGTCGGCACATCGGCACATCGGCACGTCGAGCCGCGGTGGCGTCAGGACCCGGTCGCCGCGGAGGTGAGCTGTTTGCGCCAGCGGGTGAACAGCCGCGGCTGGTTCATCCCGAGCACGGCGACCGGCCGGCCCGCCCGCCGGTACACGGCGAGGAAGCTGCGGTCGCCGGTCGAGCCCTCCTCGACCGTCACCTCGTCGGCCCCGGCCGCGTGGCCGACGAACTGGATCTTCACGCCGTACTGGTCCGACCAGAAGTACGCGGGCCGGGGCACGCCCGGTTCCCTGGCACCGCCCGCGAGGAGCGTGGCGACGGCGGTGTCCGGCCGTTCCAGTGCGCCGGTCCAGTGCTCGACCCGGCGGTGGGCGCCGGTGTGCGGGTCGTACCAGTTGGCGCAGTCGCCCACGGCGACCACCCCGGCCAGGGTCGTGCGGCCGTCGGCGCCGCACTTCACGCCGTTGTCGAGGGCGACACCGGAACCGTCGAGCCAGTCGACACAGGGGCGGGCCCCCACGCCGACGACGACGGTGTCGGCGGGAACGCTGCGGCCGTCCTCCAGGAGCACGGCGTCCACCCGGCGCTCCCCGCCGAGCCCCTTGACTCCCGCACCGCACAGCAGGCGGACGCCGTGATCGGCGTGCAGGGCGCAGACAACGGCGCCCATGGCCGCGCCGAGCGGGCCGGCCAGCGGCGTCGGGGCCGCCTCGACCACCGTGACGTCCAGGCCGAGGGCGTACGCGGTGGAGGCGACCTCGGCGCCGACGAACCCGCCGCCGATCACCACCAGCCGTCCACCCAGGGCCAGTTCGTCGCGCAGGGCGCGGGCGTCGTCCAGCGTGCGCAGCACGTGGACGCCGGCGAGGCCCTCGGTGCCGGGCAGGGTGCGGGCGGCCGCGCCGGTGGCGACGACCACGCCGTCGGCGCGGATCTCCCGGCCGTCGGCGAGCCGGATCGCCCGCTCGGTGCGGTCGAGTCCGGTGGCGCGGGTGCCGAGCACCCACTCCGCCTGGAGGTCCTCGTCGTCCCGCTCCAGCGCCAGTTCGGCTTCGCCGAGGGCGCCGGCCAGGAACTCCTTGGACAGCGGCGGCCTGTCGTACGGCCGGTGCAGTTCCTCGCCGACGAGGACCAGGCGGCCGTCGTAACCCCGCTTGCGCAGTGAGCGCGCGGCCGACAGACCGGCCAGCGAGGCGCCTACGACGGCCACGGTCCTCACGCGGCGCCTCCGGCCAGGCGGGCGGAGACGCACGGCGGCAGGTTGGGTGCCGCCGTGGAGAGCCGGACGTGGATCATGCCGTCCTCGACGACGACCTCGTGGGTGCGGACCGGCAGCTTGGCCGGGGGTGCGTCCACGGCACCCGTCCGCAGGTCGAACTTCGAGGCGTGCAGGGGACATTCCACCTCACAGCCCTCCAGCCAGCCGTCGGCGAGCGACGCGTCCTGGTGGGTGCAGGTGTCGTCGACGGCGAAGAGTTCACCGTCGTCGGTGTGGAACACCGCCACGGGCGGGTCGACGTCGAGCCGATGGGCCTCGCCTCGCGGCAGATCCGCGAGACGGCACGCGGGAATCATCATGACACCTCGGTGCGTATAGCGAAACGGATTGCGATGAGCGCAACGTCAGTCTGCTGGCGGCGCTGAAGGCTTGTCAAGGCGTCGGAAGGCCAGGTTGCGCGGGCTGCGCCGACGCCGTTCCGGGCATGCCGAAGCGCCCCCGAAAGCGCAGGTCAGACGGGGGAAACGGGCGTCCGTGAGGCGCGCCGACGACCCTGCCGCCGATGCCGTCCGCACAGGGGAGGCGCCGGGGGCAGGGCCGCTCACCGACCGGGCGGTCAGAAACCGCGGTCGATCCACTCCTGGAGATGCGGCGCCTCGGCGCCGATGGTGGTGGTGTCACCGTGACCGGTGTGTACGACGGTGTCGCCCGGCAGGGTGAGAAGGCGCTCGCTGATCGAGCCGATGAGAGTCGGGAAGTCGCTGTACGACCGTCCGGTCGCGCCCGGCCCGCCGGCGAAGAGCGTGTCGCCGCTGAAGAGCGCGGAGAGCCGTGGGGCGTACAGGCACACGGCCCCGGGAGCGTGGCCCGGGGTGTGCAGCACGGTCAGCTCCGTCCCCGCGACCAGGAGGGGCTGCCCGTCGGTCAGCTCGGCGTCGGGCGCCCGGTCGGGATGGGTCTGTTTCCACAGTTCCAGATCGCCGGAGTGCAGCAGGACGGGCGCCCCGGTCCGGGCGGAGAGTTCGGGCGCGGCGTCGATGTGGTCGTTGTGCGCGTGGGTGCACACGATCGCCCGCAGGGCGCGTCCGCCGACGGCCCGGACGACGGCCTCGGCGTCGTGGGCGGCGTCGATGACGATCACCTCGGTGTCGTCGCCCACGATCCACACGTTGTTGTCGACGTCCCAGGTGCCGCCGTCGAGCGAGAACGTCCCCGAGGTGACGAGGCGTTCGATGCGGGCGCCCGGCATCAGAGGACGACCACCGAGCGCAGGACGTCGCCGTGGTGCATCCGCTCGAACGCCTTCTCCACGTCGTCGAGGGCGATGGTCTCGGTGACGAAGGCGTCCAGGTCGAGCCGCCCCTGGAGATGGAGGTCGATCAGCATCGGGAAGTCCCGGGAGGGCAGGCAGTCGCCGTACCAGGACGACTTCAACGCCCCGCCCCGCCCGAACACATCGAGCAGGGGCAGCTCCAGCTTCATCTCCGGCGTCGGCACGCCGACCAGGACGACGGTGCCGGCGAGGTCACGGGCGTAGAAGGCCTGCCGGTACGTCTCGGGACGCCCCACCGCGTCGATCACCACGTCCGCGCCGAAGCCCCCGGTCAGCTCGCGCACGGCGTCGACCGCGTCCGCCTGCCTGGAGTTGACGGTGTGGGTCGCGCCCAGCTTCGTCGCCGTGGCGAGCTTGCGGTCGTCGATGTCGACGGCGATGATCCTCGCCGCGCCGGCCAGCTTCGCCCCGGCGATGGCCGCGGCCCCGACCCCACCGCAGCCGATCACGGCGACGCTGTCACCGCGGCCGACGTTCCCGGTGTTGATCGCCGCGCCCAGACCCGCCATCACACCGCACCCCAGCAGCCCGGCGGCAGCCGCGGACGCGGCCGGGTCCACCTTCGTGCACTGTCCCGCCGCCACCAGCGTCTTCTCCGCGAACGCACCGATCCCCAGCGCCGGTGACAGCTCCGTGCCGTCGGTCAGCGTCATCTTCTGCTTCGCGTTGTGCGTGTCGAAGCAGTACCACGGCCGCCCGCGCAGACAGGCCCGGCACCGACCGCACACCGCACGCCAGTTGAGGATGACGAAGTCACCGGGAGCGACGCCGGTGACGCCCTCCCCCACCGCTTCCACGACACCCGCCGCCTCATGGCCCAGCAGGAACGGGAAGTCGTCGCTGATCCCGCCCTCGCGATAGTGCAGATCGGTGTGGCAGACACCGCAGGCCTCGATCTTGACCAGCGCCTCGCCCGGTCCGGGATCGGGCACGACGATCGTTTCCAGACTGACGGGGGCGCCCCTGCGCATCGCGACGACAGCACGGACCTGCTGAGACATGGCCACTCCTCGGCTGACAGTTGGGATGTTGCCTATGTTGCCCATTACGGCACGCATCTCGCGGTTCGCAACACAGCATCGCGGAGGCCGGGGCGGCGGTCAAGAATCGGGGCTTCGGTCCGTGCCGATCGGCTGGAGGCGTCCGTCGCGGACCTGCCCCAAGTACGGGGTGACGGCGCGGAGTTGCGGGCGGCGGCGGGCCCGGCGCCCAGGGAACGGACCCGGCGTCAGCGCGAGATCGAGCAGCGGCGCACACCGCGCCCCGCCCGCCGCGGCAGCCGGTCTACGCAACGGACCGGGCGCCGAGGGGACATGTCACCCTGGCGCCCGGTCCGTCGGGGGGGGGCGTTCACGCCCGGCGCGGCAGCTTCCAGTTCGGGCGGGGGAAGTGGCAGGTGTAGCCGTCGGGGTAGCGCTCCAGGTAATCCTGGTGCTCGGGTTCGGCCTCCCAGAAGTCGCCCAGGGGCTCCACTTCCGTGACGACCTTGCCCGGCCAGAGCCCGCTCGCCTCGACGTCGGCGATCGTGTCCAGGGCGACGCGGTGCTGCTCCTCGTCTCCGTAGAAGATGGCGGACCGGTAGCTGCGCCCGATGTCGTTGCCCTGGCGGTCCTTCGTGGTCGGGTCGTGGACCTGGAAGAAGAACTCCAGGAGGTCGCGGTAGCTCGTGACCGCCGGGTCGAAGAGGATCTCGATGGCCTCGGCGTGGTCGCCGTGGTCGCGGTACGTGGCGTTCGGCGTGTCCCCGCCGCTGTAGCCGACGCGCGTGGCGACCACGCCCGGCTGCTTGCGGACCAGATCCTGCATGCCCCAGAAACAACCGCCCGCCAGCACGGCCCGCTCGGTTCCCACAGTCATCGATCACTCCTGACGCTCGCGCCCGGCGCCCGATGGACGCGCCGACCATGCGATCATCACACAATGAGGGCGCAGAAATCAAACCGTTCTCACGCCGAATTCTTCCCGTAATTGAAGAGAATGTACGTACGCCAAATCGAGTGGTCGAATCACGGTTTGGACTTCATCAATTTCCCCCCATGGGCCGACCGTGTATTAATTGCAATGAGTTGGTGAACGCCTCGCGGCACAAGTACGTCTGACTAGACGTAATGGATTTCGCATCCGTTGGCACCGCACACCAGAGGCACCACTTTGTCTTCGCCCGCATTCGATGCGTCACACCCACCCCTCGGCTCGCCCGGGAATCAGGCTCTCTTCCGCTCCGCGGCCGCCTCGTCGCCGCGTACCCTCGTCGATGTCCTGCAATCCACCGTCGCCCGGAATCCGGACGCCCCGGCCCTGGACACCGGCACGGAAACACTGACCTACCGCGAGCTGTCGGCCGAGGTCGTCCGTCGTGCCCAGTGGCTCACCGGCCAGGGTGTCGGTCCCGGCGACCGGGTGGGGATCCGGATCCCCTCGGGCACCGCCGAGCTGTATCTGTCGATCCTCGCCGTACTGCACTGCGGAGCGGCCTACGTACCGGTCGACGCGGACGACCCCGAGGAGCGGGCGGCCACCGTCTTCCGCGAGGCCGGGGTGTGCCTCGTCCTCGGCCCCCACCCGCAGCCCGCCGGGGCGGCCGTCGCGTCGGGGGCGGTGCGCGGCCGCCGCGCGCCCGCTCCGGAGGACGACGCGTGGATCATCTTCACCTCCGGCTCGACCGGCGCCCCCAAGGGCGTGGCCGTCACCCACCGGTCCGCGGCCGCGTTCGTGGACGCCGAGGCGCGGCTGTTCCTGCGCGAGCGGCCGCTCGGCCCCGGTGACCGGGTCCTCGCGGGGCTGTCCGTCGCCTTCGACGCCTCCTGCGAGGAGATGTGGCTGGCCTGGCGTTCCGGTGCCTGCCTGGTACCGGCCGAACGCGCCCTGGTCCGGGCGGGCCACGAACTCGGGCCCTGGCTCGACGAGCGGGGCATCACCGTCGTCTCCACCGTGCCGACCCTGCTGTCCATGTGGCCCGAACAGGCCCTGCGCCGCGTGCGGTTGCTGATCCTGGGCGGCGAGGCCTGCCCGCCCGGCCTGGTCGAGCGGTTCGCCGGTCCCGAGCGGGAGATGTGGAACACCTACGGCCCCACGGAGACCACCGTCGTGGCCTGCGCCGCCCCGCTGCGGCGCGGCCGCACCGTGCGCATCGGCCTGCCGCTGGCGGGCTGGGACCTTGCCGTGGTCGACGAGGCCGGGGAACCGGTCGCGTACGGGGAGCAGGGCGAGCTGGTCATCGCCGGTGCCGGTACCGCGCGCTACCTCGACCCCGTGAAGGACGCGGAGCGCTTCCGGCCGTGCCCCGCGCTGGACTCTCTCCGCGCCTACCGCTCGGGCGACCTCGTGCGCGCCGACGCCGCGGGGCTGGTGTTCCTCGGCCGCGTCGACGACCAGGTCAAGCTCGGCGGACGGCGCGTGGAACTGGGCGAGATCGACGCGGCCCTGCTCGCCCTGCCGGGGGTGCGCGGCGCGGCCGCGGCCGTCCAGCCGACGGCCGCCGGTGCCTCGATCCTGGTCGGGTACGTCGTACCGGAACAGGACGTGGCGGGGCGGTCCGCGTTCGAGGCGGGCAAGGCCAGAGCACTGCTCGCCGAGCAACTGCCCGCGGCGCTCGTGCCGGTGCTGGCCGAGGTGACGACGCTGCCCACGCGCGCCTCCGGGAAGGCCGACCGCACGGCCCTGCCCTGGCCGGTGCCCCTGGCGGGCGGCGAGAGCGACGCCGGTGACGGGGACCACCCGCTGGAGGGTACGGCGGCGCGGCTGGCGGACGTCTGGGAGCAGTTGCTCGGGCTGCGGCCCGGCCCGGACAGCGACTTCGTCGCGCTCGGCGGCACCAGCCTGACGGCCGCCCGGATGGCCTCGATACTCCGCGAGGAGTATCCGGGCCTGTCCGTCGCCGACCTCTACCGGCACTCGGTGCTGCACCGCATGGCCGACCACCTCGACTCCCTCGCCGGGACCACGCGGGAGGTGCGCGAGGTCCGGCCGATCCCCCGGACGACCGCCGTCGTGCAGTTCTTCGTACAGCTGGCCGGTTACACCGTCACGGGCCTGCGCGGACTGGTCGGGCTGGCGGCGGCCGACAACGTGCTCGGCTGGGTCGCGCCGCACCAGTGGGCGCCGCACACGTCGTGGTGGCTGGTCCTGGCAGGCTGGGTGGTGCTGTTCAGCTCGCCGGTGCGCTGTCTGACCGGCGCGGTCCTCGCCCGCACCCTGGCCGGCTCGATCACTCCGGGCGCCCACCCGCGCGGGGGCAGCACGCATCTGCGGCTGTGGACCGCGGAACGGGCGGTCGCCACGTTCGGTGTGCCGTCCCTGCTCGGCACCCCGTGGGCGGTCCTGTACGCCCGCATCCTGGGCTGCCGCGCCGGGCGCGACGTCCAACTGCACACGATGCCCCCGGTGACGGGCCTCGCCGAGCTGGGCGACGGGTGCAGCATCGAACCCGAGGCGGACATCGCGGGCTGGTGGCTGGACGGTGACACGCTGCACGTCGGCAGAATCTCGGTCGGGGCGGGCGCCCGGGTCGGTCACCGCAGCACGCTGCTGCCCGGTGCCGTCGTGGGCCGTGGCGCGGAACTGACCGCAGGCAGCTGTCTGAGCGAGCGGATCCCCGACGGCATGGTGTGGACCGGCTCCCCGGCCCGGCCGGCCGAGCCCGCCGAGCGCCTCGCGGGTGTCGGGTGGCCGGCACCCCCGGCGGACCGCCGGCGCCGCTGGCACGTGGCCTACGCGCTCTCCCTGACCGTACTGCCCCTGACCTCACTGCTGGCGGCGGCCCCCGCCCTGTTCCTCACCTGGCTGCTGGTCCGCTCCACGCCGACGCTGTCCGGCGCGGCGGGGCACCTGCTCGCCGCAGCCCCGCTGTTCGCCGTCATGACGATGGTGTTCGGGCTGCTGCTCACCGCGGCGACCGTGCGGCTGCTGAACCGGTCGATCAGGCCCGGCATGCACCGTGCGGACGGCGGCGTGGCCTGGCGCGCCTGGCTCGTGACACGCATCCTCGACGGTGCCCGGGCCGGCTACTTCCCCCTGTACGCGAGCCTGGCGACACCGTCCTGGCTGCGGCTGCTCGGCGCCCGCGTCGGCCGCGGCACCGAGATCTCCACGGTGCTGCCGCTGCCGTCGCTGCTCACGGTGGAGGACGGGGCGTTCCTCGCCGACGACACGCTGGTCGCGCCGTACGAACTGCGCGGCGGCTGGCTGAAGTTGGGGGAGGTACGGGTCGGCGAGCGCGCGTTCGTCGGCAACTCCGGCATCGTCGGACCGGGCCGCGAGGTCGCCGACCACGCGCTGGTCGGCGTGCTGTCCGACGCGCCGCAGCAGGGCGAGCCCGGCATGTCCTGGATCGGCCGGCCCGCGATGCCGCTGCCCCGGCTGCCGGAGACCGGCGACCCGGCGCGCACGTTCGCCCCGCCCCGGCGGCTGGTGGCGGCCCGCGCGGCCGTGGAGCTGTGCCGCCTGCTGCCGATGGTCCTCGGCACGGTGCTGGCGGAGACCCTGTTCCTCGGCGAGCAGCGGTTCTTCGACCTCGGCGGGCTGCCCCTGGCCGCGCTCACCGCCGCCCCGCTGCTCATGGCCGCGGGCCTGGTGGCCTGTCTCGTCACGACCGGCGCCAAGTGGCTGCTGGTGGGCCGGTTCCGGGTCGGCGAGCGCCCGCTGTGGTCGCCGTTCGTGTGGCGCAACGAGTTGTTCGACACGTTCGTCGAGGTGCTGGCCGTGCCATGGGCGGCGGGCGCACACGTGGGCACCCCGGTGCTGAACTGGTGGCTGCGCAGCCTCGGCGCACGCATCGGACGCGGTGTGTGGTGCGACACCTACTGGCTGCCGGAGACCGATCTGGTCACCCTCGGCGACGGCGCCAGCGTCAACCGCGGATGTGTGCTCCAGACCCATCTCTTCCACGACCGCATCATGCGGATGGACACCGTGGAGCTGGCGGCCGGCGCCTCCCTGGGCCCGCACAGCATCGCCCTGCCCGGCACCACGATCGGCGCCGGTGCCTCCATCGCCGCCGCCTCGCTCGTGATGCGCGGCGAGACCGTGCCGGAGGGCACCCGCTGGGCGGGCAACCCCATCGCGGGCGCCGACGCGACCGCGCCCGCCGCCCCGCTCGCCGGTGGGGAGGCGGCATGAGGTGGTGCACCCGGCGGGCGCTGCTGCGCGGCGCGGCGCTCGCCCCGCTCGCGGCGACGGCCGCGGACCAGCTGCCGCGCCAGGCCGAACGCTACTTCGCGAGCCATGGCACGGACGGTCATCGCACCCTCTCCTACGACCTGCACCTGGCGTACGACCCGGCCGCCGGCAGGCTCGACGGACGGGCGCACATCCGGGCGGTGGCGGACCGTACTCTGCCCCAGGTCGAGCTCGACCTCGCCCGGCTGGCCGTGTACGACGCACGGATCGACGGGACCGCCGTACGCCCCGGCAGGCGGCGGGACAAGCTGGTCCTGCCGGCCCCGCGCACGCTCCGCCCCGGTACCCCGTTCAGCGTGGAGATCGGCTACGGCGGCCGGCCGGGTCCGCTCCGCACACCGTTCGGGCAGATCGGCTGGGACCGCACCGGCGACGCGCACGACGGGACGCTGGTCGCCTCGCAGCCGCTCGGCGCCCCGTCGTGGTTCCCGTGCAACGACCGCCCGGACGACAAGGCCGAGTTCACCTTCCGGGTGACCGTGCCGCGCAGTCACCAGGTGCTCGCCAACGGGACGCTGCTGGAGCGGAGCGAGACGGAGTCGACCGCGTGCTGGACCTACCACCACCCGGGTCCGATGGCCCCCTATCTCGCCTCGCTGTACACGGGCCGCTTCGCCTACGACACCTGGGAGGCACGCGACTCCTCGACCGGCCGCCGGATCGCCGGACGCAACGCCTTCCCCGCCCGGCTGGCAGCCGCTGCCCGGCACGATCTGGGCCGCCAGCCCGCCATGCTCAGCGCGTTCACCGACTGGTTCGGGCCGTATCCGTTCGAGACGTACGGCGCGGTCGTCGTGGACGCGGAGCTGGACGAGCCCGTGGAGAACCAGACGGTCTCCGTCTTCGGGCGCAACCACGTCGACGGCCACCGGACCTGGGAGACCCTCGTGGCCCACGAACTCGTCCACCAGTGGTACGGCAACAGCGTGAGCCTGCGGGACTGGCGCGACATCTGGCTCAACGAGGGCTTCGCCACGTACGGCGAGTGGCTGTGGTCGGAGCACCTCGGCGAGGACTCCGCGGACGACATCGCCCGGCAGGCCTGGCACACGATGGCGAAGGGCGTGCAGAACCTGCGGACGGCCGATCCGGGACCGCACCGCATCTTCGACGAACGCGTCTACAACCGGGGCGCGTGCGCACTGCACGCGCTGCGCCTGACGCTGGGTGACGAGCGGTTCTTCGCGATGCTGCGCGGCTGGCACGAGACGCACCGCGGCAGGAGCGCCGGGACCGCCGCCTTCATCGCCCACGCCGGACGGTCCCGGCCCGCGGAGCTGGAGCCCCTGCTGCGCGCCTGGCTCTACGACAAGCGGCTCCCGCACCTGCCGCGTCCACGCGCGGACGCCGCACAGGTCTGAGCCCGTCCGCCCCCTCGCCCGTACGCGGCGAGGGGGCGGACGCGTGTCTCCCGGCTTCCGTCAGTCCTCCGCCGCGCCGTCGGCCGGTTCGCCGAGATGCTCGGCCAGCTGGAACAGGGCGGGCAGCGCGTCCTTGATGGCCGCCCGGGCATGGTCGTCGAGGGCGGCGAGGGCGGCGTCGATGCGGCGTTCGTGGGCCGTGGTCCAGGCGGCGAGCTTCTCGCGGCCGGCGTCGGTGAGGGCGACGACGGAGGCGCGGCGGTCGGCGGCGTCGACGTCCCGAGTGACCAGGCCGGCGGCGATCATCTGCCCGATCAGTCCGCTGACCGTGCTCGGCGCCAGCCTGCGGCGGGCGGCGAGGTCGCTGATCCGCGCGGGCGAGTGCTCGCCGAGCACCTGCAACAGCTCGACCTGCGCCATGGGGAGCGTCTCCCACGGGTAGTCGGTGCGGATCGAGGAGCGCAGCGCGCGCCGGAGCCGGGTGACGGCCTCGGTGAGCTGGCGGGCCTCCGGCTCCCGGCCGAGGGGGCCGGTGGGAGGTGAGGAGACCTCGGTACGGGGCTGCGCGGGCATGGGGCAAGGGTAACGGGGCGGCACACAGGTGCGGTTCAGCCGTCCGCCGGCCGGACACCCGGTCCGCCGCCGCGGTCCCCGTTTGTCCTTACCGAAAGCTTCGGTGTCCGATGTATCGTCGATGGGATCCGCCCCCGGCACGTGAGCCGGGTTCCGTACGTGCGAGAAACGGTCGATCTCTTGAACCTGGCGTACCTCCCCAGCCCCTCGCAGGGGGTCTGGCACCTCGGACCGCTGCCGATCCGCGCGTACGCACTGTGCATCCTGGCCGGTGTCTTCACCGCCGTATGGCTCACCGGCCGCCGCTGGGAGGCCAGGGGCGGGCGCCGCGAGGACATCGCCGACATCGCCATCTGGGCCGTGCCGTTCGGCGTCCTCGGCGGCCGGCTCTACCACGTGATGACCGACCCTGAGCTGTACTTCACCGCCGGGCAGCAGCCCGTCCGCGCCCTCTACATCTGGGACGGCGGCCTGGGCATCCCGGGCGCGGTGGCCCTCGGCGCGGTCGGCGCCTGGCTCGGCTGCCGACGCCGCGGCATCAAGCTGTCCGACTTCGCCGACGCGGTCGCGCCCGGGCTGGTGCTGGCCCAGGCGATCGGCCGCTGGGGCAACTACTTCAACCAGGAGCTGTACGGCCGCCCCACCCACCTGCCGTGGGCGCTGTACATCGACCCGGCGCACCGGCCCGTCGACAGCCCGAACGTGGCCCTGTACCACCCGACGTTCCTCTACGAGTCGCTGTGGGACCTCGGCGTCATGGCGCTGCTGCTGTGGCTGGACCGCCGGCACCACGGGCGGCTGCGCCGGGGGCGGCTGTTCGCCTGCTACGTGCTCGCCTACACCACCGGCCGGGCCTGGATCGAGGCCCTGCGCATCGACCACGCCAACCACTTCCTCGGCCTGCGCCTGAACGACTACGTCTCGATCGTCCTGTTCACCGGCGCGCTGGTCTACCTGATCGTGAGCCGCCGCCCGCACGGCGACGACGACGCCCCGTACCCGCCCGGCGACGACAAGGGCAGCGCGCAGACGATCGAGGCCGGTACGCCGGGCCGGAAGCAGGCCTGACGGCGAAGCGCGGGACCGCACGGCGACAGCGAGCGGCCCGGACCGTCAGCACCGCCCCGGGCGCCGGCCCCGGGGGCGGCCGCGCGGGGCTCCCTCTCCCCTGATCACGCCTTCCGTCCCGTACGAGGGCTCAGCCACGCCGAGGCGACCGCGGTCGCCGAGGCCGCGACGAGGACGACGGCCGCCCAGCGCGCTCCGGTCTGCGTGCCCGCGCCGCCCGCCAGGTGCAGGGCGAGGGTCACCAGGGCGACGCCGAGTGCCGTGCCCAGGCCGCGGGTCATGTTGACGAGACCGCCGCCCGTGCCGGAGGAACCGGCCGGTATCGCGCCCATGACCATGGCGTTGTTGGCCGGGGTGAACGTCCCGAGGCCCAGTCCCGTCAGCGCCAGCACGGGCACCAGCCAGGCAGCCGTCATGGGGACGACCAGCAGGGCGGCCGACGCGGCCAGGAACAGCGTGGCCCCGGCCAGGCAGCGACCGCGGTCCGGAAGGCCGTGCGGCAGCAGCCGGTCACCGCCGGTCGCGGCCAGCGCGAACCCGGTCGGCAGGGCCGTCAGCACCAGCCCGGCGGTCAGCTCAGAAGTGCCCCGCGCGGTGAGCACCACGGGCACCAGCACCAGCGGGCCGAACAGCACGAGATAGCCGCTGAACGCGCCCACCAGCCCGAACGTCACCGCTCGCACCCGGAGCAGGGCCAGGTCGAGCAAGGGCGCGGTCGTCCCTCGCTGGCGGCGGACGAATCCCCAGCCCGTCGCGGCCGCCACCACGAACAGCACGGCCACGCCCCAGCCGGGCACCGGCAGCCCGGAGGCCGCCGAGACACCCATCAGCGCGCCGGTGGTCGCCGAGGCCAGCAGGACGAGCCCCCGCCAGTCGAAGCATGTGACACGGGTACGCGCCCGTGTGCGGGGCAGCAGATAGTGGCCCCCGACCAGCGCGATCACGCCGACGGGGACGTTGACCCAGAACACCCACCGCCAGCCCAGCGTCGACACCAGTGCCCCGCCCACCGTGGGGCCCAGCGCCAGCCCCAGCGCCTGGGCGGCGGCCTGGACGCCGAGGGCGCTGCGCATCCGCTCGCGCGGTGCGCTGGTCGTCACCAGGGCCACGCTGTTGGCCTGCATCATGGCCGCTCCGGCCGCCTGGACCACCCGGAACGCGACGAGCGCGAGCAGGCAGGGGGCAAGGCCGCAGGCGGCGGAGGCCAGGGTGAAGACGGCGAACCCGTACAGGTACAGGAGCTTGCGGCCGTGCGCGTCCGCCAGCCTCCCGGCCGGCACCAGGAGCGCCACCAGGGTCAGCAGATAGGCCAGCGACACCCACTCCACCGCCGCCAGCGACGTGCGGAACTCGTCGCGCAGGCTGCCGTACGTCAGCGTCACGATGCTGGCGTCCAGCTGGCCCATGAACGCGCCGAAGCACACCGCACCCACGGCCAGCCACCAGCCGCCCGGCCGCGACCTTATCCCCTCCGGCCGGGCGCGCTCGACGGTGAGCAGGGCAGGCCAGCGTCGCCTGGACGCGGGGGGCTTCGTGTCGGTGGCCATGCACCCAGATTACATCGGCCACCGAAATATTTTGCCAGCGTCCTATCTTCGACGCCGTGAGCGCCGTCCGCATCGGCGCGGCACGCCACACCGGTCACGTATCAGTGTCCTCGCGGGCCGTAGCTCTCCCACAGCCGGCCGAGGAAGAACTCGCCGAAGCGGGCCAGCGCGGCCGGTCCGCCCGGGCCCGTGGTGCGGAAGGTGGTGAGCTGCTGGGCCAGGTCGCGCAGCCCCAGGTGGAGGCGGCCGGTGCCGAGGAGCAGGGCCCCGGTGTCCGCTGCCTCGTCGGTGAGGTGTCCCGCGAGGAGGTGGAAGGGCAACGCGGTGGTGTCCGGCCACAGGCGCAGCGGGGTGCCGTGCGTGATCTGCTTGTGTCCGGCGAAGGTGCGAGGGCGTTCCTGCGCGTCGGTGAAGTGGAGGCGGTAGCGCAGCACGCGCCGGACGCCCCCGCCCCGGCCCGGTGCGTCGCCGCTGCCCTCGGCCGGTGCGAAGAGGTTGAACCTGCCGTGCAGGACCGGCCGTCGGCCTCCGCAGGCGGGGGACTCCACCCAGCCGTCGGCGCGGGCCTCGTGGCCGGGGTCGTCCAGGAAGGCGTCCAGGTCGTCGGCCGTGATGGTGAGCCGGAAGGCGAAGGGTTCACGCCCGCCGCCGTCCCGCTCGGCGGCCTTCGCGCCGGGCGCCCCGGGGACGTAGTGACCGCGCATCGTCTCGGTGAAGAGCAGCGAGGTGCGCCGGGTGTAGGCCGGCCGGGGCACGGCCGCCGCTCCCCCGCCGGCGGGGTTCTCCAGCAGCCGGGCGCACATGCGGTCGGAGAGCGCGGCGATCGTGAGGGCCGGGTTGGTGCCCACCGGGCCGGGGAGCGCCGAGCCGTCCGCGATGTACAGGCCCCGGTGCCCGTACACCTCGCCGAACGCGTCGCACACCCCCGTCTCCGGCCGCCGGCCCATCGGGGCGCCGCCCAGCGGATGGACGGTGACGGTCCGCCCGAGGTGCCACAGCGGGTTGTCGGCGTAACCGGCGTCGAGCGCGTCCGCCAGCTGCCGCATCGTCGAGCGGATCCGCCGGAGCGTGGCCGCGCTGTGGCCCGTCGCCCAGCTGACGTGGAGCCGGCCGCCGCGCAGACTCAGCTCGCCGTCGGGGATGTCCCGGCCCATGCCGAGGAGGGGCAGGGAGGTGCTGGTGAGCAGGCCGTCGCCCAGCAGTTCCGCGATGTCCCGGGAGAGGCGGCGCTCCGGGAAGAGGCCGATCCGACGGGCCAGTTGGCGGGTGAGGAACCGGGCCGTGCGGGAGAGGTGCTGGGGACCCCGGGCGCCCTCGGCCAGCCACTGGACGAACTGGGGGTAGCCGCCGTCCTCGATGTAGCCGCCGCGCCCGGCACCGGGTGTGCCGTCGAGTTCGTCGGGCAGGCGGACGGCTGCGGTGATCACCGGTCCCTTGCTCGGGTGCAGCGGCCTGCCCCTGCCCGGATGTCCGTCCTTGGCCCTGATCAGGAAGGACAGCATGTCGCCGTTGCTGGAGAAGCGGGTGCCGAGCGCCGGGCCGAGTCCGGGCAGCCGGTTGCGCGAGCGCAGCAGGAGTTGTGTGGTGCCCAGTGTCCCGGCGGCCAGGACCAGCCGGTCGCAGGCGAGCGTCCCGGTCGTCGGCGGGCGACCGGGCTCGCCGGTCTGCGGCGCGGTGTCGTCGTACTCGTCGTACCGGACGTAGTCGACCTGGTATCCGCCGCGCGGGCCGGGGCGTACGGCCTGGACGTCGTGCCCGGTGCGCAGGTCGGCGCCGTGGGTCCGGGCGGCCGAGAGATACGTGAAGTCGAGGCTGTTCTTCGCGCCGTCGTTGCAGCCGATGTTGCACTCGCCGCACAGCCGGCAGGTACGGCGGGCGGCACCGTGCAGATTGGCGTGCGCCGGGTCGTCGAGCGGCAGTCCCGGTTGCGGAACGGCACCGGGTGCGGGGGCGAACCCGACGGCGAGCGGCGGGAGTTGGAACTCCAGCCCCAGCGCGGCCGCGGCGTCCCGCATCGCCCGGGTCTTGGGGGTGTCCGCGTAGCCGGGGCGGTGCAGTGGGTACGGTACGGCGCCCATCATCCGTTCCACGGCGTCGTAGTGCGGCTCCAGATCGGCGCGGCCGACCGGCCAGGACTCGTGGCCGCCGCCGGGCAGCGGCTGTTCCTGGACGAACCAGCGCTCGTCCTTGCGCAGCAGCACGTTGGCGAAGATCAGCGAGCCGCCGCCGAGGCCGCTGGCCACCACCGCGTCACAGCCGCGGAACGACCAGACGTCGAACAGCCCGTGCAGGCCCGCGTCCGGGTCCCAGAAGGCGCGGCCGAACTCGGCGGGCGTCCGGGCGAAGCTGCCCGGCGGCCAGGCGCGGCCGCGCTCCAGCACGACCACCGACAGCCCGGCCTCGGCCAGCCGGCAGGCCGCCACCGAGCCGCCGAATCCGGAGCCGACCACCACGACGTCCACATGCTCGGTGCCCGGACCCGCCCCTCGCACCGGCCGGCCGGGCCGCGTGCCGGCGCTCATGCCGCCGCCCGGCGCCGCAGGAAGTCGAGGATCTGCGGGAAGACGTCGCGGTCGGCGTTCTTGCCGATGATCGGGTCGAGGTGTCCGTAGCCGGGCAGGACGGCCAGTTCGTGCCGGTCGGGGGCGCGCCGGGACAGCTCACGGTGGCAGATCACGTTGGAGTCGCCGAAGACATGGTTGCGGTCACCGGCCAGGAAGAGGATCGGTGTGTCGATCCCGGCGGCGTCCATCAGGTAGTCGTCGGGCAGCGTGGCGTGGTGCGGGTCGCGGGGGTCGTACTTCACCGCGTGCCCGGCCCGGACCATCTTCCGCACGTGCCGCAGGTAGTCCAGTCCGCTGGGGCCCAGCAGGTCGGCGATGCGGTCGTGGGTGACCGGGTGGAGGTTCTCGTGGCTGTAGAGGGCGGGCCAGCCGCTCCCCCACATGAAGCTGATCATGTGGCAGGCGGGGTTGTCGCATTCCTGGTGCGCCAGCGAGACGAGCCGGGACAGCGCCCAGCCGGGAGTGAACGGGCGTGCGCTGCGCGCGCGGGGATCCAGGACGGAGAGTCCCAGAGCGTGTTGCAGCAGCTCGGGCCCGTACTCCAGTTTCCGGCGGGACCAGGACGTCAGCCGTGGGGTCAGGGCCACGCTGTTCGCCACGAGTCCGGCGATGCCGTCCACGGTGCCCGCGGACAGGCTCATGGCGAAGGCCACCGAGCCGAGACAGTGCGCGACGACGTGCACGGGCCGCGGGCCCGCGTGCCGGCGGAGTTCGGCGAGCGCCGCCGGGTAGTCGAACCGGGCGAGGTCGTCGAGCGTACGGCGGCCCGGCTCGGTGTTGTACGGGAAGCGGTTGCTCATCCGGGAGTCCAGCACCCAGACGTCGGTGAAGCCGTGGTCGAGCAGATAACTCGTGAGATTGCGGTGCTCGGGCATGGTGAAGAGGTCACTGCCGGAGGTCAGTCCGTGCACCAGCAGCACCGGATCGGCGCCCTCGCCCCGGCGGAACCGCGTCAGGCCCAGGCCCAGGCCGTCCTCGGTGGTGAACGGATGATGCGCCGTCTCGGCGTCCGGCACGCCGTCGAGCGAGAACCTCGGGATGCGCTGTGCCATGGCCATGCTCCCCCTCCGCACTTCCCCCGTCGTGGTGCACTCCCCCGTCGACAGGACCCGGCCCGGTCATGTCGTCGCAGCGACAGCGTGACAGAGAACGCGGCGGCACGGAGTCAGACCGAGGATGGAGATACGCCGAAAACCGCGCGATACGCGTCGCCGAGGCGGTCCGCGCCGGCTCAGTCCGTCAGCGGAGCGCCCGGAATCTGCGCGGGCCCGTGCCGGTCGAGGGCCTCTTCGAGTTCGACCCGGATCTCCGGGGAGATGTCCCCCTGCCGTCCCCAGATGAGGATCATCTCGGCGACGTGGCGCAGTTTGATGTTCGTGTGCTGGGACACGTCCTTCAGTACGGCCCACCCCTGGTCCGGTCCGACCCGGCCCAGCGCGACCATCATCCCGATCGCCTGGTCGACGACCGCGTGCGAGCTGACGGCCTGCCTCAGGTGGTCGACCTCTTCCTCCAGCTCATGGATGCGCTCACCGTCGGCCCTGGCCGGGCCGCCGTCCGTGGTCATCAACCCCTCCGGAGTCCGACGCGCAGTGCGCTTCTCACGTACTCTCCCGGCCCATCCATCCTGCGCTTCCCGGAAGAGCTGTGCCACCCTTGCGCGGCGTCGGACACCGCCTGCCGCGTGGCGTCGGCGTTCGCCCAGGTGGACGATGCCTCCCGGACGCCACCAGCCCGCTGAGGGCTCCCGGGCACGGCACTAGGCGACGTCGTGCAGCACCTCGTCGCGCAGCTGGTGACAGCAGCGGTTGATCAGGCGTGAGACGTGCATCTGTGAGATGCCGAGCTGTTCGGCGATGCGGCTCTGGGTCATGTCCTTGAAGAACCTCAAGTACAGGATGGTGCGTTCGCGCTCGGGCAGGGCCTCCAGGCGTGGTTTGACGGCCTCGCGGTCCACGACGACGTCGAGGGCGGGGTCGCACGCGCCCAGCGCGTCGCCGAGCGAGTAGCCGTCGTCACTGCCCGGGGTCTCGGCGTCGAGGGACAGCGCGCTGAAGCTCTCCAGCGCCTCCAGCCCGACCTGGACGTCGTGCTCGCTGAGCTCGGTGTACTCGGCGATCTCGCTGACGCTGGGCCAGCGGTCCGAGACGTTCTGCGACAGGTCCCGGCAGGCCGTCCGCACCCGGTTGCGCAGGTCCTGGACCCGGCGAGGCACGTGCAGCGTCCACATGTGGTCGCGGAAGTGCCGCTTGATCTCTCCCGTCACCGTCGGAACGGCGTAGCTCTCGAAGGCGTGCCCGCGCCCCGGGTCGTAACGGTCGACCGCCTTGACCAGCCCGAGGGCCGCGACCTGGCACAGGTCCTCGTAGTTCTCGCCACGGCTGCGGAACCGGCTCGCGATTCTCTCGGCCATCGGCAGCCAGGCCTCGACCAGTTCCTCACGGAGTGTGTCGCGTTCGTGCCCCGGGGGCAGTGCGGCGAGCCGCCGGAACGCCCGCTCGGTGTCCGGGGCGTCGTCGTGCGGATGGTGTTGCGCGCTCGTTCGGGTTCGCATGGTGCATCGCACCTCTCGTGCGCGAGGGATGAACGATCACCGTGGACGAGCGACCGCGTTCCGGAACGGCCGCATCCGGGCGACGGGAACGTCGCTCCCACGGATGTGCCTCCTGTCCGAAACACTCTGTTTGCCCCCTTCCCCCGAAGCGGGTGGCCAAACCCTATCCACGGCGGCGACACGGCACGCCCCTCGCCGTCGCGCACGAGGCACCCGTGGTGCCGGCCGCCGGCGCGTGATCTCCGCATCCCGGGGAACTCGCAGACGGTCAGGAGGTTCACGTCATGATTCCCATCCTTCTCGTACTGCTTCTGGCAGTGGTTCTCTTCGGCCTCGGTTTCGCCGTGAAGGTTCTCTGGTGGATCGCCCTGGCGGTTCTTGTCGTATGGCTGCTGGGCTTCCTGGTCCGGGGCGCGGAGGGCGGCGGCAGGGCTCGCTGGTACCGGTGGTGACACCGGCCGATCGGGAGGCTTCAAGATGTCGACCCCGGCAGGAAAACGATGAAACTCCGCCGACCCGAGGTGTCCGTCTACACGGTGCCGACCGACGCCCCCGAAGCCGACGGCACGCTGGCCTGGGCCTCGACGACCATGGTGATCACCGAGGCCTCGGCCGGGGACATGACCGGCACGGGCTGGACGTACGGTCCGGCGGCGGTCGGGCTGATGCTCGGCGAGCACCTCGCTCCCCTGGTGGAGGGGCACGACCCGCTCGACATACCGGCCCTGCACGATGCGATGTGCCGATCGGTCCGGAACGCCGGCCGGCCCGGGGTGACCGCGTGCGCCATCTCGGCCCTCGACATCGCCCTGTGGGACCTCAAGGCGCGCCTGCTGGGCCTCCCTCTGGTCAGCCTCCTCGGCGCGGCCCGCACACACGTCCCGGTGTACGGCAGCGGCGGGTTCACGACGTATGACGACCGGCGTCTCGCCGAGCAGCTCGGCGACTGGGTGCACGCGCAGCACATCCCCCGCGTCAAGATCAGGATCGGTGAGGACTGGGGCCGCGCGCCCCGGTGGGACCTCGCCCGTGTCCGTACGGCCCGCCGGGCCGTCGGCCCCGAGGCCGACCTGTACGTCGACGCCGACGGCGCCTACACCCGCAAGCAGGCGCTGCGTGTCGGAGACGGGCTCGCCGAGTACGGCGTGACCTGGTTCGAGGAGCCCGTGTCCGCGGACGACCTGACCGGTCTGCGGCTGCTGCGCGACACCCTGCCGTGCGAGGTGACGGCCGGTGAGTACGGCTACGACCTGCCCTACTTCGCCCGGCTGATCGCGGCGAACGCGGTGGACTGCCTCCAGGTCGACGCGACCCGCTGCGGCGGCATCACCGAGTTCCTCCGGGCCGCCGCGCTCGCCCAGGCCCACGGACTGGAGGTCTCCGCGCACCGTGCCCCGCACGTGCATGCCGCGGCGGCCGCCTCGATCCCCAACTTCCGCCACCTCGAGTGGTTCCACGACCATGTACGGATCGAGTCGATGTTCTTCGACGGCGCGCTCGACCCCACCGGCGGGACGGTCCGGCCGGAGCAGGGCCACGGGCTCGGTCTGACCCTGCGCAGGGACACGGCGGACGAGTACCGGGTCGCCTAGGAAGGGCACGACGACTCCGCAACCACGACTCCGCGACGACAACTTCGCAACGACGACTCCACAACGACGACTCCGCAAGGAGACGAGGGGAGATGAATCGGATGCTGTTCCTCGGACTGCTCCTCATCGTGGGAGCGGGTGCCTTCACGGCACTGGCGATCAGCGACAACATGTCCGGCGGTCCGGACCACACGGTGTCGGTGCTCGGTCACGACATCGCCAGCCTCGGCCCGCTCGCCCTCTTCTGCTCGGGCCTGGCCCTGGCCCTGATCTTCTGCCTGGGCATGGCCATGACCTTCGGCGGCGCGGCACACCACCGGCGCGGCACGGGTGCGCACCGCAGGCACGGCAGGAGCACGGCCGGCCCGTCGATCGGCGGTACGCGGGCCTGACGCCGACGTGACGCGTCCGCTGTCAGGGGTACCCGTGCGTCCGAATCCGAAGAGGATCTGCCGGGTGGTGCTGCTCACCGGACCCGACGGTCTGGCGTTGGTGCGCCTGGCCGTCGCCCTGTCGGGCAACGGTCACCAGGGCCTGCAGGCGCGTGACGACCCCCTCGCCGAACGCACCCGGCAACTGCAGTCCATGCTCGATCGCGCCCGCGAACGCGGCGAGCACGTACCCGACGCGTCCGGCGTGCTGGACCGTGTCCTGGCCCCGATGCACATCCGCGTCCTGTTCGGCACGGGCCCGCTCACCCCCGACTACGTCGACGGGCTGGTCGACCGATTGACATGACCTCAACCCGGCCCCGGGACCAGCCCTCGGACGCGGCGGCGGTGCTCCGCATCAGCTGTCCGCCGGCTGGGCCGGTCAGTTCTCCTCGCGCAGGCCCCAGGGGGAGCCGTACTCGGTGAGCAGGTCCAGGAAGGGGCGTGGGGGCAGGGCTTCCGGGCCGAGGACGCCCTTGCCGGACCAGGCGCCGGTGGCCAGCAGTTCCAGGGCGACGACCGGGTTGACCGCCGTCTGCCAGACGACGGCCTGGGAGCCGTACTCGCGCATCGACCACTCGTTGTCGACCACGTGGTACAGGTACACCTCGCGCGGCGCCCCGCCCCTGGTGCCCTTCACCCAGGTGCCGGCGCAGGTCTTGCCCGTCATACGGTCGCCCAGGCCGGCCGGGTCGGGCAGGCAGGCGGCGACGACGTCCCGCGGGGACACCCGCACCGGTCCGTCGTCCCCGCGCACGGTCACCTTGGCCGTGGCGTCCAGGCTCAGTTCGTGCAGGGTCTTCAGCTTGGCGATGAAGTCGGCGCCGAGCCCGTACTTGAAGGTGACCCGGCGCGCGTCCACCCATCGCGGGATCAGCAGCACCTCTTCGTGCTCGACGTTGACGCACTCGACGGGACCGATGCCCGCGGGGAAGTCGAAGACCTCGGGCTCGCTGAACGGGACGGTGGTGAACCAGCCGCGGTCCTTCTCGTAGACCACCGGCGGGTTCAGGCACTCCTCGATGGTCGTCCAGATGCTGAAGGACGGTGCGAAGTCGTAACCCTCGACGGTCAGGTTCGCGCCGTCCCGGACGCCGATCTCCTCGATGTCGTCGAAGAGTTCGTCGGCCGCGTAGCGGGCGAAGACGTCCGACAGGCCGGGCTCGACACCCATGCCCACCAGCGCCAGCCGTCCCGCCTCCGCCCAGCGCGCGGCCAGCGCGAACTGCTCGTCGCCGAGCTTCACGCCGCACTCCTCGTACGGACGCGAGCCGTGCGGCGCGGACAGTGACATCGCCATGTCCAGGTAGTGCGCACCGGCCTCCAGGGCGGCTCGGAAGAGCGGCATCACGAACCTGGGGTCGGTGGCGTTGAGCAGGACGTCGCAGCGCTCGTCGATGAGCAGCCGGCGCACCGCGTCCTGGTCCGAGGCGTCCAGCCGACGCGCGGCGAACCGGGCGCCCCGCTCCCCCAGCGCCGCGACGGCGGCCTCGGCACGGGCGAGGTCGTAGTCGGCGACGACCATGCGGGTGAGGAAGTCACGACGGGCCGCGATCCGGGTGACGGCCGTTCCGACTCCACCCGCGCCCACGAGGAGTACGCGCATGACACACACCTTTCTTCCGGAGGGGACCGATGGAACGGGACGGAGGAAGATAAGGTCAACCCTGTTGGCATAAGGATGGGTGGCGGAGGCGGGCGGCGTGGCGAAACAAGTGGTGCCGGAGGCGGCGCGGCGGCGGCGACGGCCCACGCGCACGGGCACGGTGCTGTCCGAGGAGATCATCGTCGACACCGCCCTGCGCGTGCTGCGCGAGCACGGCAGCACGGGGCTGACGGCCCGGCGTCTGGGCGCGGCGCTGGGCGCCGATCCCAGCACCCTGTACCGCTACTTCGCCGGGATGGACGAGCTGACCCGGGCCATCGGGGACGAGCTGATGGGGCGGGCCCTCGACAACTGGACGGCGACCGGGGACTGGTGCGCCGATCTGCGCGCTCTCGGCCGGGCGATCTACGGCGCCTACCTCGCCCACCCGCAGGCCGCCCTGCTCACCGCCAGCCGCGTCACCGGAAGGCCCCGCGAGATCGCGGTGGACGAGGCCATCCTCGGCATCCTGCGCGGTGCCGGGCTGCCCGACCCGGTGGCGGTGCGCGTGTATCACGCGTTCATCGACCAGAGCCTCGCCTTCGCCGCGCTCGACGCCGGTTCCCTCGCCCTGGCGGACGAGACGCGCGCCCGGGACGAGGAGATGTGGCACACCGCCTATGCGCGGCTGCCCGCCGACTCGCATCCCCACATCGCCGCCACGGCCGGACTGCTCGCTCGGCGCATGCCGCACAGCGCCTATCCGGCCGCGCTGGAGATGCTGCTGGAACACACCGCCGCGCGGGTGCCCTCGTTCGGGGCGTGACGGCCGCGTCAGTCCTGCGGGGTCTGCGGGTCCCGCGAGGCCTGCGGCCCGACGGTGACGACGATCTTGCCGACCTGGCCGTTGGCCGCCATGTAGCGGTGCGCCTCGGCGATGTCCTCCAGGGCGAAGGTGCGGTCGACGACCGGCGCGAAGGCTCCCGACGCGAGGCCGGCGTTGACGAACGCCACGGCGCGGCGCAGCCGTTCGGGGTCCGAGGTGATCTCGAAGAGGGTGTACGTGCTGCTGTTCAGCGCCGGGTAGGAGCTCGCGTTGGGCAGCGGGGTGGGGCGCGGGTCGAGGGCGCCGTAGACCACCAGGAAGCCACCGGGTGCGATGCCCCGGGCGAGGGTCTCGACGCCGGGACCGGCTACCGGATCGAAGGCCAGGCGGACGCCTTCGCCGGCGGTGATCTCCTTGATCCGGGCGGGCAGGTCCTCCTCGTCGGTGACGATGACGTGGGCCGCGCCGGCGTCCAGGAGGCGCCGCTTCTTGCTCGCGCCGCGCGTCGTGGCGATCGGGATCGCACCGATGTGGCGGGCGATCTGGATGGCGGCCAGCCCCACGCTGCTGGAGGCCGCGGTGATCAGCACATGGTCGCCGGGCCGGACACGGCCGCTCTCGGCGAGGGGGCCGTAGGCGGTGACGTAGGCCATCCACACCGCCGCCGCCCGGACCGGGTCGACGTTCGCGGGGCGCGGCACGACCGCCGAGGCCGGAAGGAGGACGTGGTCGCCGTAGGTGCCGTACTCGGCCTGGTGGAACGACGGCACCACGGCGACCGGGTCGCCCTCGGCGAGGCCGGTCACGCCCTCGCCGACGGCCTCCACCACACCCGCGGCCTCGTAACCGAGCGTGGACGGGAAGACCGGCTGGTAGAAGTAGGCGCCCTCGCGGTACATGATCTCGGCCCGGTTCAGGCCGATCGCTTCGACGCGGAGCCGCACCTCTCCGGCTCCCGGAGCACCCACCTCCACCTCGCGCAGAGTGAGGACCTCGGGGCCGCCGATCCGGTCGAACTGTACGTGACGTGCCATGACGCATCCGTCCTGGGAGCAGGGATGGGGGAACGCACCGCAGCGGCGGTGCCGGCATCCACCATGCACCAAGGTTCGATGACCGTCAAATTTTGAGCACCATCGAAATAAGCGCCTTGCCCCCGCCCGTCCGCCTCAGGCCGGCCCCGCCACACCCTCCGCCGCAGCACCCTCCGCCGCAGCGGCCGCCAGCACGGCGGTGAGCAGACCGGGAAAGCGCTGCTCCATCTCGTCCGCGCGGAGCGCGTTCAGCTTCGTCGTCCCCACGTAGTACTGCCGGATCACGCCTGCCTCGCGCAGCACGTTGAAGTGGTGGGTCAGCGTCGAGACCGACACCGGCGCCTCGAACGTGCCGCAGCTCATGTCCTCGTCCGCCGCGGCGAGCTGGGTCACCACGAGCCGCCGCACGGGATCCACCAGCGCCTCCAGCACCTGCTGAAGGGAGACCTCCGACAGTTCGGGGTGCTCCACTGTCCGGGCGGTGCGAGGGCGGGCCACGGTGACTCCTCGGGGCGGCTTCGGTACGGTCAGGCCATGGTACGACCGCCATCGAAGGGAGCGGGAGGAGCGCCCTCGGACATCGGCTCACCCTCCGGGCCGAACAGCGGGAACGAGGGGAAAATACACACATGAAGGGCAACAGAGCGCCGACGCTCTCCCGCAAGGTCTACGAAGCCGAACTGCTGCGCCTCCAGACCGAGTTGGTCAAGCTCCAGGAGTGGGTGCGAGCCGAGGGCGCCCGGCTGGTGGTCGTGTTCGAGGGGCGGGACGCGGCCGGCAAGGGCGGCGCCATCCGGCGGGTCACCGAGTACCTCAACCCTCGCGGGGCCCGGATCGCCGCATTGCCCAAGCCGACGGAGCGCGAGCGCACCCAGTGGTACTTCCAGCGGTACGTCGAGCATCTGCCGGCCGCCGGAGAGATCGTGCTCTTCGACCGGTCCTGGTACAACCGGGCCGGGGTCGAGCACGTCATGGGGTTCTGCACCCCCGAGGAACACGAACGGTTCCTGCGCCAGTGCCCGGCCTTCGAGCGGATGCTGGTCGAGGACGGGATCCTGCTGCGCAAGTACTGGTTCTCGGTGAGCGACACGGCCCAGCAGGAGCGGTTCCGGCGCCGGCTGGAGGACCCGTTGCGGCGCTGGAAGCTGTCACCGATGGATCTGGAGTCGATCACCCACTGGGAGGCGTACTCCCGGGCGAAGGACGAGATGATGGTGCACACCGACATCACCGAAGCGCCCTGGTACATCGTCGAGAGCGACGACAAGCGGCGCGCCCGGCTGAACATGATGGCCCACCTGCTGGAGTCCGTCCCGTACCACGAGGTCCCGCCGCCGGTGCTGAACCTGCCGAAGCGGCCCCCGTCCACCGGCTACGAGCGGCCCCCGCGCGATCTGCGGACCTACGTCCCCGACCATGCGGCCCAGTTGCAGGGCGGCGCGGCCGGGGGCGGCGGTCGCAGACGGTGAACGGGACCCCGCGGCCGGGTCGGACCGGCTCAGCGCACGGTCACATCGAAGACCGGCGAGGCCGTGGTGCCGTTGACGATGCGCAGGTCGTTCTTGCCCTTCAGGCCGAGCTTGACGCCGAGCGAGTAGGAGCCGTTGTGCAGGACCGGCGCGGAGGCGGGCAGGCCGACCCACGTGCCGTGCCGCCTCTGCTGCAGGGTCACCTTGCCGCCCGCCCTGATGCCGGTGGTCTTGCCCGTGACCCGGAACAGCTGCCAGGCGCGGACCGAGGACACCGACGGCTTGGCGGTGATGCTCGCCTTGGCGGGCTGCGCCTTCTGCGCGGAGGCGACGGCCGAGGCGGTGTGCGTGGCGGGGGTGGCCGCCATCGCGGTGCCGGCGAGAGCGAGGGAGGCCGCGCCGAGGGTACCGACGACGGCTATGCGCAGGGAGCGACGCTTCGAGACCATCACTGATATGTCCTTTTCCGTGGAGAGAAGAGTTTTTCGCGCCGAAGGCCAGTTACATGCCGATTGGCGTGGTCATGAGAAGTGACGACACGGGGAAGGCGGGCGTTCACTGACGCCATGCCACTGTCTTGTAACAGCGCTGAGGGAGAGCACGGTTGCGGCGGGGTGGGGCAGCAGAGCAACAAGAACTTGCCGCCTTGCGCAATAATTGAAGTCAACGGAGTTCGTACCGGCATCGGGGGAAGGCAGGGCGTTCATGCCACGCGGGGACATGCGACGAGTACGCGACGCGAATCTGCGGCTGGGCGCTGCTGTGGCCGAGGTCGAGGGGCTCTATTCGGCGCTCCTGCGTGCCGGGACCTCGGAGCGGCGCCGGGGCTTACAGGCGGACCTCGCACGCGCCGCCGGCCGGCTCGCCGCCCTGGCGGCCACCCCGCCGGAGCGCCCGTCCCTGCCCGTCGCCCGGCGTCGGTCCCGGTGGGGGCGCAGGCGGGCCATGGCCGAGCGCGGCGCCGCGTGGATCGCGGCGCGCTTCGGCCAGACCCAGCGCTGAGTCCGAGCACCCTCGCCCGATGTCCACCGATGTCCACGGCGTCCGTCAGGGGGATTCTCCGCACGGCGCCGCGCTGTCATGCTGGGCTCCCGCGGTGCACCGAGAGGACTCCATGTCATCAGTCCCTGACGCCACGGCCGTTCCGGACGAACGGCACTGGTACGCCGCCAACGAACTCCTGGCGTTCCTGCTCGAACTCGCCGCGCTCGCATGCCTGAGCTGGTGGGGGTTCACCGTCGGCGACGACGCGTTCCTTCATGTCCTGCTCGGCCTGGGCACACCTATGGCGGCGGTGACGCTGTGGGCGCTGTTCGCCGCACCGAGGGCCCGGCTGCGGCCGGGGCTCCCTCTCGTGCTCGCGGTGAAGGCTCTCGTGCTGGGCGGCGGAGCGGCGGCCCTGTACGGCGTCGGGCATCCCGTCGGAGCCGTCGCCATGGCCGTGGTCGTGACCGCGAACACGGCCGTCGCCGAGCTCTTCCGCCGCCGGCCGACCCTCTCGCGCACCGGGACCTGAAGGCGCCGGCGCGGCTCTCGCTCATGCGCGCCTTGGAGCAACTGCCTGAGCGCCACGCCTCATTGGCCGAAGTCGGTGATGCCGCCGGCCGGCCCCGTCACGCCCACAGCGCGTCCGCGAACGACACCCCGACGAACACCGCCCCGAGGCCGGCCACCACACTGGCGACGACGTTGGCGACGGCGTGGAACCGGGCCCCGCTCTCCGCCAGCCTCAGCGTCTCGTACGAGAAGGTCGAGTAGGTCGTCAGCGCCCCGCACAGCCCGGTGCCGAACAGCAACTGGACGCGGGGCGAGGCGGCACCTGCCGCCGCCGCACCGGAGAGCAGGCCCAGGATCAGACAGCCGACCACGTTCACGGTGAACGTCCCCCACGGAAACACGGTGTCGTGCCGCTTCTGCACCGCGCGGTCCGTCAGATACCGCAAGGGCGCCCCGACCACCGCCCCGACCACCACCAGCAGCCAGTTCACGCCTTCTCCTCCCGGCCGGCCCTCGTCACCATGCGGCGCGTCGCCGTCGCCGCGAGCCACACCGCCGCCAGCGCCGCGCACAGCGTCACGGCCAGATACGCCAGCGCCGTGCGGGGATGCCCGCCGTCGACCAGCTTCCGGATGTCCACCGCGTAGGTCGAGAACGTCGTGAAACCGCCCAGGACACCGGTACCGAAGAACGGCCGCAGCAGCCGGTGCACCTGCCACACCTCGGTGATCAGCACCATGAACACGCCGATGACCGCGCAGCCGACCGTGTTGACCCACAGGGTCGTCCACGGGAAGACACCCGCCGCCGGCCACAGCAGCCCCGCACCGTAACGCGCCGAGGCGCCGATCGCCCCGCCGAATGCCACCACCGCCACCACCGGCGCCTGCCCCCGCCAGTCCGGCTCGCGCGGCAGGGCGGGCGCACGCAGATCGACACCGGGGTCCGTGGACTCGTCCACCTGGGGGTTCGGGGCTGTCATGAACGTGCGTCTCCTACTCGCCGGGACCCGCACACATCGCACGCACGCGGGCACACTCCACCGCAAGCAGGGACTGTTGGCGGCGCCGATGCCGCGGTTCGGGTACGGCGAGCCCCACCGCCGCGCCATGACCGGAGGTCACAGCCGCGGATCACAATAGCGTGCCCCCGACGGGGCCCGGAACCGGCCCCGCCTCCGGTGTACGTCCGCCCACCGCCGCAGGCATCAACGCCCGGGCGGTTTCAGGGAGATGCCTTGGCCGTGCGGTTCGTCGCGCCGGGCGGAGGGAGGGTGTCCGCGGGCGGTCTGCGGACCGCCGAGGCCGGTGGCCGCTCCCGCAGGGCGCCGTACCCGACGAAGTACGCGGGGAGCCGGCGGACCCAGCGCGATCCGGCGAGCACATGCGCCACGGCCTTGGCCCGGTCCGCGCCGCCGAGCGGGGGCCGGCCCTGGAGGACGGGGGCGACGAAGCGGGCGTGGGCCGTCCGCTGGAGGGCCTGGGTGACGACCGTGGTGGGCCGGCGGCGGCGCTGCACGCGGCGTACGTCGCGCAGGCCCACGGTCCCTCGGCGCAGCGGCTCGGTGAGATACCGGGCCGCGGCCACCGCGTCCTGCACGGCGAGGTTGATCCCGATGCCGAAGACCGGGGACATCGCGTGCGCGGCGTCGCCGATGCACAGCAGCCCGGGGCGGTGCCAGCGGCGCAGCCGGTCCATGCGTACGTCGAGCAGTTTGACCTCGTCCCACGAGCGCAGGGCGTGCACCCGGTCGGCCATCCAGGGGGCGGCGGCCGCGAACTGGGCCCGGAAGCGGTCGAGTCCGGCGGCCCGGCGCTGTGCGTCCGTGCCCTTGGGGATGAGTCCGGCGCACTGCCAGTAGTCGCCGCGGTCGATCAGCGCGGCCAGGAAGCGGTCACCGGCGGCGCCGACGAGTCCCTGCGGGTCGCCTTCGCGGCGCGGCAGCCGGAACCACCACGCGTCCATCGGGCAGGTGAACTCGCGCAGGCCCAGCTCCGGCCGGATGCGGGCCAGCGAGCCGCGGCCGTCGCAGGCGACGGTGAGGTGGGCGCGCAGTTCGCCGGTGCGGCCGTCGGCGGTGCGGTAGCGCACGCCCCGCACGCGGCCGGACCCGACCAGGAAGGAGGTCACCTCCGTGTTCATCCGCAGGTGGAAGGACGGCTCGCGGCGGGCCTCGTCCGCGAGCAGGTCCAGCAGGTCCCACTGCGGCACCATCGCGACGTAGTTGTACGGGCCGGGCAGTACGGAGAGGTCGCCGACCGTGACGTTCGCGCGGCCGGGGCCGACCGGCAGCTGGACGGTGCGCACCCGGCGCTGCGGCAGCCGGGCGAAGCGCTCGGCCAGGCCGAGGTCGTCCAGCAGCGCCAGGGTGGAGGGGTGGACGGTGTCGCCGCGGAAGTCGCGCAGGAAGTCGCCGTGCTTCTCCAGCACCGTCACGTCGACGCCGGAGCGGGCCAGCAGCAGGGCGAGCACCATGCCCGCGGGGCCGCCGCCCACGACGCAGCACGTGGTCTGTTCCATGGCAGTCCTGCCCTTCGGCGGAGCAGTGATTCAGCAGCAGATTCGGCAGCGCTGATTCAACAGCATTAATTCATCGGACGATGAATATTCTACTCCTTCAGGCGGCCGCCCGCCTACCGTGTTCCTCGTCGTCGTGGTGGATCGGCGTCGTCGAGCCGGTCAGCGGGACACCCGTCCCGCCCCGCCGGACGGCGACGATCTCCGCCGCGATCGACAGCGCGGTCTCCTCGGGCGTCCGGGCGCCCAGGTCGAGGCCGATCGGCGAGCGCAGCCGGGCCAGTTCCGCCGCGCTCACGCCCTCCGCGCGCAGCCGCCGGGCGCGGTCCTCGTGGGTACGGCGCGAGCCCAGCGCGCCGATGAACGCCGCCGGCATCCGCAGGGCGGCCGTCAGCAGGGGCACGTCGAACTTGGCGTCGTGGGTGAGCACGCACAGCACCGTGCGGGCGTCGGTGCCGGTGCGCCGCAGATACCGGTGGGGCCAGTCCACGACGACCTCGTCGGCCTCCGGGAAGCGGGCCCGGGTGGCGAAGACCGGGCGGGCGTCGCAGACGGTCACGTGGTACCCGAGGAACTTTCCGGCCCTCGCGAGCGCCGCCGCGAAGTCGATCGCACCGAACACGATCATGCGCGGGGGCGGCACGTTCGACTCGACCAGCAGCGTGAGACCGCCGGGGCAGTGGGACCCGTCCGCGGACAGTTCCACCGTGCCGGTGCGGCCCGCCTCCAGCAGGGCCCGGGCCTCGGCCGTCGCCACCCGGTCCAGGTCCGGGTGACCGCCGAGGCCGCCCTCACCGGTGCCGTCGGGCCGGACCAGCAGGGCGCCTCCGCGCAGTCCGTCCGGGCCGCGGGCGACCCGGACGAGGGCCACGGGTTCGCGGCGGACGGCGGCCGACAGGGCCGCGGCCGGCAGCGTCCCGGCCCGGCCGGTCACCGGGGTGACCAGCACCTCGATCGTCCCGCCGCAGGTCAGCCCCACGGCGAAGGCGTCCTCGTCGCTGTAGCCGAACCGTTCGAGCACGCTCTCGCCGGTCCGCAGTGCCTCGCGGCACAGGTCGTACACCGCGCCCTCCACGCAGCCTCCGGAGACCGAGCCGATGACGGTGCCCGCGCTGTCGACGGCGAGGGCGGCGCCGGGGCCGCGCGGTGCGCTGCCGCCGACCGCCACCACGGTCGCGACGGCGAACTCCCGGCCCTCCTCGGCCCATTGGTGCAGTTCCCCGGCCAGGTCAAGCATCCGGCGCCTCCGCGGCGGCCGCGAGGATCCGGTCCGGGCGGACGGGCAGGCTGCGGTGGCGTACGCCGGTCGCGTGCCAGACCGCGTTGGCGACGGCGGCCGCGGCGCCGACGATGCCGATCTCACCGATGCCCTTGATGCCGACCGGGTCGTCGGGATCGGTGTCCTCGATCCAGTCGGCCTCGATGCGGGGCACATCGGCGTGTGTCGCGACGTGGTAGCCCGCGAGGTCGGCGCCGACGTGCCCGCCCGAGACGCGGTCGCGGACGGCCTCTTCGTGCAGGGCCATGGAGATGCCCCAGATCATGCCGCCCCGCAACTGGTTGCGTGCGGTGAGCGGGTTGATGATCCGGCCCGCCGCGAAGATGCCGAGCATGCGCCGCACCCGCACCTCGCCGGTGCCGGCGTCCACGGCGACCTCCGCGAACTGCGCGCCGTAGGAGTGCCGTTCGGCGGCGGCGAGGGCGCCGACGGCCTCGGTGGTGTCCGACCGTACGGTGATCCCCTCGGGCGGGATGCCGGTGCCGAGGGCCAGCCGCTCGCACAGTTCCCCGGCCGCCACCCGGATCGCCCAGGACCAGGAGCGGGTGCCCATGGAGCCGCCGGCGATCATCGCCGGACCGAAGTCGCTGTCCCCGATGCGCACATGGACGCGCTCGGGAGACGTCCGCAGCGCGTCGGCGGCGACCAGGGTGAGTGCGGTTCGGGCCCCGGTGCCGATGTCGGCCGCCGAGATCCGGACGGTGAAGCTGCCGTCCGGGTGCGCGGTCGCGCTCGCGGTGGACGGCATCGCGCCCGCCGGGAAGGAGGCGGCCGCCATACCCGTGCCGAGCAGCAGGCGGCCCTCCCGGCGCAGCCCGGGGCGTGGGTCCCGCTCGGCCCAGCCGAACCTGCGGGCGCCTTCCCTGAGGCAGACGGCCAGATTGCGGCCGGCGAACGGCAGGCCGGACACCGGCCCCCTGTCGGGTTCGTTGCGCAGGCGCAGTTCGATCGGGTCGATCCCGCACTTCTCGGCGAGTTCGTCGAGGGCGGCCTCCAGCGCGAACGAGCCCGGCGCCTCGCCCGGGGCGCGCATGAACGTCGGGGACGGCACGTCGAGCCGTACGACGCGGTTGGCGGTGTGGTGGGCGTCGGCGTCGTACATCACCCGGGCCACCCCGGCGCTCGGTTCCACGAACTCGTACCCGGTGGCGGTCTGGCTGAGGGAGCGGTGCGCCAGGGCACGCAGACGTCCGTCGGTGTCGGCGCCGAGCCGCACGTGCTGCACGGTGGGGCTGCGGTAGCCGGCCAGCGAGAACATCTGACGTCGGGTCAGGACGACGCGCACCGGGCGCTGGAGGACGGTCGCGGCCATCACGGCGGCCACCTGGTGGGCGCGCACGCCCTTGCTGCCGAAGCCGCCGCCGACGTGCTCGGAGCGTACGCGCACCGCGGCCGGGTCGAGCGAGAAGAGGTTCGCCAGCTCCCCGACGACCCAGGTGGCGCCCTGGTTGGAGTCGGTCACCTCCAGCCGGCCACCGTCCCAGCGGGCGGTCGCGGCATGGGGTTCCATCGGGTGGTGATGCTCTTCGGGAGTGGTGTACTCGGCGTCCACGATGACCGCCGCCGCGGCCAGTTCGGCGTCGAGGTCGCCCTTCTCCGTCACCGCCGGCATGTGTCCTTCCACCGGGTACGCGTCGGGGTGCCCGGCGCTGAACCCGACGTCGTGCGGCTCCTGTTCGTAGTGCACCACGAGCGCCTCGGCGGCCTCTCTGGCCTGCTCCGACGTCTCGGCCACGACCAGCGCCACCGGCCAGCCCAGATGGGGCACCCGGTCATGCTGGAAGACGGCACAGGTCGGGTCCGGCCGCATGCCCATCAGGCCGGTGTAGTCGGTGGTGAGGCGCGGGGCGTTGCGGTGCTCCAGGACGGCGAGGACACCGGGCATGGCGAGGACGGACTCGGTGTCGAGGTCACGGACGCGGCCGCGGGCGACCGTGGACAGCACCAGCCAGCCGTACGCGAGGTCCGCGAAGGGCACCTCCCCGGCGTAGCGGGCGGCTCCGGTGACCTTGTCCCGGCCCTCGACCCGGGTGTGCGCGGTGCCGACGGCGGGTGTGTGCAGGGTGGTCGCGGTGGTGAGGGTGGTCATCGGGCCGCCTCCTCGGCGAGTTCGGACAGGACGGCCACCACGAGGTTGCGGATCAGCTCCACCTTGTAGCCGTTGTGCGGCAGCGGCCGGGCCGCGGCCAGCTCGGCGTCCGCCGCGGCGGCGTAGGTCCCGGCGTCGGCCGGCGCACCGATGAGGATCCGCTCGGCCGCGCGGGCCCGCCACGGCCGGGAGGCGACGGCGCCGAAGGCCAGGCGGGCGTCCCGTACGACGCCGTCGCGGACGTCGAGCGCGGCGGCGAGCGAGCCGATGGCGAAGGCGTACGAGGCACGCTCGCGCACCTTGCGGTAGCGGGAGCGGGCGGCGACCGGGGCGGGCGGGAGCGTGACGTGGGTGATCAGCGCGCCCGGCGGCAGGGCCGTCTCACGGTGCGGGGTGTCGCCGACGGGCAGGTAGAAGTCGGCGAGCGGCAACTCCCCCGGCCCGTCCGCCGTGTGGAAGTGGACGACGGCGTCGAAGGCGGCGAGGGCCACGGCCATGTCCGAGGGGTGTACGGCCACGCAGTGACCGGAGGCGGCGAGGATCGCGTGGTTGTGGTGTTCGCCCTCGACGGCGGGGCAACCGCTGCCGGGCACCCGCTTGTTGCAGGGTTTGGTGACGTCGGTGAAGTAGCCGCAGCGGGTGCGCTGGAGCAGGTTCCCGCCGACCGTGGCCATGTTGCGCAGCTGCCCGGACGCGCCCGCCAGCACCGCCTGCGCGAGGGCCGGGTAGCGGCGCCGGATCCCGGGATGGGCGGCGAGGTCGCCGTTGGTGACCGTGGCACCGATGCGCAGTCCGCCGTCGGGCGTCGACTCGATCTCGTCGAGCGGGAGTTCACGGATGTCGACGAGCCGGGCGGGACGCTCGACCCCGGACTTCATCAGGTCGACGAGGTTGGTGCCGCCACCGAGGAAGCGGGTGTCCGGATCGGCGCCGAGCAGCGCGACGGCGCCGGCCACGTCGGACGCCCGCTGATAGTCGAACTCCCTCATGCCGCCGCTCCCTTGCCCGCCGGGACGTCCTCGTCACGGCGCTCGTCCGCCCGGACCTGGGCCGCGCGGGCCACCGCCTCGACGATCGACACGTACGCGCCGCAGCGGCACAGGTTGCCGCTCATCCGCTCCCGGATCTCCTCGGCGCTCAGGGACGGCGGCCCCGCCTCGGGCCGTACGTCGGCGGTGGCGGCGCTCGGCCAGCCCGCCGCGTGTTCCTCGATCACCCCGATCGCCGAGCAGATCTGGCCCGGGGTGCAGTAGCCGCACTGGAATCCGTCCAGGTCGAGAAACGCCTGCTGCACGGGGTGCAGGCGGTCGCCGTCGGCCACGCCCTCGATGGTGGTGATCTCGCGGTTCTCGGCCGCCACGGCCAGCTGTAGACAGGCGACCGCCCGGCGCCCGTCCAGCAGGACGGTACAGGCCCCGCACTGTCCCTGGTCGCAGCCCTTCTTGGTGCCGGTGAGGTCGAGGCGCTCGCGGAGTGCGTCGAGCAGGGTGGTGCGGTGGTCGACGGGCAGTGTGTGTTTCTCGCCGTTGATCCTCAGGGTGATGACACTGGACGTCGATGAGGTCATGAGCTGCTTCTTTCGCATGGACAGTGCGTACGAAGGGTCCGGCAGCCGGGATACGTGCGGCGCGGGGAGTGCGCCGTGCGGGCCTGTGCCGCGGGGCGAAACGAAGGTGCCGAGTGCTGGGGCCGGACAGGGGCGGCCGTCGACTGCCGCTGGGGCGCGTCCGCCGCTATGGTGGACACAACCGGACAACTGTCCGTTACCTGAGAACGTACCGGACAGTTGTCCGCTTAGCAAGGGTGGGTTCGCGCCACGAACCCATGAGGAGGACGAGTGCCGCAGCAGCAGGGCTCACCCCGGCGCTCGGACGCGCAGCGCAACCGCGAGCGCATACTCGAAGTCGCACTCGTCGAACTGTCGCGGTGCGCGGACGCACCGCTGAGCGTGATCGCCAAGAAGGCCGGCGTCGGACAGGGCACGTTCTACCGCAACTTCCCCAACCGCGAGTCGCTCGTGCTGGAGATCTACCGCCACGAGATGCAGCAGGTCGCCGACAGCGCGATCCAGCTGCTGGAGACCCGGCCCCCCGACGAGGCCCTGCGCGCGTGGATGGACCGGCTCGCCGAGTTCGCCATGACCAAGGCCGGGCTGGCCGACGCGATCCGCCAGGCCACCAGCACCCCGGGAGGGCCGGTGAAGCCGCCGCCCACTCCGGTGGCGAGGGCGGCGGGCCTCCTGCTCCGCACCGGGCAGGACGCCGGCACCGTCCGCCCCGGCATCACCGCGGACGACTTCCTCCTCGCCATCGCGGGCCTGTGGCAACTCGACCCGCACGACGACTGGGCGCCCCGCGCCGCCCGCCTCCTCGACCTGGTCATGGCGGGCCTGCGCACGCGGCCCGTCGGCGACTGAGCAGCGCCCGACAGCCGCGCTCTGGCCGGAAGTCATCACCGGTGCCGCCGTCGGGCCTAGAGTCGGACGGTGTCCGGGTGATCTCGTCGGAAGGGCCTGACTACAGTGGCGGACAAGCGAGTTGTCATCGTGACCGGCGGGGGCTCGGGCATCGGGGAGGCCACGGCCCGGCTGCTGTGCGAGGGCGGGCACCAGGTGGTCGCCTCCGGCCGCCGCGCCGAGCCCCTGCACCGCCTGGCGCGGGAGACCGGGGCGCTGGCGTACCCGTCCGACATCGGTGCGCCCGACACGGCCGACGGTCTCGTCCGGGCGGCCCTGGAGGCACATGGACGGCTCGACGGGGTGGTCCTGAACGCGGGGATCGGGCGCGGCGGAGCCGTGGGCGACCTGGACCTCGGCGACTGGGACGAGGTGATGCGCACCAACGTCACCGGGCCCATGCTCCTGCTGCGCGCCGCGATTCCGCACCTGCTGGAGTCCAAGGGCGCGGTGGTCGCCGTCGCTTCGGTGTCCGCCCTGCGCAACGGCACCCGCAACGCCGCCTACGCCACGTCCAAGGCGGCCCTGCTCCAGCTGTGCCGCTCCGTTGCCGTGGACTACGGGCGTGCGGGGGTGCGCGCCAACATCGTGTGCCCCAGCTGGGTCCGTACCGAGATGGCCGACCGCCGCATGGCCCGGTTCGCACAGGAGGCGGGCCTGGGGGACGCGGGAGCGGAGGCCGCCTACGCGGAGGCGACCCGGCTGATGCCGCTCGGGCGACCGGGTGAGCCGCGGGAAGTCGCGGAGGCGATCGACTGGCTGCTGTCCCCGGCGGCGTCGTACGTCAACGGCTCGGTGCTCACGGTGGACGGCGGCACGACTGCCCTGGATCCGGGCACGCTGGCATTCGACTTCCACATCGCGCCACGGGGCGACGACACCCTCTAGGGGAAGGACACCGCCCAGGGGGTGTCGTCGGGATCATCCCGGCGTCGCGCCGCTAGCCGCCCACCAGCGCGCCGACCAGGCGCGTCATGGCGGGACGGGGATCGGGTGTGCCCGGTCGGCCGGTCATCAGCAGATGGTGGGCGGCGCCGACGAGGGCGAGGGCGGCCGAGTCGGGGTCGACGGTCCGTGCCACACGGCCCAGCCGCCGTTCGGCCTCCAGATAGCCGGTGACCGCCTTCTGGATGGCGTCGAAGCCGGGCGCCCCGCCCTCCAGCGCGTCACGGATGCGCAGCGCGGCACCGGGCCGGGTCATGGCGAGGCCGGAGATCGCGGGGCCTCCGGAGTCGAACAGGGCGAGGGCGACGGCTTCGAGGTTTTGAGCCACGGCACCCTGCCCCACCCGGTCCGACAGCGACCGCGCCTTGGCGGCCGTACGGGCGAAGCGGTCGACACACAGCTCGGCGACGAACTCGTCCATGCCCGCGAAATGCGTGTGCAGCAGCCCTTTGGCACAGCCGGCCTCGGTGGTGACGGCCCGGCTGGTGAGGGCTCCGGGGCCGTCCCTCTCCACGACGCGCTCGGCGGCGGCGAACAACTGCTCGCGCACGTCCGGCGTCGCCACTCCCCGCGGTGCCATGGGCCTCTCTTTCTCCGGAATCCGCCGCTCACGCGACACGCAACTGCCTTGATCGTAACGGACATTGCGGGTTTGGGCGTATGCCCATACTGTTTGGGCGTACGCCCATCATCCGCTGTCCACCGCAGGAGGGACCCGTGTCCGACATCGTCAACACGGAGCAGGCACAGGCATGGAACGGCCCGGAAGGCATCCACTGGGCCCGCAACCAGGACCGCTGGAACGCCGTGAACGGCGGCTTCGACGACCTCCTCCTCGACGCCGCGGCCCCCACCGCGTCCCATCGCGTCCTGGACGTCGGCTGCGGCGCCGGGCGGACCACACGCCTCGCCGCGCTCAGGGCACCGGAGGGGCATGCGACGGGCCTCGACCTGTCCGGCCCCATGCTGGCCGAGGCGCGGGTCCGCGCGGAGCGGGAGGGCGTCGCCAACGTCTCCTTCGTCCAGGGCGACGCGCAGGTCCACGGCTTCGAGGCGGGCTCTTTCGACGTGGCGATCAGCCGCTACGGGGTGATGTTCTTCGCCGACCCGGTCGCCGCGTTCACCACCGTCGGCCGGGCCCTGACCCCCGGTGGCAGGCTGGCGTTCGTCTGCCCGGCCGATGCCGGACGCAACGACTGGGTGGTGGCCGTGGCCGCGCTCCGGGGCATCCTGCCGGTCGGCGACTTCGGCCGGCCGGGGCTGCCCGGCATGTTCTCCCTGGCCGACCCCGATCACATCCGCGCCGTGCTCACCGCGGCCGGTTTCACCGCCGTCACCGTCGACCAGGCGCAGGCGTACGGCGACTGGGGACAAGGAGCCGAGGACGCGGCGGACTTCCTCCTCGGCACCGGCCCCGGCCGCCACCTCACGTCCCAGGCCGACACACCGACCCGGGCCCGCGCCCGCGACACGCTCGTCGCCCAGTTGCGCACCCACGAGGCCGCCGACGGCACGGTCCGGCTGCGCAGCACCGCCTGGCTCGTCACGGCGGACCGCTGACCAGCACCGTCGGCCGACGGCTTCGGGCCGGCGCGCATGCGTGCGGGGCGCGCAGGTACGGCGCCGCGTTCTGCCGTGGGCCGAGACGCTCGCCTCCTCACCTCCGCCGGCGGCAGGATCGTCCCATGCAGACGACCTTCGTTCTCGTGCACAGCCCGTCCGTGGGCCCGTCGACCTGGCGTCCCGTGGCCGAGCACCTGCTGGCCGCGGGACACCGGGTGCACGTGCCGTCCCTGCTGCACATCGGCACCGGTGAGCCGCCGTTCTGGCCACGCGTCGCCGAGGCGGTCCTGGACGACGTACGGCACGTGCCGGCCGACAGCCCGCTCGTGCTGGTGGCGCACAGCAACGCGGGCCTGTTCCTCCCCGCGATCCGCGCGGCGCTCGACCGTCCGGTGGCCGCGTCGGTCTTCGTGGACGCGGCGCTGCCGGCCCGCACCGGAGCGACCCCGGTCGCCGCACCGGAACTGCTGGACTTCCTCCGCCCCCTGGCCGTGCACGGCAGGCTGCCGCGCTGGACCGACTGGTGGGAGGAGGCGGACGTCGCCCCCATGTTCGCCGATCCGGTGGTGCGGCGGACCGTCGTCGAGGAGCAGCCCACCCTGCCGCTGTCCTACTACGAGCAGCGGATCCCGGTCCCCGCCGGCTGGGACGACCACCCCTGTTCCTACCTGCTGTTCGGCCCTCCGTACGACGATCTCGCCGCCGAGGCGGGCGCCCGTGGCTGGCGCGTGGCCCGCTTGCCCGGCGCGCACCTGCACCAGATCGTCGATCCCGCCGGCACGGCCCGCCATCTGGTCGAGCTGGCCGCCGTGGCCTGACTCGTCGAAGGTGCGGGTTCGAGAACCGGCCGCCCTGCCACGTCAGTTGGGGTTGTCGCCGTCGGTGAGGGTCTCCCAGGCCACGAAGAGGTTGTCGGTGCCGGCGGGACGGTTCCGCTCGGTCAGCGTCTGGGTGTTGGTCATGGCGATGCCCAGGCGGTTGTGCAGGGCGTTGTAGCCGACCTCGGTGACGGGACCGAGGCCGAGCTTGAGGGATCCGCCGCACAGCCAGCTCGGGACGGCGGCGCCGAGCTCGTATCCGGACTGGAAGCCGAGCGCCTGCCGCAGCCGTTCGCCGACGTCGGTGCCGTAGAGGTCCTGCCCCTGGATGCGGCTGGTCTCGGCGACGTGCGAGATGGCCGAGATGCCGTATCCGGTGTGGGTGAAGTCGCGGCAGGTCTCCTGGGTCAGTCCCGTCACGAAGGTGGACTGGCCCTGCCAGTACGAGACGATCTTGTCGCGGGTGTTCAGGTTCTGGCTCGACACGGTCTTCGGCAGGGCGCCGTCGGAGGAGAGGTACACATAGGCCGCGGTGCGGGCGCGGAACCGGGCCATGGCCGAGTCGTAGGACGCCTTGTCCTCCAGGAAGACCGAGATGCCGACGGCGGCCTCCATCATCGTCAGCTCCCAATTGCCGTTGGAATGGGAGCCGTTGATGACCTTGGGCAGGTAGACGGTGCGCAGCAGGGTGGCGAAGCGGCCGGAGTCGGCCCAGGTCCCGGTGTACGTGTACTTGATCAGCTCGGCGGCCTTGGCCCAGGAGGCGCCGGCCCAGGCAGTCTGCAGGGGCGCGTTGCTGTCGGTGTGGTCCGTGAGCGTGGCGGACCAGGCGTCCATCAGCTCGATCGCCTTCCTCGCGTACCGGTCGTCCCGGGTGACGTACCAGGCGAGCGCGTCGGTGTACGCGGCGATGGCGTCCTCGCGCTCGTCCGTGCAGCCGTAGTCGGGGTTGGAGTAGGGACCGCACTCGACGACGGCGCGGGGCTTGGCCGTGCGGCTGAGGCTGGCGTAGGGGCTCGCCGTCATCCGGTCGTACGCGCCCTTCCAGGGCTGGGCGCCGGCGAGCACCTTGGCCCGCGCGAAGTCGAGTTGGGCACGCGAGACGGTGACGCCGGGGTGCGCGAAGGCGGTGGGAGCGGCCTGTGCCCGCTGGGCGCCGGGCCAGGAGAGCAGTCCGGTGGTCAGCAGGGCGGCGGCTGCGGCGAGCGCGAGGGTGGGGCGCCTGGAGGTGTGGCGACGTCGAGCGGGTATGGCGGTGTCCTGCATGAGACCCGTCCTCATATGTGAACAGCATCTGACAGCATGAACGTTGCGCTGACCGACGACCATAGGTACGGACCAGAAGGTCGTCAAGGGGCGGGAATCCGTGGGGCGTTCGACGTCCGCCTGCCTCGGGAGCGGACTGCTCCCCGCTCAGGCGGGCAGGTTGAGCTGCCAGGAGACGCCGAACCGGTCGTTCACCCAGCCGAACTTGGGGCTGAAGCCGTACTCGCCCAGCGGCATCAGCTCCGTGCCGTTCTCGGCGAGGGCCGCGAAGAGACGGTCGATCTCGGCCTCGTTGTCGCACTGCACGAAGAGCGACACCGAGGGGGTGAAGTTGAAGTCGTGCCGTGCGGGGCTGTCGATGCACATGAACTGCTGACCGGCGAGCGAGAACGTCGCGTGCTGCACGCTCCCCTCCTTGCCGGGACCGCCGGAACCGTAGCGGGTGAGGTGCACGACCTCGGCGTCGTCGAAGAGCGAGACGTAGAAGGTCATCGCCTCCTCGGCGTCACCCTCGAACATCAAGAACGTGGTGATCTTCTGCGACGACGCGATCTCCATGCCGCTCGCTCCTTCGGCGTTGTCAGGTGTCCGGCAGGCGGCCATGCTAACCGGGTGCCGCGCCCTATCTGATGATTCGTCACCTTGTGGGCCACTGGGCCGCGCGGGACGTCCTCCCGGGGCGGCGCTGACGGAGCGACCGCGCGCCACGCGTTCACCACCTGTGTACCAGTGAGCCCTCCGCACCTCCCCTCCGGTCCTCGCGCCCGTGTGCACCGCGCGGGCAGCCGGGTACGTACTAGTCTGCGTCCCTTCAAAATCGGACATGGAGCGTCATGGGGCCCACTGCACAACCACTGCCGCAGGTGCCCGGGCGGGAAGCACAGCTGGCACAGATCGGTGCCCGTCTGCACACGGTGACGGACACCCGGCGGAGCAGGATCCTGCTGGTGGAGGGGGCGCCGGGCGCGGGCAAGACCCGGCTGCTCGTCGAGGCCGCCGCGCTGGCCGGTGCGATGGGCTTCTCGGTCGTCGACGGCGTCCCCCGCGCTTGCGACACCGTCTCCAGGGCGGCTCCGCACGCGCCGCCCCTGTCCCGTACCGGCGAGGACGGATTCCGCACCCGGCGGGCCTCCATCGCCATCGAGGCCGCACGGGCGCTGCTGCACAACAAGGCGGAGTCGGTCCGTACCGTCGTCACGCTCGACGATCCGCATCTGGCGAACCTCCCCGACCTGGCGGAGCTGTGCGACCTCATCGCGGGCCTCGGCGGCCGGCCGATCCTCTGGCTGCTCACCTTCACCCCGGACAGCCGCGCCACGCCCTACGAGTCGTGCTGGGCTGCCTCGGCAGGCTGCGCGGCAGGCTCCCGGTGGAGCACCTGCGGCAGCTGGGCCCGCTCTCGGGCGACGCGCTGAGCCTGCTGGTCGCCGACTGCGTCGGAGCCGCCCCCGACGCGGGGCTGCTCGCCCTGGCGGAGAGTGTCAACGACACTCCCCGGGCGGTGATCGAGCTGGTGCGCGGCCTCGTGGAGGACGGTGACTCATGTGTGGTCGACGGCACTTCACGATTGCAGCCCGCCGCGACGGGCGGCGCCCGCGGCGGGTCCGACGTGCGCCTGCCGGCACCGGTGCCCAGGCGCTTCTCCGTGCTGGTCCAGAAGGATCTCCGCTCGCTCTCCGAGGCCACGACGAGGGCGCTCAGGCCGGCGGCCGTGCTCGGTTCGCCGTTCGCTCCGGAGGATCTGTCGGCCCTGCTCGGTGAGGCGCCGGTGGGCCTGCTGGCGGCGGTGGACGAAGCGGTCGACCGGGGGCTCCTCGTCTGCGGCCAGCGCGATCTGGCGTTCCGCAGCGAGCACGTCTGGCGGGTCCTGCTCGACTCCGTGCCGCCACCCGTGTGCGCGCTGCTGCGCCGGCAGGCGGCGGAGATGCTGCTGTCGCGACCAGGTGGCATCGAGCGCGCCGCACTCCAGTTGGTGCACGTCCCCCAGCCCGGCAACGCGGAGGCGCTGCGCGTCATCACCGAGGGGCCCCAGCGGCTGCTGGCCACCGATCCCTCGCTCGCCGCATCGCTCGCGACCCGCGGCATGGAGTCGCTGTCTCCCGGCCAGCCTGGGCGCGTCCGCCTAGCGAAGACCGCGGTCGACGCGTTCACCAGGGCGGGCAGCCTGGACCGGGCCATCGCCCTGGCCAAGGACACGATCGACGAGGCGGCGCGCCTCGCCGTTCCGCTGCCGGCCGAACTCGCCGCCGACATCGCCTCGTTGCGGGGCTTCGCCCTGCTGTGCTTCGCCGGGGCGGGCCGACTCCCGGACGTGGAGCGTGCGTTCGCCGGCCGAGGCGTTCCGCTGACGATCCACGCCGGGGCGGGCGGAGCGGCCGCCACGCTCTACGAACGGTCCTTCGTGCTGGTCCGCCCGGACGGTCACGTGGCCTGGCGCGGCGACGAACTTACCGACGACCCCGGGGTGTTCGTCGACACGGTGCGCGGCGACCGGGCCGAGGCCGTGCTCACCGGCAAGGGGGGTTGGGGGGTGCCGTCACGCCTTCAGGCCGTAGAAGCCCACAGGCGAGTTCGGCCGGAAGCCGATGCGGGGGTAGACGGGCGCACCGGCCGCCGTCGCGTGCAGGGTGGCCCGGGTCAGCCCGGTCGCCCTGGCGCCCTCGTACAGGGCCTTGCGGGTCACCGCCTCGCCGTATCCGCGCCGCTCGCATTCCGGGGCGGTGGCGACGAGTGCGACGAAGAGTCGGCCGTCGGCCTCCACGGTGCCGGCGCAGGTCACCGGGACGCCGTCGCGCAGACCGAGGTAGGCGTGCACCCGGCTCTTCCACAGCGTGGAGCCGAGGAGCCCGTCACGGCCGTGCTCCAGCGGGAAGCCGTAGGCGCGTGAGTTCAGGTCCGCGTACGCCCGGAGCTGTTCCTCCGTGGTGACGCGTGCGAAGGTCAGGTCGGGGTGGGACGGCTCGGGGACGGGCAGGAGATCTCCGGCCATGCCGGTACCGGGGAAGCCGTACGCGAGGCCCGCCTTCTCGGCCGCCGCCCGCACTCCCGCGCGCGCCTCGTCGTCGAGGAGGTCGTCGAACAGCCACAGGAACCCGGGCTGCTCCTTGGCGCGCATGATGTCCGCCGCCTGGACCAGGCGTCGGCCGAGCAGCGCCGGGTCCGCGTCGACCTCGGTGAGTGTGACGCAGTTCCAGAACGCGAACCGGGAGTCGGCCCAGCGCACGGCGATGCCCGGAAGGTCCCGCACATCGGCGTGCGGGTCCCGGTCCAGCACCATCGCGCGCCAGACCAGCGTGAGTTGCTCCATGGATTCGATGGCTTCCGTACGATCCCTCATCAGGCCTCCTCGGTGACACACGGTCACCAGGCCCAACGACGGGACCGGCCCGTCGGTGCCGGGCACGGACACCATCGACGACCACGTGGTCGCTCTAGGCGTAGACCCGCTGCACGAACTCCGCGCGCTGTCCCTCGCTCAGGTTCCGGGCGATGTCGGCCTCGCTGATCATGCCGACCACGCGCTTGTTCTCGACCACCGGCAGACGCTTGATCTGGCGGCCTTCCATCTCCCGCAGGGCGTCCTTGATGTCGGAGGCGGCGTCGATCCAGCGGGGTGTGCCCTCGCAGATCTCCGCGCACGTCACCTTCGCGGGGTCATGCCCCGCGGCCACGCACTTCACCACGATGTCACGGTCGGTGATGATGCCACACATGCGGTCACCGTTCTCGGGGTCGCTGACCGGAAGCGCGCCCACGCCGTGGTCCCGCATCAGCTGTGCCGCGCGGTCCAGCGTCTCGTACCGGGGTACCCACTGGGCACCCGGGTGCATGATGTCCTTCGCAGTAGTCATCGCTGTTCCCTCCATCCCCAGCCAGCGTGCACCCGCGTGCGTCGTGATGTCCTGTTGGGCTTTCAATCGGTAGCCGGACGTGCGCCGGGGTACCTGAGAGGTGCAGGAAGTCGCAGGAGACGGCCGAGAACCGTCGCAGTCCCCTGGGGAAGTCGATGACCAATGACCATGATGTCCGAGACGGTCGTGGTGCCCGCCGACGGCGCCGCGCTCCCTGGTGATCTGGTGGTGCCGGACGACGCGCCGGCCGTGGTGCTGTTCGCGCACGGCAGCGGCAGTTCGCGGCACAGTCCGCGCAACCAGGCCGTGGCCGCCGCGCTGCGCGAGTCCGGGCTGGGCACTTTGCTGATCGATCTGCTCACCGCCGAGGAGGAACAGCGGGACCTCGTGACCGGCGAGCACCGCTTCGACATCGCGCTGCTGGGGCGTCGCCTGGTGGCCGCGATGGAGTGGCTCGGCGCCCGGCCCGGCACCCGTGACCTGCCCGTCGTCCTCTTCGGCGCCAGCACGGGCGCGGCCGCCGCCCTCCAGGCCGCCGCCGAGCGCCCCGCGGGCGTCCTGACCGTCGTCTCGCGGGGCGGGCGCCCCGATCTGGCGGGCTCCGCGCTGCCCGCCGTACGCGCGCCCGTCCTGCTCGTCGTCGGCGGCCAGGACCACGAGGTGCTGCGGCTCAACGAGGAGGCCGCGCGCCGGCTCCGGGTCCCGTACGCCGTGCGCGTCATCCCGGGCGCGACCCACCTGTTCGAGGAACCCGGCGCGCTGGAACAGGTCGCCGACACGGTCCGCGAGTGGTGCGCGGAGCGCCTGCGCGCGGCGCCGCCGGAGTGAGGGTCACCGGGCGGCCGGCCGGAATACGAGGCCGAGTGTGCCGTCGGGCCGTGTGTCGACCTGTACGCCGTGGCTGATCCGGGCGAGGGTCGCGCGCAGCCATGCGCGGTCCTCGGCTCCGGCGTGCTCCAGCCGCATCCGTCGCGCCTGCAGAGGGATCATCCGCGCCCCGGCGAGGGCACCGGTGTCCGCGTCCACCGAGACGAGGTGGCCGAGGCGGAGGTCGTCGCGGTACCGCTCGTAGCCGGAGATGCCCTCGTAGTCGTCGATGAAGTCGCCGCAGCCGTAGAGGATCAGCCGGTCCCGGTACACCTCGACCGGGCGGGGGTGGTGCGAGGAGTGCCCGTGGACGAGGTCGACACCGCCGTCGATCAGGGCATGCGCGAAGCGCTCCTGCTCAGGAGGGACGGGGTAGCCCCAGTTGGCGCCCCAGTGCACCGACACGACGACGATGTCGCCCGGTCGCCGCGCGGCCCGCACCCGCTGTACGAGGGTCCCGGCGGCCGCGGCCGACAGCTCGCGGACATGGGCGACGCCCGGCCGGTCGGTGGTCGCGGCCCAGCCGGACGGGATGCCGCTGGACTGCGCGCCGAGGGCGAAGACCAGTACGCGGCGGCCGGGCCCGGCGGGGACCGCGGCGGGCGCGCGGGCCTCCTCGGCGTCGCGCCCGGCGCCCGCGGCGCGCAGGCCCGCACCGGTCAGGGAGTCCAGCGTCTCTTCCAGCCCGGGCCGGCCGAAGTCCAGCACATGGTTGTTGGCCAGGACGCACACGTCGGGCCGGGCCACGGTCAGCGCGGGGAGGTTGTCCGGGTGCATCCGGTAGTGGATCGCCTTGCCGGGGGCGAACGCGTCGCTGCGCGTGACGGCCGTCTCCAGGTTCACGATCCGGACGTGCGGGGCGGCCCGCTCCAGCAGCGGCAGCGCCTCGCCCCACGGCCAGGCCGGATCGACCGGCGCGGGGATCGGTCCGCCGACGGCCTCGGCCAGCTCGACGTACGACCGGGCGTCCGTGACGTAGTCCTCGCGCAGCTCCGGGTCTCCGGGGTGCGGGAGGATCTGGTCGACGCCGCGCCCGAGCATCACGTCACCGCACAGGAACAGGGTCACCGTGCCGCCGCCCATACCTCCACCCTAGGACGGCGGCAGCCCCCGCTGTTGCTGCGGGACATTTTCCGACGGGGAGAGGCCGTGCGACTGGGGTCACCGCGCCGTGTCACCCGCCCGGACCGCGGGGGTGCGCCGGGCCGGCGTCGCCTGCTGCGGGAATCCGATGCGCAGGACGGCGGCTGCCGCGGCCGCGGCCAGGACCACGGCCGCGGCCAGCATCAGTGCCTGGTGGTAGCCGTGCCGGAGCAGGGGTGCCACGGCCAGTGGACCGAGGATCTGACCGACGGAGTATCCGGCGGTCAGCAGGGCGACGGAACGGGGGAAGCGCAGGTGGGACCCGATGGCGAGGGCCAGGGTGCTGATGCCGATGAAGGTCCCGCCGAACAGGGTGGCGCAGAGCAGAGCGGCCGCCGCCGACGTCGTCAGGGCGGGCAGGGCGATGCCGACCGCCTGGACGACGAGCGCGGCCAGCAACAGGCCGGGCCGGGACCGGCGGCGGCCGAGCCAGGCCCACAGCGCCGAGGACGGTACGGCCGCCAGCCCGACCAGGACCCAGGCTCCGCTGCCGACCGGGCCCGGCGTGCTCTGCTCGATCGCGGACACCAGGAAGGTGCCGGCCACGATGTAGCCGACGCCTTCCAGCGTGTACGAGACGAACAGCGCCGTGAACCAGCGGTGGGTGCGCATCCGTGCCGCACCGGCCGGGTCCCCGCCCGGGTGCTCGGCCGCCTGCGCGGGGGCCTCGGGGCGCAGGTTCCAGGACGCCGCGCCCAGAAGCGCGGCGAGCGCGGCCGCCGCGTACCAGGCGGCCCGCCAGTCGGCGACGGAATGCACCGCGAGGACGAGCAGGCCGGACAGCGCGATGCCGGCTCCGACACCGCCGAAGCCCCAGCCGGGCAGGTGGGCCGGGTGCTCGCGCAGGTGACCCAGGAGGGAGCTGACCGCGATGACGAAGACCAGCGCGCTCGCCACCCCGGCCGACAGCCGCAGCGCCGTCCACACCGCGGTGCTGTGGGTGGCGGGCATGGCGGCCAGGCTGCCGGCCAGGGCGGTCAGGCAGACGCGCAGGACGGTGGGTGAGCGCACCAGCGCGGGACACAGGATGCCCGCGACCGCGCCCACGAGATAGCCGGCGTAGTTGGCGGTGGCCAGGTCGGCTCCGGCGCCCGCGGAGAGCCCCGCCCGAGCCTGCATCAGGGGAAGGATCGGCGTGTAGACGAACCGGCCGACCCCCATCCCCGCGGCGAGCGCCGCCGCGACCCGGGCGACATGCCCCCAGGGCGAGGGGAGGGAGCCGCTTCCTCGGTGCGAGGCCGCGCGCAGGGGACGTACGGTCATGAAGGGGTCCTCGTCCGGCGATACGGGGCCGCATGGGCCACACGGGAATCGGAAGGCGTACGTGTCCTGGGTGTCGTACGCGTCACTCGGTGCCGACGCCGCGGCCGGGGTCGTTGGGATGCGGCTCCAGCGCGGTGACGGCGAGGGTCATCCACGGACGCAGCGGCAGGGTGCCGAGCACCTTCTCGTGCAGCTCGTCCTCGTCGGCGGCGCGCCAGATGCCGATGCTGCGCAGCTCGCCGACCGGGCGCCACAGCCGTGCCAGACGGCCGGCGGCGGCCAGTTCCCGGGCGCGGACCGCCTCGGCCGCGCGTCGGCGGTCGACCTCGTCCTGGCTCGTGCCCTCGGGGACGGTCGTGGTGATCTCGACCAGGAACTCTCGCATGGCCCGGCTCCTCCGTTCACTGGGGCGTCCGGCAAGGACCGGTGCGCCACGGGTGCTGCGGCGCCCAGGTGCGCGGGTCTCCGGCACCGGGCCGCCGTTCCCTCATCGTCCGTCCGCCGCCGGCCGGGCGCCACGACCGGGTTCCTCCCTTCTGATAGGCAGAGCCTCCTACCGGCCGTAGCATGAGCGCCGTGGAGCTGCGCCAACTGCGGTACTTCGTGGCGGTCGCCGAAGAGCTGAACTTCGGCCGGGCCGCCGCACGGCTCCTGATCGCCGGCCCCTCCCTCTCCCAGCAGATCAAGGTTCTCGAACGCGACCTCGGCGTGCGCCTCTTCGACCGCGACCGCCGCTCGGTCTCCCTCACTCCGGCGGGCTCCGCGCTGCTCCCCCGGGTGCGCGACCTGCTGGCCCGGGCCGCGGACCTGGAGCGCCACGCGGGTGCCCTGTCCGGCTCGGAACCGGTACGGCTGGGATACGTCAACTGGCTGCCGGCGGACCTGACCGCCCGCACGTCGCCGGTGGCCCAGGTCCATGTGGACGCCTGGGTCGCCCCTTCCCACACCCAGGCGGCCCGGGTCGCCGAGGGGGGCCTGGACGTGGCGGTGTGCTGGGTGCGCACCGAGGACCTGGAGAGACGCGGACTGCGGGCCGCGCTCATCGGCGCCGACCGGCTCTACGCCGTCGCCGCCGGTGCCGACACCGGTGATGTCGCGGCCCGGGACACCGCCGTCCTCATCGACGCCGACGTGACGTCCTGGTCGTCCTGGAACGTCTACGCCGAGCAGCTGGCCAGGGACACGGGCGCGCGTGCGGTGCACATCGGCGACGGCGGCGTCACCGGCCCCGCCTTCTTCGACCACGTGCGCCGCAGTGACCGTCCGGTCGTCAACTGCCCCAAGGGCCAGACGAATCCGCTCCCGCCCGACCTGGTCCGGCGCCCCGTGGTGGGACCGGAGGTCCACTGGACCTGGTCGGTGGTGTGGCGTGCCGACGAGGCCCGGTCCGCGGTGCTCGCCGTGGTCGACGCCCTCCGCGACGGCGTGGGCGACCTCGGCATCCACGGCCCGGGTGCCTGGCTGCCCGAGGGCGATCCGTACCGGCGCGCGCGGGCATGACACCCGCGCGCACCGTCGTGCGTACGGCTGAGCGGGCTCAGAGGTGACTGAGAGTCTGCTGTGGCAGGCTGACGCGCCCATCCCCCCCTCAGGAGCCCCTGGATGACTCTGATCAACGGTCTGCCCGCACATGTCCTGTTCGTGCACGTGGTCGTCGTGCTGATCCCCCTCACCGCGCTGGCCCTGGTCACGGCCGCGTTGTGGCCGCGCGCCGCCCGCCGGCTGGGGCTGGTGCTGCCGCTGGTGGCCTTCGTCGCCCTGGTGAGCGTGCCGCTGACGACGCATGCCGGGGAGTGGCTCGAACGGCACGTGGACTCCGACCCCCTCGTGCGCCGGCACACCGAGCTGGGCGACGGGCTGCTGCCATGGGCCCTGGGCCTGTTCGTGCTGGCGGCGCTCGTGTGGTGGGCCGGGCGGCGCACCGAGGCGGAGTCCGGCCAGGGCGGGGGCGCCCTGCGCTGGTCGGCCCTGCCCGTGCGGATCGCGGTGGGCGTGCTCTCGCTGGCCGTGGCGGTGGGCGCGGTCGTCGACGTCTACCGGATCGGCGACTCCGGCGCGAAGGCCGCCTGGCACGACGCCTACTCGAAGACGGCGACCAAGTCGGCGGACGGTTCCTGACGCGCAGCGGTCACGTCCGGCCCGGCGGCCTGCCGATACGCCCGGCACGGAATCTCCGTGCCGGGCGTATCGCCGTCGTTCCTGGGGACCGCCGCGCGCAGGGAGGACGCGTACGCCCGGGGGTGCGGCCTCGGCCAGGGCCGCGGGCGCGAATCCCTTTCGAAGCAAAGCCCTCGCCGTCCGGGACATGGCGGCGGGCGAGCGGACCGCGCAGGACGTCACCGGCCGACCGGCAACCGGCAGGGCCACGCCGCGCACCTGGACCAGGCTCGTCCACGACGTGTTCCCGTCCCGGCCCGTGTCATCGACACCGCCGGACTGCGGGCGCTCCTCCAGAACGCCTGACACGGCTAGGGGTGTCGTTTGGATCACGCCGGCCGTGATGAACAGTGCGGACCGGCGGACCCGAGCGGGGTCTGGTGCGTGCAGCTGCAAGGCGGAGAGGGAGTCGACGCGATGGGGTCCCTCCCGCGCGAGCGAAGCCGAGCGTGGGGGAGCCGGCGAGTGACGACAACGCCGCTGGGGGTGCCCCCTCTGAGGGAGTGCGTGCCAGACCCCGCCCCGCGCAGGCGACGGTGGTTCTCGCCGTCCTGATTGATGATCATCGGCAGGTACCAGTCGTACAGCGGCCCGTCGAGCACTGCGTTCATCGCCAGATGGGTCTCACCGGATTGCGTTGAGCGAGGGTCGCGCAGCAGTTCCTGCGCCTCGGCGTAGCGCAGGACCACGAGCCCGATCGGGCCTTCGGCGCACCAGTTGCTCGCCTGCGCCGCGGCCGCCTCGGCCCGCGGAAGTCGAATTCGGGATCAGTGACATCGAGGAACGGAACAGTCCTCAAACGTATTGCCGAAATCGGGTTCATCGGCATGTCGCCTCCTGCCGAATTCTCTCGCATTTTCCGGAATATTGAATCCGGTTGCGCCCACGGAAATAGATTGCGAAATTAATTCCGGGTACCACGTCGGGCACATCACCGACCGGCCCGTAAATAATATTGAAGCCGTCGCGCGCGCATCGCGCGCCGAATATAGCAGCACCGAACACCGGCCACGACACACGCCTTCGACCATCTCTCATCATATAAAAATCTCTCGTTATCATGTGCGCCCCATTTCGCTTCTTTGACAAGCCACCACCCCGTCCCTGATCATGGAATCCGTCATATAAAGGGGGGCAGGGCCGATTACGAAAAGCATGCAACAAATCGACCGTGCGGTGGCCGACTGGCGGGCCGTACTCGGCACCACGGCGGTCTCGACCGATACGCAGGTCCTCGCCGCCTATCAGATGAATACGTCGGAGTACCGTCCCCGTGAGCTGATTGCTCTGCTGCGTCCTTCGGCACCGGATGACGTACGGCACATCATCGACGTGGCCCGCTCGACCGGAGTGCCGCTGTACCCCCTCAGCACCGGCCGCAACTGGGGATTCGGATCGGCGCTGCCGCCCCGCGGGCCGGTGGCCCTGGTCGACCTCGGGCGGATGAATCGCGTCATCGAGGTCAACACGCAGTACCGCTACGCCGTCTTCGAACCCGGCACGACCCAAGGACAGCTCGCCGACCACCTCACGGGTCTGGGCTGCGCCCTGAAACTCAATGTGACCGGAGCCGGCCGGGAGACCAGCATCGTGGGCAACGTCCTCGACCACGGCGGCGGCCATCTCGGCGCGCGCTTCGACGACCTGCTCGGCGTCGAAGTGGCCCTGGGAAACGGCGAGGTGGTGCGCACCGGACTGTGGCACCTGCGGCAGTCCGGCGACATGATCCAGCACTATCCGCCGGGTCTCGGACCGGATCTGCGCGGCCTGTTCGTGCAGTCCAGCTTCGGCATCGTCACGAAGATGGTGCTGCGCCTGCACCCGGCCCGGCCCTTCCGGGAGCTGACGCTCGAAGCCGCCGAGGCCAGGCTGCCCGCCGTCGTCGACGCGCTGCGCCAGGCCCGCGAGGACAGCGTCATCAACGGGTACGTCCGCATCACCGACGGCATGGACCCCCACATCCGGTTCTTCCGACGCGGCACAGGGGCCACCTGGAAGGCACAGATCACGCTCTACGGCACCAGCGCGCTGCGGGCCGAGGCCGGCCGCGAGATGCGGCGCCGCATGAGCGCCCTGGTGCACCGCACGGACTGCTTCGACACCGAGCACGACGATCTCCGGGCCCGCGACGGCGAGGACCGCGCCCTGCTGGAAGCCCGGCTGCGTCTCGCCCACGGCGCCCCCTCGGACCGTTCGCTGGAGAACATCGCCCGGTCCGCCGGAAAGTCCTTCCCGCCCGGGACGGCCGGCCTGGACCACGACCGCGAGCTGCCCGGCTTCCTGTGCGCCAACGTGACGCTGCCGTTCTCCGGAGCCCACGTGGCCGCCTGCGTCGCGGAGGTCCGGGCCGCCGCCGACGAGGCCGGCATCACGGCCGCGTGCCTGTTCGGCATGATCGGCCCCACCGCCCTGTCCGGCTTCTTCCCCTTCTACTTCGACCGACGCAGCCCCGGCGCGGTGTCCCGCGCCCATGCCCTGCGAGACGAACTGCACCGACGGCTGGAAGTCCGCGGCATCTACCCGATGCGTCTGGACGTTGACTCGGCGGGCCCGTTCATCGAGCGCACCGACGACGGCTTCTGGCGCACCGTCTCCGCGCTCAAGCGAGCTCTGGATCCGGACGACGTCATCGCCGGCCGCTACACCCCGCCCCCACGGACCCGCGCGGGCCGACCGGTCACGCACGACACAGGAAAGGCTCCATGACCCCCACGCCGACCGAGACGACCGAGGCCCGGGCCTGGTCCGAACTGCGGTCCCTGACCGCACACCTGCTGGCCCGGGAACCCGAGGAGATCCACGCCCTGCGCACCGGCGCACTCCCCCACCGACCAGGTTCGTACGGCCAGTACTTCACCACCTGGGATCTGGCGAACGGGATCCTGCGCGACTACTCCATGAACCTCTACCAGGCGCTGCGCATGGTGACCCACCGGGAGATCGGCGTGGACAGCGCGCTGGCGGTACTGCGCAGCTGGGTTCCCATGTACGGCGAATTCCTGCGGTACAACGGTTTCGAGCGGCTGGCCGATCACGCCCGGCTCATGGTCGAGTCCGGTGTCCGCGACCACCGTCGGCTCGTCGCGGCGCTGTCCGCGTTCGTCGCGTACGTCAACCGCCTCACGGCCTGGTCCCATCACTACTTCCCGTGGCACGTCGGCGAGGCGTACCGCTACGACGGGGCCCCGTCCGCCGCCGTGCCGCAGGCGGCGCCGGCCGCGTGCGACGAGGGCTCCTCGGTGCGCGCGCCGGTCCGGCTCCGCTGGGAGCCCCTGGGCGTCGAGGTCGTCGCGGAGGTCTGCCGCGACCTCAACGACCGCCTGTGCGACGACTTCCTCGGCGCTCTGCCGTTCACGGTGCTGCAGGACCACGCGGTCGTGACCGGTGCGTCCATGTACGCCTGGACACCGCTGGTGAGTGTGGCCCCGACACCGGTGACGGAACGCATCCGCGACGCCCCCGTGGGCAGGCTGCGCTTCTCCCAGGCCACCGGCAACAAGCTCGTCGTCCAGTACGGGTCCACCACCGAGACGCTGCGCGCTCCGGTGCTCGGCCGGGTCGTCGCCGCCGACATCGACGCGCTGCGGAAGGTCGGCCGGTCCGCCTGGGACAGCACCTTCCGTACCAAGGAGCACATGTGGCTCACCGTCGAGCGCGTCTGAACCAGGAGGCACACCATGACCGTTGACGGTGCGATGGTCGACATCGGGGACACCGCACTGCATGTCGTGGCACGGGGCAGCGGACCGGCGGTGCTCGTGCTGCACGGCGCGGGCCTCGACCACGGGTCCTTCGGTGACTACCTGGACCCGCTCGCCGACAGCCACCGCCTGCTGTTCATCGACCAGCGCGGCCACGGCCGTTCGGTCTCGTCCGCCGAGGACAGCTGGACGCTCGAACGCCTGGCGGCGGACGTGGGCGCGGTCGCGCGCGCCCTGGACCTGGGTGAGTACGCCGTGCTCGGCCACTCGTTGGGGGCGTTCGTCGCGCTCCAGCACGCCGTCGACGAGCCGACCTCGGACGTCGCGAGCATCCTGTGCGCCGCCGTGCCGTCCGTCACGTACTTCGCGCACGCCGACGCGGCGCTGGAGACGTTCCGGCCGGCCGAACTGCGCGACAAGGTGGGCGCGGCGATGGAACGCTCCACCCGGGTGCGCACCCCCGCGCAGGCGCGGGACGCCCTGGACGCACAACTGCCCTTCCTGTTCGCCGACCCCGCCGACCCGCGCATCGCGGAGTACCTGGAGCGCACGAAGGACACCCGGTACGCACCTGCCGTGCTGCGGCACTTCGCGGCGAACGGCTACGGCGGCATCGACGTGCGGGACCGTCTCGACCAGGTCAAAGGCCCGATGCTGCTGTTCGCCGGCCGGGACGACCGGGTCTGCTCGGTCGCGGCGGCGGAGGCGATCGCCGCCGGTGTGCCGCAGGCGGAACTGGTCGTGTGCGAACACAGCGGTCACTTCGCCTTCGTCGAGGAGAGGGAGCCGTTCCTGGCGGCGGTGCGGGGCTTCCTCGCCAAGCACTTCACCGATCCCTCGTGAGCGGCGACGGCGGGCTGGCGCAGCACGTGCTCGGCGCCGCGCCGCACGGGCGGACCGCGATCGTCGCCGACGACGGAACCGGATCGCTCACCTGCCGCGCGCTCGCGGACCGCGCTCGGCGCGGGGCGGCCGGGCTCTCCGCCCTGGGGGTCGGGCGCGGTGACGTGGTCGCACTGCACCTGCCCAATGTCCCGGACTTCGCGCCCGCGCTGTTCGCCGTGCTGCGGGCGGGCGCCGCCGCGGTGCTGTGCGGCACGCGGGCGACCGAGGACGAACTCGCCGACCAGCTCGCGCTCAGCCGTGCCGCCGTGGTCGTCACGACGCCCGCGCTGCGGGCGTCGGCCCGCGCCGCGGCCGCACGGGCGGGCGCCGGACCGGTGCTCGACCGCCTGCCGGACCGCCGGGCCGCGGAATCCGCCGCGGCACCCGTCACGGTCCGCGCCGGTGATCCGGCGCTGCTCGTCCTGTCCAGCGGCACGACGGGCCTGCCGAAGTGCGCCGTGCTTACCCATGGCGGCCTGGTCGCCAACCTGCGTCAGGCGGCGGGTCCACTGCCGCTCGGCACCGACGACGTCGTGCTGGCGCTGGCCCCGTTCGCGCATGTGATGGGAGTCTGCGGAGTGCTGCTGCGAGGGCTCGCGGCCGGGGCCACCGTGGTCACGATGGACCGTTTCACCCCGGCCGCGTTCCTCGGCGCGCTCAGCCGCCACCGGGTGACGCAGACGATCGTCCCGCCGCCGCTCGTCGACCTGCTCGCCACCAGCGCGCTGGTGGACCGGTACGACCTGAGCGCGCTGCGCGTCGTGTACGTGGGCGGTGCCGGCGCCGGTGCCGAGCTCGAACGCGCCTGTGCGCAGCGGCTCGGCTGCGTGGTCGCGCAGGGGTACGGCATGACGGAGGGCGGGCCGATGATCACGGTGAACCCGGTGGACGGCCGTGCCCGGCCCGGCTCGGCCGGACTGCCCCTGCCCGGTGTGCGGATCCGGATCGTGCGGGACGGCCGGGAGGCGGCCGCCGGCGCGTCGGGCGAGGTGCACATCGCCGGGCCGGGGCTGATGGCCGGCTACCTCGGCGATCCGGAGGCCACGCGGCGGGTCCTCGGCGCGGACGGCTGGCTGCGCACCGGCGACGTCGGCCATGTGGACGACGAGGGCTATCTCTGGATCACCGACCGGCTCAAGGACCTCATCAAGTGCAAGGGGCACCAGGTGTCGCCGGCGGAGGTGGAGGCGGTGCTCGGCAGGCATCCCGCCGTGGCCGAGGCCGCCGTCGTCGCACGGCCGGACGCCCGCGCCGGTGAGGTGCCGGTCGCCTTCGTCACCCTGCGCGCGCCGGTGAGCCCGCAGGAGCTCGTCTCGTTCGTGGCGGCCCGGGTGTCCGCGCCCAAACGGATCCATGAGGCGTGGATCGTCAGCAGCCTTCCACGCGGCCCGACGGGCAAGGTCCTGCGCCGGGTACTGCGGCGCCCGCACCTGCCCGAGTGACATGAGGACCGTGAGACCGTCCCACCCTCAACTTCCTGGAGATCCCATGGCCGGCCTGCCAGTTGTCGACATCAGCGGTTTCGCCACCGGGGCGGCGCCGGGTCCCGAGCGGGACGCGGTGGCGGCCGGGGTGGACCGCATCTGCCGGGAGACCGGATTCTTCCTCGCCGCCGGTCACGGGGTGCGGCCCGAGACCCGCGCGGCGATGTTCGCGGCCGCCCGGGAGTTCTTCGCGCTGCCCGACGCCGCGAAGCACGCGCTCGCGATCAGCCGGTCGACCTGCCATCGCGGGTACTTCGGCATCGGTGCCGAGGCCCTGGACGAAGGGACCACCGGCGATCTGAAGGAGGGGTTGGACACCGGTGGCGAGCACGGCCCCGACCACCCCGAAGTGCTGGCGGGCACCCCGACCTTCGGCCCGAACCAGCTGCCGGATCTGCCCGGCTTCCGACAGGCCTGGAGCGCCTACTGGGCCGAGGCGGTCGAGGCCGCCGAACGGGTCCAGCGCACCCTCGCCCGTGCCCTGGGGCTGCCGGCGGACCACCTGCTCACGATGGAGGGCGGCGAGGTGATGTACCACCTCAGGCTGCTGCACTATCCGCCGCGGCGGCACGCGCGGCCCGCCCCCGGCCGGCTCGGCTGCGGGGAGCACACCGACTACGGCACGGTGACCCTGCTGGCCGACGACGGGGTGGGCGGACTGGAGGTCATGCGGCGCGACGGCACCTGGATCCACGTGGCGGTGCCGGAAGGCCTGTTGGTGGTGAACCTCGGTGATCTGATGGCGATCTGGACCAACGACCGCTGGGTCTCGAATCCGCACCGGGTGGTCAACCCGCCGGACACCGACCGGTACTCGATCCCGCTGTTCGTCACCCCGCCCTACCGGGCCCGCATCGCGTGTCTTCCCAGCTGCCTCGCCCCCGGTGCCGAACCCCGCTACGCCCCCCAGGTGGCCGGCGAGTACCTGACGTCCCGGCTCGACGCGACGCACCCGTACCGGAACCCGCTGCTGGCGGCGCGGCAGGCGACAAGTCCCCCGGGCGGCGGGTGAGTTCTCGGAAACGCCGCGTTCACGAGGGCGGGGAGCGGGGGTAACAACGGCTTTCTAGCGTGACCGGCCGTGGGACCAGGGTCGTATACACGACCGTACGCACGCAGCACCGGGAGGCGCGACATGAGCACCACGGAGTCACGGCCGCCGGCAGCGGCCACGCCGCAGGATGCCGCCGGGCAGGCCGCCCAGGAGACATTGGAGGACTACACCCTCCGTTTCGCTCCGCGCAGTTACCGGCGCTGGACCCCCATGGTCGTGGCGACGACCGCGCTCGGCGGCATCGCCTACATGGCCGACTTCTCCATCGGCGCCGGCATCGGCCTGGCCCACGGCACCGGCAACGCGCTCGTGGCCATCGCGGTGGCCGCAGTCGTCATCTTCGTCACCGGGCTCCCGCTCGCCTACTACGGCGCCCGCTACAACATCGACCTCGACCTGATCACCCGCGGCTCCGGCTTCGGCTACTACGGCTCGGTCCTCACCAGCGTCATCTTCGCCAGCTTCACCTTCATCTTCTTCGCCCTCGAAGGCTCGATCATGGCCCAGGGCCTGAAGCTGGGCCTCGGACTGCCGTTGTGGCTGGGCTACTTGGCCGCCACGCTGATGGTCATCCCGCTGGTGATCTACGGCATGAAGGCGCTCAGCAAGCTCCAGGTGTGGACGACCCCGATCTGGCTGCTGCTGATGGTCGGCCCGCTGGCCTACCTGATCGCCACCGACCCCGGCACGGTCGACCGCTTCCTCTCCTACGCCGGCACCGACGGCGGCGGCGGGGTCGACACCGCGTCCGTGCTGCTCGGCGCCGGTGTGTGTCTGTCCCTGATCGCGCAGATCGGCGAGCAGATCGACTACCTGCGCTTCATGCCGCCGAGGACCGAGGCGAACAAGCGCACGTGGTGGACCGCCGTCGTCATGGCGGGCCCGGGCTGGGTGGTGCTGGGTGCGCTGAAGCAGGCCATCGGCGTCTTCCTCGCCGTCTACATCCTCGCGAAGGTCGGCCCGGCCGCCGCGACCGAGCCGATCCAGCAGTTCCGCGGCGCCTTCGACGCGATGATGCCGTCCTGGATGGTCGTCCCGCTGGCCGTGGCGCTGGTGGTGATCAGCCAGATCAAGATCAACGTGACGAACGCGTACTCCGGTTCGCTGGCGTGGACGAACTCCTTCACCCGGGTCACCCGGCACTACCCCGGCCGGATGATCTTCGTGCTGGTCAACCTGGGCTTCGCCCTGGCGCTGATGGAGGCGGACATGTTCAGCTTCCTCAACAGCATCCTGGGCTTCTACTCGAACTGCGCGATCGCCTGGGTGGTCACGGTCGCGACCGACATCGGCGTCAACAAGTACGTGCTGAAGCTGTCCCCGCTGACCCCCGAGTTCCGGCGCGGCATGCTGTACGCCGTCAACCCGGTGGGCGTCGTGGCCTTCGTCGCGGCCTCCGGCCTGTCGATCGCGATGTACTTCCATCTGCTGGGCGACACCCTCCAGCCGTACTCCCCGGTCGCCGCGGCCGTGCTCGCCTTCGTCCTCACCCCTGTGATGGCCGTCGTCACCAAGGGGAGGTACTACCTGCGCCGCACCGACGACGGCATCACCGAGCCGCTGCTCGACGCGGACGGCAACCCGAGTGCGGTCACCCTCGACTGCCACGTGTGCCACCAGCCGTACGAGCGCCCGGACCTGACGGCGTGCACCGCGCACGGCGCGGTCGTGTGCTCGCTGTGCCTGAGCACGGACAAGGCGGGCGACCACGTGCTGCCGGCCGGCGCGTAGGCCGATCGGGGGTCACCGCCTGAACGGGTATCAGAACCCTGGATGGTTTTGATTTGGTCTAGTCCTCTTGACGGGTGCACTCTCGGGCGGTTTGGTATGTACCAACTCCCCATCACTCGAACGCCCGAGGGGCATCCCCGAAAGGGGCAATGTCATGCACCTGGCAAGATTCGCGGCTTCCGCCTGCGCGCTCGCACTGGCAGCTACCGGCGCGGCCACGGCCCTGGCGCCCGCCGGCAGTGCCGCGTCCGCGGCGGGCAGCGTCTATTCCGTGGCTCCCTATGTCGACATGTCGAACGGTCAGGAGGGCCTGCTCGACACGGCCGTCACCGGACACGGCCTCAAGGCCTACACCGCGGCCTTCGTGCTCGGCACGGGCTGCAACCAGATCTGGGGCGACACGCTCCCCATCGGCAACGACTCCTACACCGACCCCGAGATCGCCAAGGCCAAGTCCGAGGGCGCGTCGGTCATCATCTCCTCCGGCGGGGCGAGCGGTGAGCCGCTCGCCTGGACCTGCTCCACACAGAGCAGCATCGACGCCGGATACCAGGCCCTCATCGACGACTACGGCGTCACCCAGCTGGACTTCGACGTCGAGGGTGCCGCGGTCGCGGACACCGCGGCGGCGGCCCGGCAGATGCAGGCGATGAAGGACCTCAAGGCGGCCAACCCGAACCTCCGGTTCTCCATGACCCTGCCGGTGCTGACCAGCGGGCTCACGGGTGACGGCGTCAACATCCTCAAGGCCGCCAAGAACGCCGGCATCAAGATCGACGTGGTCAACATCATGGCCATGGACTACTACGCGGGCACCGGCACCGAGATGGGCCAGGGCGCCGTCGACGCCGCCAAGGCCACGCTGGCGCAGATGCAGTCCGTCGACTCCGGCTACACGTACGCCAACCTCGGCATCACCCCGATGATCGGCAAGAACGACGACGGCTCCACGTTCACCCCGGCGGACGCGCAGACGGTGGAGAACTTCGCCGCGCAGAACGGCGTCGGACGCCTCGCGTTCTGGGCGGTCACCCGCGACCAGCCGTGCGGCGGAAGCGCCAACTCCCTGCCCACGTGCAGCGAGATCAGCCAGAACAGCCTCGCCTTCACGGACGCGTTCGTACCGTACGAGGGCAGCTCGGGCGGTGGAGGCGGCACCACGGGCAGCGACTTCTCGCTCTCCCTGTCACCCGGCTCCGCCTCGGCCGCCCCGGGCGGCTCGGCCGGCGCGACCGTGAACACGGCCGTCACCTCCGGCAGCGCCGAGTCGGTCAGCCTCTCCGCCACCGGCGCGCCCTCCGGTGTCAGCGTCTCCTTCAGCCCGGCGTCGGTCAGCTCCGGCAGCGCGTCGACCCTGACGGCGGCGGTCAACTCATCGGTGGCGGCGGGCAGTTACCCCATCACCGTCACCGGTACGGCCGCCAGTGGCAGCCACAGCGCGACGTACACGCTCACCGTCACCTCCAGCGGGGGCGGGGGCGGTGGCGGCTCGCTGACCAACGCCGGCTTCGAGACCGGCGGTCTCGGCCCCTGGACCTGCACGGGCGGCAGCGCGGTGGTCTCGACCCCGGTCCACTCCGGCAGCCACGGCCTCCAGGTCACACCGGGCGCGAGCAGCACGGGCGAGTGCGACCAGACCGTCACCCTGTCCCCCAACCACAGCTACACGCTGAGCGGTTGGACCCAGGGCCCGTACGCCTACATCGGGGTCAGCGGCGGCGCCACCGCCAGCACGTGGTCGAACAGCTCGACGTGGAACCAGCAGTCGGTCACCTTCACCACCGGCAGCAGCGCGACCGTCACCGTCTACGTCCACGGCTGGTACGGCCAGTCCGACGTCTACGCCGACGACTTCACCCTGAGCTGACCACCGCCACCCCTGCACGCGTGCGGCGCACCTCTCCCCCCACAAGAGATGCGCCGCACGTTTTCGTGGTCCGGGGCTGGGTCAGCCGTCGTTCTCCGCGGACGGGATGTACGCGCCCGGTACGTCGTTCGGAGCGAAGATCTTCTTCTCGCCGGGGTACGGCGTGCTCCAGTTGTGGGTCTCGTACCAGGTGAGGTGGTTCATCTGCTCGGGGTTGGCGTAGTCGGGCACGGCGTTCGGGCCGGTCAGCCGCTGCGTCGACCTCCAGTCGTTCCACTCGGACACGAGCGACTTCTCGTCCGCCGGGACCTTCGTCGCCGGGACGAGCGCCGCCTTGGTGTTCTGCTTCGCCGGGGTGTCCACGCCGCAGGACGGCGGGGTGCTCAGACCGTCGGTCAGCGAGGTCCGGTTGGGCAGCGCCGTGAACGGCGTGTCGTCCGGGTGGCTGGTGAAGGCGCCGCGCATCGGGGTGGCCGCGCTGTCCTTCTGGTTCATCGGGTGGATCCCGAGGATCTGCTCGATGGTGCGGATCATGGTGATCTGCGAGTAGTAGTGGCTGTCGACCGTGTCGTGCTGGGCCCAGGGGCTGATGATCTGGATGGGCGCACGGTGGCCGTCGACGTGGTCGAGGCCGGCCTGGGAGTCGTCCTCGACGACGAAGATCGCCGAGTCCTTCCAGTACTTGCTGTGCGAGATCTCGTCGACGATCTTGCCGGTCGCGAGGTCGTTGTCCGCGACCTGGGCCGCGGGGCTCGCCGGACCGCCGGTGTGGTCGCTGGAGAGCCAGAACATGTTCAGGTTCGCCGGACCGTTCTTCGCGAAGTCCTGCTTCCAGATCTGCTCCCGGTAGACGTCCGGGACGCTGGTGTCGAACTTCGGGAAGCCGGGCACCGACACGCTGTTGAGCGAGGGGATCGGCGAGGACGAGTTCAGCGGGTAGGCGGTGCCCTGCCCGGTCGCGGCCATGTTCTTGGCGTCGCAGTACAGGTTCTGCCAGCTCGCGCCCGACGGCTTGGTCAGGAACTGCTGGAACTCGCCGAAGTCCCGCACGGACTTGCCGGCCGCCTGCGCACCGGACCACAGGAAGCCCGACTTCTGGTGGCCGAGCGCGTCGTCCTCGGTGTCGTAGCTGCGCTGGTACTCACCGGCCGAGGACTCGGTGTACTCGGGGTTGTCGGCCTGCATCAGCCAGTTGTGGCCCTCGGCCGAGTTCGTGCCGATGTCGTACGTGTTGTCGTAGAGCCCGAACTGCTCGGCCAGCGCGTGCTGGTTGGGCGTCACATTCTCGCCGAACTGGGTCAGCGACGGGTCGCCGTTGCCCTTCGCGATGTCGCCGTAGACCTGGTCGTAGGTCCGGTTCTCCTTGACGATGAGGAAGACGTGCTTGATCGTCGAGGGGTCGCCGAGGCGCGCCGGGACCGGCACCGCCCTGGCCTTGCTGTGCTTGTTCGCCGTCCGCACCGCGCCCGCGGTCCAGCCGTTCTGCTGGAAGACCTTGCGGGTCTCGGAGCGGATGGTCCGGTCGCTGGGCAGCGCGAACCGCGTCAGGCTGGACGTCGTGTCGTGGGTGGCGTGGCCGGCGCTGTCGGGGCGGCGGGCGTCGATGCCACGGGTGTTGGAGACGACCACCGTCTTGCCCACGGTGGTGATCTCGGAGGGGAAGTAGTCCGTCGGGAGCAGGCCGACGTAGGAGACCGGCTCCTGCGCGGAGGTGTAGCGGTAGACGGCGACCGCGTTGGCGCGGCCGAGCGTCACGAGCAGGTGCCCGTCGTCGGTGAGGGTGACCGCGTCGGGCTCGTAGCCGACCGAGGCCTCCGGCCAGGGCTGGGTGGAGATGGTCTGGACGACCTTGTCGTTCTTGGTGCTGATGACCGACACGTTGTTGTCGGCGGTGTTGGTGACGAACACCGCGCCGTTCTTGGCGTACACGGCCGTCGGGTGCAGGCCGACGTCGATGGTGCCGACGGCGGCGGAGGCGTTCTTCAGGTCGATGACGCTGACCGTGCCGGTGGTGGTGGCACCGGTCCTGGGGTTGGCGGGCACCTGGGTGCCGTAGGAGTTGATCGTGGTGTCGCCGGCCTTCGCCGGGCGGCCGCCCTCGTTGCCGACGTAGAGCTTGTCGCCGACCTGGACCAGGCCGCGCGGGGCGTTGCCCACGGACCAGGTCTGCTTGACGGCGCCGGTCGCCGCGTCGATGGCGACCACCCGGTTCTGGCCGTTGACCGCGGAGTACACGGTGGAGCCGTCGGCGGAGAACACCGCCGCGCTCGCCAGGGCGTGCTTGTCGCCGTCGGCCGGGATCGAGACGGTCACCGGGTTGGCGAGGGTGCCGTCGGCGTTCACGGTGAACTTGGTGTAGCCGTCGGTCTGGCCCAGCCACAGCTGCTTGCCGTCGGGCGAGTACGTCGGGCCCTCCTGGCCGACGGCGGCGCTCTTGATGCGCAGGTCGTCGGCCGCGTTGGTGCCGACCTTCTGCTTCACCTGTCCGGTCTTGAGGTCCACGAGGACCAGTGCCGCGTCCCCGTCGGTGACCGCGGCGGCGAGGTGGCTGCCGTCCGGGCTGACCGTCGACGACATGATCTTGCCGTCGTTGATGACGAGGCGGCTGCCGTACGGGTTGAGGTACTGGTCGCTGGAGATGACCTGGCCCTTGTCGGTGACCTGGCCGACCTGCTCTTTGCCGAACTGCTGTGTCGAGGCCACGGCGGTGCCGGTGGCCAGGGCCGCCGTGGTGATGCATGCCGTGAGCAGCGTCGCCCGGCGGCCGACTTGTCTGCCGAGCAGGACGAAGTACTCCTTCTCGGCTTGCCGGCGTCGGCGCGTTATCTGCATGACGTCATCCCTTCGGGGAGGTGGAGAGCAGGTCGACAGTGCCGTCGAACTGCCAGAGCGGGTTGGGCGCGTCTCCGGTCGAGGTGCGCACCAGGAAGTAGCCGTTCACTTCCTTCGGTCCGTCGCCGTCGGCCACGAACCGCCCGTCGGCGGTGATGTCGAGCTGGTAGACGGCCTGCCCCACGGTCCGGGTGCCGGGCAGGTGCCAGGAGACGACGCAGCGCCAGTCGTTGCCGGCCCCTTGTGCGTCGTCCGCGACGTCGCCCTTGGTGCAGGCGGCCGAGGACTTCAGTTGTGCCTCGGTGACGGCGGGCCGGTTGAGCTGCGCGGTCTGCATCCGGTAGAGGTGCGCGAAGGCCGTGGCCAGTGAGCGCTGCACCTTGTCCTGCCGGATCCCGGAGCCGGTGGTCGCGCCGGTCGCCGCGGCGACGACCGCGACGGTGACGGCGATGAGCCCGGCGATCGGCAGGAGTCCGGCGGTGACCGCGCGGCGCGCCGACCGGTCGTCGGCGGAGTTGGTGAAGTCGCGCCGCAGGAACAGCAGATAGGCGATAGCCGTCGCCGTCACCGCCCACACCAGGCTGACGGCGATGCCGATGACCAGCGGGCCGAGCTGGCCCGGGTCGGCGAACAGGCCGTTCCAGGAGATGAACGCCCAGCTGGGCAGGGCGAGCCGGACGGCGACGGGCAGCGGCAGCATCTGGGCGAGCTGCATCACGAGGGCGACGACCGCGGGCAGCAGCAGTCCCATCGGGGAGCGGCCCAGCACGACCGACCCGAGCAGTCCGATGCCGGCCAGCGCCAGGGTCGGGGCCAGCACGCTCAGCCAGGCGAGCAGCACCTTGCCTGCCGCGTCCCCCGGGGCGAGCAGATGGTCGTCGAGCCCGACCAGCGGATGGTTGCCGACGGCGAGAAGCCCGCCCACCGTGCTCGAAGCGGCCAGCCCGGCCACGAGCAGCACGATGACGGTCAGACTCGCCAGTGCCTTGGCCACGAAGATCCGGCGGGGCGAGCGGACGGCGACCAGCAGATGCCGCCAGGTGCCGAGCCGGTCCTCGGAGGCGAACACGTCACCGGCGACCACGGAGGTCAGCAGCGGCAGCGCCCAGGTGCCCGAGAAGCCCAGGATCACCAGGGGTCCGGCCCAGCCGGTGGCGAGCATCCAGCGGCCGAAGAGGGTGTCGGCGGGCAGTGTGCTCTGCTGGCCGACTCCGGCGACGAAGAGCCCGGGCGCGATCCAGCAGGCGAGGACCAGCAGCCGGATGCGCCACTGCGAGACGAGTTTGACCAGTTCGAAGCGGTAGACCCGGGCCACGGTGACGCGGGCGGCCGTGGCAACGGGCGTATGGTCGACGGCAGTTGCGGTCATCTGTCGGCCTCCTGCCGGTCGGCGTCGGCGGTGTGCCGTGCGGTGTCGGCGTCCCGCTGCCCCGTGGCCGGTTCCTGCTGCTCGGTGAGGGCGAGGAACGCGACCTCCAGCGGGGACACCACGGGGGCGAGTTCGCGCAGCGCGACGCCCGCCCGTACGAGCCGTGTCACGAGCTCGTCCAGGTCGGGCACGAGCGCGCGGACGACGAGTGTCTCGGTGCCCTGGCGCGCGCCGACGCCGTCGACGGTGCGGATCCCGGGCGCGTCCGCCGCGAGCCTGCGCGCGGCCTGCGGGTCGGAGGTGACGAGCCGGTAGTCGAGTGCGCGGTTCTCGGCGGCCAGCTTGCTCAGCGGGCCGGAGAAGACGACCCGTCCGGTGGCGAGGATGGTGACCTCGGAGCACAGCGCCTCCAGGTCGTCCATCCGGTGGCTGGAGAGCACGACGCCGGTCCCCTGCGCCGCGAGCCGGTTGAGGACGCCGTGCACGTGCTTCTTTCCGGCCGGGTCCAGGCCGTTGGACGGCTCGTCCAGCACGAGCAGCCGGGGCCTGGTGAGGAGGGCGGCGGCGAGTCCGAGTCGTTGGCGCATGCCCAGGGAGAAGCCACGGGCCTTGTCGTCGGCGACATCGGTGAGCCCGACCTGGGCGAGTACGTCGTCGATGCCGGCCGCCCGCCGGTCCTGGCCGCGCAGTGCGGCCAGCGCGGCGAGGTTCTGGCGTGCGGTGAGCGAGGGGTACAGGCCCGGCCCGTCCACGAATCCGGCGACACCGTCGGGTGCCGCGAAGGTCCGTCCGACCGGTGTGCCGAGGATGTCGAGGCCGCCGCTGTCGGCGACGGCGAGGCCGAGCAGCAGCCCGAGCAGCGTCGTCTTGCCGGCCCCGTTCGGGCCGACCAGACCGTGGATCTGACCCTGCGCCACGTCCAGGTCGACGCCGTCGAGTGCGACGACCTCACCGAAACACTTCGTGATGCCGCGCGCCCGGATCGCGAGGAGTGTGTCCATGAGCCCCTTCCTTCACAAGCCTCAAGGAGGCTAGGGAGGGCACACAACGGTGGCAGGGGACGCCAGTTGAACGCTAGAGGAACGGAAGCCAACCGGCACGCTCGCTCCGGGTGGCGCCGCGTGGGTGGGTCTGTGTTCCAACTGTCCTACGTGTAAGGGTTGTTGTAGCGGCTCCGGGCCGGGTGGTCGGTGAGCCGGATGCCGTGGTCCCGCTTGAGGCGGGCCATCTCGAACAGCGCGATGGCGGTGACCGTCACCGGGGCGCCGAGGATGAAGAGGATCCCGAGCCTGAGTCCGAGGCCGTGCAGGTCGCCGGTGAACAGGTCGGGCAGGGCCATCAGCCAGGTCGTGACGATGGCGAGCAGGGGCGGCAGACAGCGGTGCACCGCGGCCGTACCGAAGAAGTTCCCCGTGATCCGCAGGGCGCCGGCGCCCACGAACCAGACCAGCCACAGCGTCACGAAGCCCAGCGGGATGATCAGCAGGCCGCCGCCCAGCGCGGTGCCGTTCTGGAGCAGCAGGGCGGTCACGACGACGGACGCGACGAAGGTGAGCAGCAGCCCCAGTGCCCTCAGCAGCACGGGACTCAGGGGTCGCAGGCTGCCGTCGCGCCGCCATCTCCAGAGCATGACCCCGACCGTGAGCGGGGTGATGAACAGCAGGACACCCGAGGCGATCAGCAGGTTCTGCGCCATCTCCTGGAAGGCGAAGCCGCCCTCGACGAAGGTGTAGACGCCGACGGCGGCGACGGTTCCGGCGGCGACCCGGACCCGCTTGAGCCACTCGACGGACGGGTCGAGCGGTTCGGGTATCCAGTCGGGATGGAACACCGCCCAGGCGGCGTGATGGGCCTTCAGATAGTTCCGCCGCCTCGGCCCGTCTCCCGTGCGGTTCCGCCACGCACCCGCCATCGCGCACTCCCCCGAGTCGCCGCCGCATGATCATCGAGGAGTCTACGGGAGGCCGGTGACAGCCCATCCGTAAGTTCATACACATGAACCGAACACACATGGGTGTACGCCGGCGAGGCCGCCGTGCCAGACTCGCCCCACGTCCCCGCGAGTCGGCCGAGTTGGAGGACAGTCATGAGCGTTTCCCGGCGTACCGTGCTCGCCGTGGCCGCCGTCGCTCCGGCGGCGCAGGCCACGCCCGCCTCCACATCCACGCCCGCGGCCGTGGCCACGGCCGCGGCCTCCGTCGCCCGCACGCTCGCCGAGGCCGCCGACTACGCGGTGCACAAGCTGCGGGCCGTCGCGCCGGGGGTGAGCGGCTTCCCGGTCGGCACGAAGTTCGAGAAGTGGGTCTTCTCGCAGAACGGCGACTGGGTCGGCGGATTCTGGCCGGGAACGCTCTGGATGGCCTACCTGCGCACCCAGGACGACATGTTCCGCACGCTGGCGCTCGACTGGGCCCGCAGACTCTCTCCCCGCCGTTACGACACCACGACCCACGACCTCGGCTTCCTCTTCTACCCGTCCTGGGTCACCGCGTGGCGGCTGACGGGCGACGAGACCTGGAGCGCGGGCGCCGTACAGGCGGCCGACTCGCTGATCCGGCGCTACAACCCGCGCGGCCGCTTCATCCGGGCCTGGGGAGCGCTGGACACCCGGCAGAACGCGGGCCGGGTGATCATGGACACCCTGATGAACCTCGACCTGCTGGCCTTCGCCAGCCGGCGGACGGGGGACGAGAAGTACCTGAACGTCGCCGTGGAGCACGCCGGAACGACGCAGCGGTACTTCCCCCGGCCGGACGGCTCGACGCCCCACGTCTTCGACTTCGACCCCGACACCGGCGCGCCGATCGGACCGGACACGGTCCAGGGCTACAGCCCTTCGTCCTGCTGGTCGCGCGGGCAGGCCTGGGGGATCTACGGCTTCACCACGATGTACCGCCGCACCGGCCACCGGCCGTTCCTGTCGACGGCGCGCAGCCTGGCCGACTACGCGACACGAGCGCTGACGCCCGACCACGTGCCAGTGTGGGACTACCGCGCGCCGCAGCAGCCCCATGACGTCAAGGACGCGTCGGCCGGGGCCGTCATGGCCTGCGGTCTGCTCGACCTGTCCACGGCGACCGGCAGGCCGGAGTACCGCGACGTCGCGCTGCGGATCCTCACCGCCCTCTGCGAGACCTGCCTGACGACGGGGTCGACGCGCGCGCAGGCCGTGGTCGCCCGCTGCACCCGCAACCGCCCGGCCGAGGACGGCATCGAGATCTCGCTGCCCTACGCCGACTATTACCTGCTGGAGGGCATCCTGCGCGTGCTCCAGCCGAAGGACGTCGACCGCGCCGTCGACCTGTCGACGACGGCGGCCGGCGTCAGTGGCTGAACGGGTCGTCGGCGGGGTGTTCCGTCGCGCCGGCCTGGCGCAGCAGCAGCCGGGCCAGACCGCGTGCCTCGTCCGGGGTGAGCGACGCCCACACGCCGGGCACGCCGCCGCGGTCCTCCCCCACGTCCAGGGCGATCCGGCTGACGGGCCGGTCCGCGAGGCCGAGCCTGAGGCGACGTACCTCGATCCGGCGGCCGCACATGGTCACGAGACGGGACTCGGCCACGGGGCTCCGCTCGATGCCCTCGTGCCGTTCGTCCGCTGCCGTCGTCATCGGTCCCACACTCCCTCCGCCGGTCGGTTCCGGCCCCGGCCATCGTCACCAGGTGCAGCACGCGACACGGCGGGATTGTTCCCGGACGCACCGCGTCCGCTCCGCGGACCGCGCCGACGGGGGCGGCGGCCGTGACGGAACGGCGCCGGAACAGTGGGGGTTGGAAGCGGACGCCTACGCGGTCTCCAGGGCCTCACCGGGCCCGGCGAGGCCCAGGTCGCGTGGGCCGAGCGGGGCGAAGAAGCGGTCCACGTCGGCGTCGGTGACCTCCGCGAGGGTCGCCGGGGACCAGCGGGGGTTGCGGTCCTTGTCGATCACCTGGGCGCGGACGCCCTCTACCAGATCGTGGGTGCCCAGGCAGGCGCAGGAGACGCGGTACTCCTGGTCGAGCACCCGCTCCAGCGGGCCGAGCCGCCGGGCTCGGCGCACCGCGGCCAGGGTGACCTTCAGGGCGGTGGGCGACTTGGCGAGCAGGGTTTCGGCCGCCTCCTTGGCCGCCGGGTCGCCGTGGGCGAGCAGCCGGTCCACGATCTCCTCGACCGTGCCGGCGCGGTAGCAGGCGTCGATCCACTCCCTCCGCTCGGCCAACTCCCCCTGGGGCGCGGGCCGTACGTGACGGGCGAGGGCGTCGTGCACGGACAGCCCGGCGAGGTCGGCCACGAGCTCCCCGAGTGCCGCGGAGGGTACGTAGTGGTCGGCGAGTCCGCACAGCAGGGCGTCACCGGCGCCGATCCGGTCCCCGGTCAGGGCGAGGTGGGTGCCCAGCTCGCCGGGGGCCAGGCCGAGCAGGTGGGTGCCGCCGACGTCGGGGACGAAGCCGATGCCGGTCTCCGGCATGGCGACCTGCGACCGCTCGGTGACGACCCGGACGCCGCCGTGTGCGGAGAGGCCGACCCCACCGCCCATCACGATGCCGTCCATGAGGGCGACGTACGGCTTGGGGTAGTGGGCGATGCGGGCGTTGAGCCGGTACTCGTCGCGCCAGAACGCGGCCGAGGCGGTGCCGTCGCCGTCCCGGACGTCGTCGTGGATGGCCCGGATGTCGCCGCCCGCGCACAGTCCGCGCTCCCCCGCGCCGGTGAGGACCACGGTCCGCACCGCCGGGTCGCGCTCCCAGGCGGTCAGCGCGGCGTCGATACGGCGAACCATCTCGTGGTCGAGGGCGTTGAGGGCCTTCGGCCGGTTCAGGGTGATGTGGGCGGCCCGGCCGGCGGTGTGGAACAGGACGGGTTCGTCGCCGTGCGGCACGGCTGCTCCCGCGGCGCCGGTCATCCGGACACCTCCGTCAGGTCATGGGCCACGGTGACGCGCATGATCTCGTTGGTTCCTTCCCGAATCCGGTGCACCCGCTGGTCTGGGACGATCTTCTCAAGGCCGTGCGCGCCGAGGTTCCCGCACCCCCCGTGCAACGGGACACGGCACGAGCGGCGCCGGGCCGGTCACACCGCGCGGCGCCCCGGGGGCGTGAAGGCGTACAGGTCGAGGATGTCCGGCGGGGCGGCCAGGCCCGGGCCGCCCGCGCGGACCCAGTCGATGATGTCCTCGGTCGCGTCCGGATCGTTGACCAGCCCCAGCCAGACCGGCCGCGCGCCGCCGGCCCGGGCGGCGGCGGAGGGCTGTACGACGATGACGTTGGCCTGGTCGCACGCGTCGAGGCAGTCGGAGACACGCACGGGCACCGCGGCGCGCAGCCGCGCGGTCTGGGCGGCATGGTCGACGCCGGGCACCTTGCGGGTGCCGCAGCAGCAGTCCCGGCACACGACGACCCGGCACGGTGCCGTCGCCCGCCCGCTCCCGGGTCCTTCCTCCGTCCGCCGCTCCGGCATGCCGTCCGCTCCCCTCCCGGGGAGATCCGCCCCGGTGTCCCTGAGCGGCCATCTTTTCATCTCTCCCGCCGGCGCCCCCGCGAGCCGCTGCCGCTGACCTGCCGGTGAGCGCCGTAGGCTCATCAACAGGCCAACAGGGAGCGGGTGTTGGAGCGAGGGAGAAGCCAGGTGGATGTGGCGGAGGCGTTCGAGGTGCGGCCCGTCCCCGAGTTGCTCGCGCAGAACGCGCGGCGCCACGGCGGCAGGCTGGCGTTCGCCGACGACCGGCGCCGGGTGGGCTGGGCCGAACTGGAGCGCAGGACAGCCGGGTTGGCGGCCCGGCTGGGGGTGGACCGCGGTGCCAGGGTGGCGTTCTGCCTCGACAACAGCGTGGAGCTGGTCGAGGGGCTGCTCGCCACGGTGCGGGCCGCCGCGGTCGGGGTGCCGCTGGGTCCGCGCGGCACCGATGCCGAACTCGCCGAGCTGCTGGCCGACTGCGATCCGGCCGTGCTGGTCACCGACCGGCGGAACCTGCCCCGGCTGGCCCCGCTGACGGCCGGGCGCCCCATCCGCCTGGTGGTGACCGGCGAGGGCCCGCTGCCGGAAGGGGCCGTGGGCTTCGAGGACCTGGCCGCCGTCGTACCGGCCACGGCACCCGGCGCGGACCCGGCCGCCGTGGTGTCGCCCGCGCCGCGCGACGACCTCGGCCTCGACGAGCCGGCCTGGCTGCTCTACACGTCCGGCACCTCCGGCTCCGCCAGGGCCGCGGTGTCCAGCCAGCGGTCCGCGCTGTGGTCGTCGGTCGCCTGCTATCTGCCGCGGCTCGGCCTGTCGGCGACGGACCGGGTGCTGTGGCCGCTGCCGCTCGCACACACCTACGCGCACTCGTTCTGTGTCCTCGGCACCACCGCGGCCGGGGCGAGCGCGCGGATCACCTCCGTGTCCGAACCGGCCGCGCTGGTCGGGCTGGTGGGCGAGTTCGCGCCCACCGTCCTCGGCGGTGTGCCCCTCACGTACCGGCAGTTGCTGGACGCGGGCCTGGGCACGGTGCCCTCGCTGCGGTGGTGCGTCACCGCCGGTGCGCCGAGCGATCCGGAGCTGCGCGAGCTGGTCGCGGCGGGCCTCGGTGCACCGCTCCTGGACGGCTACGGCAGCACCGAGACCTGCGGCAAGATCGCGATGGAGGCGCCGGACGGACCGAGGGTGCCCGGCGGCAGCGGGGCGCCGCTGCCCGGGACGGACGTCCGGATCGTCGATCCGCGGACCGGGCGGGACGGCGGCGAGGGGGAGATCTGGGTGCGCGGCCCCGGCGTCATGCTCGGCTATCACCGCCGGCCCGAGGAGAGCGCCCGTGCGCTGCGCGACGGCTGGTACCGCACCGGCGATCTGGGCCGGTTCGGCGAGCACGGCGCGCTGACCGTCACCGGCCGGGTGAACGACCGTATCGTGCGCGGCGGTGAGAACGTGGACCCGGCCGAGGTCGAGCACGTGCTGCGCGCTCTGCCCGGGGTGCGGGACGCGGCCGTGGTGGCGCGGGCCCATCCGCTGCTCGGCGAGGTGCCGGTGGCGTTCGTGGTGCCCGAGCGGCCCGACCTCGACCCGGCGGCGCTCCTGCGGGCCTGCGCCGCGGTGCTGTCGGCGCACAAGGTGCCCGAGGAGGTCCTGTTCGCACCGGCCGTGCCGCGCACCTCCGCGGGCAAGCCGCGCCGGGCCCTGCTGCGTGCGGCGCTGGCCGGGCGGCCGGCCGAGCCGCCGCTCGCGGCACTGGCCGAGCGCACGCCCGGCGAACGGCGGGCCGTCCTGACCGACCTGGTGTGCGCGGAGATCGCGGCGATGCGGGGTGCGGCCGCCGCGCCCGGCACGGCGTTCGCCGACCTCGGCCTGACCTCGATGGACGCGATGGCCCTGTGGCACCGGCTCAGCGTGCGCACGGGGCTGCGGCTGGCGGCGACGCTGGTCTGGGACCATCCGAACCCGGCCGCCGTGGCGGCCCACCTGGACGCCCGGCTGCACAGCGCGCCGGAGCCGGAGTCCGCCGGGGCGGTCGCGCGGCGCGGTCCGCAGGCCGAGCCGATCGCGATCGTGGCCGTCGGCTGCCGCTACCCGGGCGGGGTGGCCTCCCCCGAGGACCTGTGGCGCCTGGCGGCCGAAGGCGTCGACGCCACCGGCGACTTCCCCGCCGACCGGGGCTGGGACCTCGCCTCGCTGCACCATCCCGACCCTGACCACCTGGGGACGACGTACGTCCGCCGGGGCGGGTTCCTCGACGGCGTGGCGGACTTCGACCCGCTCTTCTTCGGCATGTCGCCCCGCGAGGCCCTGGCCACCGATCCCCAGCAGCGCCTGTTGCTGGAGGTCGCCTGGGAGACGCTGGAGCGGGCGGGCATTCCCGCGCCGACGCTGCGCGGCAGCAGCACCGGGGTCTTCGTCGGACTGATGCACGTCGGCTACGGCACCGGCGTCTCCCCGCACGAGCTGGAGTCGCACATCGGCATCGGTTCGTCGGGCAGTGTGGCCTCCGGCCGGATCGCGTACGCCCTCGGGCTGCACGGGCCGGTGCTGACCCTGGACACCGCCTGTTCGTCCTCGCTGGTCGCGCTGGACCTGGCCGCCGCGTCGCTGCGGGCCGGAGAGTGCACGCTCGCGCTGGCGGGCGGGGTGACGGTGCTGTCGAGCCCGCAGCCGTTCATCGCGTTCAGCCGTCAGCGCGGGCTGTCGCCGGACGGGCGGTGCCGTTCGTTCGCCGCGGGCGCCGACGGTACGGCGTGGGGCGAGGGCGTCGGTCTGGTACTGCTGGAGAAGCTGTCGGACGCCCGGCGCAACCGTCATCCGGTGCTGGCGGTGCTGCGCGGATCGGCCGTGAACTCGGACGGCGCGTCCAACGGCCTGACCGCCCCGAGCGGTGCGGCACAACGGGAGCTGATCCGGCTGGCCCTGGCCGACGCGGGGCTGCGGGCGGCCGACGTCGACGCCGTCGAGGGGCACGGCACGGGGACCGCCCTCGGCGACCCGATCGAGGCCGGCGCGCTCCTCGCCACCTACGGCCAAGGCCGCGATCCGGCCGACCCGCTGTGGCTGGGCTCGGTCAAGTCGAACCTCGGACACACCCAGGCCGCGGCGGGGATCGCGGGCCTGATCAAGATGATCGAGGCGATGCGCCACGGTCTGCTGCCGGCCTCGCTGTACGCGGAGCGGCCGTCCCCGCACGTCGACTGGTCGGCCGGGGCGGTACGGCTGCTCGACCGGGCGCGCCCCTGGCCGCGCCGTGAGCGGCCGCGCCGGGCGGCCGTGTCGTCGTTCGGCATCGGCGGGACGAACGCCCATGTGATCATCGAGGAGGCGGCGGAGGGGAGTTCGCAGACCTCCGCGCCGGCGCCCGGGCGGCGGCTGCCGGTGACGCCCTGGCTGGTCGGCGGCGGTGACGAAGCCGGGCTGCGGGCCCATGCCGCCCGGCTGGCGGCCGCGTCGGCCGACGTGACGAGCGAGGCCGCCGCGCTGGACGTGGCGTACTCGCTCGCGACCGCCAGGGCCCCGCTCTCCCACCGCGCGGCCGTCCTCGCCGACAGCCCCGAGGGCCTGCTCGCCGGGCTGCGGGACCTCGCGGACGGCGTCGACGGTCCGGCGCTGCTGCGGGGCACCGCGCGGACCCGGCCGAAGGTGGCGCTGCTCTGCGCGGGCCAGGGCGTTCAACGCCCGGGAATGGGCCGTGCGTTGTGTGCCGCGTTCCCCGTCTTCGACGCGGCGTTCGGCGGACTCTGCGACGCGTTCACGCCGTTGCTCGACCAGCCGCTGCCGTCGGTGATCGACGCCCCCGACGACGGCCTTCTGCACCGCACCGACTACGCGCAACCCGCCCTGTTCGCCTTCGAGGTCGCCCTGCACACGCTGCTGGCCGACTTCGGCGTACGACCGGACCGGTTGGCCGGCCACTCCGTCGGCGAGCTGGCCGCCGCGCACCTCGCCGGTGTGTTCTCGCGCGCCGACGCGGTACGCCTCGTCGCCGCCCGCGGCCGGCTGATGGCCGCCCTGCCGCCCGGCGGCACGATGGTCGCGGTGCGAGCGCCGCTCGCCGAGGTGACGCTCCTGCTCGGCCGGACAGGCGGCCGGGTCGCGGTCTCGGCGGTCAACGGACCGACGTCGGTCGTGCTCTCCGGCGACGAGGACGCGGTGACGGAGCTCGCCGCCGCCCTCGGCCGGCCGGCGCGACGGCTGCCGGTGAGCCACGCCTTCCACTCGCCGCTGCTGGACCCGATGCTGGCCGCGTTCCGTGCGGTCGCCGAGTCCGTGACGTACCACCGCCCGTCCGTCCCGGTGGTGTCCACGCTCACCGGCCGTCCCGAGCCGGACGCGCTCGCCACCCCCGAGTACTGGGTACGGCAGGCGCGTGAGACGGTCCGATTCGCCGACGCGGTCGGCCGGCTGGCGGACGACGGCGTCACCGCGTTCGTCGAGGCCGGGCCCTCCGCGGCGCTCAGCGCGGCGGCCGAGGAGTGCGTGGAACCGGGCACGGGTGCGGTGTTCGCGTCATGTGCCGGTCCGCGCACGGTACTTGAGTCGCTGGCCGCCCTGCATGTGCACGGGGTCGCGGTCGACTGGCCGTCGGTGTACGCGGACAGCGGTGCCCGGCGCCGGCCGCTGCCCACCTATCCCTTCCAGCGGCAGCGTTACTGGCTGAACACCGTCCGGCAGCCGGCCCCGGCCGGGCATCCGCTGCTCGGGCGGCCGCAGCCCGACGCCGACGGACCCGGCATCCGGCACACGGCCGCGCTGTCCACCAGCCGCCACCCCTGGCTCGCCGACCACGTGATCGGCGGCCGGGTGCTGGCGCCCGCGACGCTCTTCGCCGAGCTGGCCGCGCGGGCGGCCGGTGCGTCCGGCGCCGTCCGGCTCGCCGAACTGGCCCTCCACGAGCCGCTCGCGCTGTCCCCGGCGGAGCAGACGCAGGTGCAGGTGGTGGCCGGGGCGGCGGACGAGACGGGCGGGCGCCCGGTCACCGTCTGGGCCCGTACGGCCGAGACGCCCGGGCCGTGGACCCGGCACGCGACCGCGACGCTCACCACCGCGGATCCGACGCCCGCAGGTACGGCGCCCATCGGTGCGGCGCCCATCGGTGCGGCGCCCATCGGTGCGGCGCCGGAGGCCTGGCCGCCCCCGGGCGCCGTGCCGGTCCCGGTCGACTACCCGCGGCTCGCCTCGCACGGCCTGCGCTACGGACCCTCGTTCCGTGCCGTGACCGCGCTGTGGCGCCGGGACGAGGAGGTCTTCGCCGAACTGTCCCTGCCGCCCGGGGAAGCGGCGGCCGCCGGCGCGTACACGCTGCACCCCGCCCTCCTCGACGCGGCGCTGCACTCCGCGCTGCTGGCCGCGGAGCCGGGCGGGCGGCCGAGCGCGCCGCGGGTGCCGATGGCCTGCACCGGCCTGACGGTGTACGTGCCCGGCGCCCACGCCGCTCGTGCCGCGGTGCGGCGGCTGGGCCCGGACGAGTTCGGCCTCACCCTGACCGACCCGGCCGGCCGCCCCGTCGCCGCCGTGGAGTCCGTGGTCACCCGCACGCTCCCGGCGCCGCCCCGGGCCGCCGCCGGAACCCACCGACTCGCCTGGCGGCCCACCACCCCGGTCCACGACGCCGTTCCCGGGCACGAGGTGCTGGACGTGCCGGCTCTGGCCGCGACGCTGCCGGCCGTCCTGCCGGTCCCGGACCGGGTGCGCGGCCTGCTCACCGCCGTACTGGAACGGCTGCGCGGCTGGGCCTGCGATGTCCGGCCGGGCTGTCTGCTGGTGCTCACGCGCAACGCGACCGGTGACGATCCCGACCTCGCCGAGGCCGCCGTCGCCGGACTCGTGCGCAGCGCCCAGTCCGAGCACCCGGGCCGGATCGTGCTGGCCGACGGACTGGGAACTGCGCCCGCCCCGGCGACGGTCGAGGCGGTGCTGCGGTGCGGTGAACCCCAGGTGGCCCTGCGCGACGGTGTCCTGCGCGCACCCCGGCTCGCCCTCGCGGACCCGCCCGCCGCCGAGCCACCCGCGCTGGATCCCGCGGGCACCGTGCTCGTCACCGGCGGCACCGGTGCGCTCGGTGCGAGCCTGGCCCGGTATCTGGTCGCCGAACGCGGTGTCCGTCAGTTGCTGCTGGTCAGCCGCGGCGGCCGGGTCCCGGACTGGGCGGACGGCCTGGCGGCCACGGTGCGCGGGGCGGCCTGCGACGTGAGCGACCGTGCCGCCGTCGCCGCACTGGTCGCCTCCTGCCGCCCGGCGCCGACCGCGGTCTTCCATCTGGCCGGCGTGGTGGACGACGGCGTGCTGGACGCCATGACCGGTGAGCGGCTCGCGGCCGTGCTCGGGCCGAAGGCGGACGGTGCCTGGCACCTGCACGAGGCGACGCGGGACCTCGCCCTGTCCGCGTTCGTGCTGTACTCCTCGGCCGCCGGTGTGCTCGGCCGGCCGGGCCAGTCCAACTACGCGGCGGCGAACGGGTTCCTCGACGCCCTCGCCCGGCACCGGGTGGCCCAGGGACTGCCCGCACAGGCGCTCGCCTGGGGCCCCTGGTCCATCGCGGGCGGCGCGGGCATGGCGGGCCGTGTCGCGCCCGAACGCCTCGACGACGGGCTCGTCCTGCCCGTCACCGAGCAGGAGGGCACCGCTCTTCTCGACAGTGCGCTGCGCCGTGCGGAACCGGTGCTGGTGCCGGTCCCGCTGGACCTCACGGCGGCGGGCGGCGCCCCGGGCACACCGGCCCTCCTCGCGGACCTGCTGCCGCGGCAGGCGGGCCGGAGTGAGGAGGCGGCCACCGGCGTACCGGCCGCCGTCGGAGCCGTGACGCAGGCGCCGGGCGCGTGGCGCGAGCGGCTCGCGGCCGTCGCCGCGGGCGAACGGGAGGCGGTGTTGGCCGAGTTGATCCGTGCCGAGGCCGCCGCGGTCCTGGGCTTCCCGGACCCGGCCGCGCTCCCGTCCGACCGGGCCTTCACCGAGCTGGGCTTCGATTCGCTCACCGCCGTCCAGCTCCGCAACCGGATCGGTGCGTTCACCCGCGTGCGGCTGTCCCCGACCGCCGTGCTGGAGCATCCCACCCCGGCCGAGCTGGCGGCGCACGTCCATGCCGCGCTGGTCGAGGCGGGCGGGCTGCCGCGGGCGGACACCGGATCCCCCGTGGCTGGTGCCGACCCCTCCGCCGGTGCCGGCGCGTCGTACCGCTTCAGCCGTCTGTATCACCAAGTGCTGTGCGAGAAGGGGCCGTTGGAGGCGATGGGGCTGCGCTACCTCGCGTCGTACGCCCTGCCCGCGTTCGCCGAGGCCGAACGGGCCCGGCACACGGTCCCGCCGGTCCGGCTGGCGTGGGGCAGCGGCACCCCGCTGGTGTACATCCCCGACTACCTCACCCCGTCGCACCGCGTGCCCACCGCGCTGGCCGACCGGTTCGACGGCGAACACGACCTGTTCCTGCTGGAGCATCCCGGCTTCGGCGCGCCCCACCGGGCCGTCCCGGACGGCATGGCCACGCTGGCGCGCACGCACGCCGACACCGTACGGTCCCTGCCCCTCGGCACGGCCCCCGTCCTCGTCGGCTACTGCGCGGGCGGCGCGGTCGCCCATGCCGTGGCCCGGGAGCTCGCGCGGGCGGGACATCCGCCGGCCGGTGTGATCCTGATCGACTCCCACGCGGGGCTGCTGCGCCGCGACGACCCGCGCGGGCTGGCGCTGGTGTCGGCCGGTGCCGATCTGCCGGACGAACTGGTGGACCTGCTGGACGACTCGGTGCTGATCACCGGGGGCGGCTACGCCCGCGTCCTGGAGAACTGGCGGCCCGAGCCGTCACCGGTCCCGGCCCTGCTGCTCCGCGGCCGCCCCACCGCGCACATGCGGCGGATCGACCCCGACGCGGACTGGCGGCCGCACTGGCCGCTCCCCCACGACAGCGCGGACCTCCCCGGCGACCACCACTCCGCGCTGCACCGCGACGCCGACGGCACGGCCGCGGCGATCCGCGCCTGGCTGACCGACCGGCCGGCCGGGTGACCGCCCGAGTGACCGCGGACAGGCAACCGGACATGGAAACCGGACACGAGAACAGGAGCCTCCGGATGACCTCCGAGTACGACCTCGTCGTGGTGGGCGGCGGGCCGGCCGGCGCGACCGCCGCGACGGCCGTGGCCCTGCGGGGGCACCGCGTGCTCCTGCTGGAGCGCGACACCTTCCCCAGGTACCAGATCGGCGAGTCGTTGCTGCCCGCCACCGTGCACGGCCTGTGCCGCCTCCTCGGCGTCGCCGACGAGGTCGCCCGGGCGGGCTTCACCCCGAAGCGCGGCGGCACGATGCGCTGGGGCCGCGACCCGAAGCCCTGGCAGTTCTCCTTCTCCATGACGCCGCGCCTGCCCGAACCCACGGCGACCGCCTTCCAGGTGGAGCGCTCCCGGTTCGACGAGATACTCCTGCGCAACGCCGAGCGGGTCGGCGTCGAGGTCCGTGAGGGCAGCCCCGTGCGGCGCGTGCTCAGCGTGGGCGGACGGGTGCGCGGCGTCGAGTACACCGACCGGGACGGAACCGCGCGCACGGCACAGGCCCGGTACGTCATCGACGCGTCCGGCAACACCAGCCGGATCCACAGCCAGGTCGGCGGGGCGCGGGTGTACTCCGACTTCTTCCGCAACCTCGCCGTGTTCGGCTACTACGCGGGCGGACGCCGGCTCCCCGAACCGGACAGCGGGAACATCTTCTGCGCCGCCTTCGACGCCGGCTGGCTCTGGTACATCCCGCTGCGCGACGATCTGACCAGTGTGGGCGCCGTGATCGCGCCCGAGCACCTCGCCGCCGTCCAGCGCGATCCGCGCGGCGCCTGGCAGGACATGATCAAGGCCTGCCCGGAGGTCGACCGGCTGCTGACGGACGTACCGCTCGCGACCGAGCCGCCGTACGACCGGATTCGGGTCCGCAAGGACTACTCCTACTGGAAGACGTCGCTGTGGGTCCCGGGCATGGCGCTGGCCGGGGACTCCGCCTGCTTCGTGGACCCGGTGCTCTCGTCGGGCGTCCATCTGGCGACGTACGGCGCCCTGTTGGCCGCCCGCGCGGTGAACTCCGCGCTGGACGGCAGCGTCCCCGAGGAGCGCGGCTTCGCCGAGTTCGAGGCACGGTACCGCCGCGAGTACGGCGTGTTCCACGAATTCCTCATCGCCTTCTACGACATGGAACGGGGCGAGGACTCGTACTTCTGGTCGGCGAAGAAGATCACCCGGATCGACCTCGGCGAAGCCGCCGCCTTCGCCGAACTCGCCGGCGGACTGGTCTCCGGCGACACGTCGGTGCTCGCGGCCGAGCGCAGTGCCGGTGCGGCCGAACTGGACGACGCGGTGCGCCGGTTGGCGGACGGCGCGGAGCGCGTGAACCCACTGCTGTCGGCCCGGATCGTCGCGGACACCTTCCGCACCGGCAACGACCTCCAGGAAGAGGCCCTGTACGGCGGCTCCCCCGACGTCCCGGCCGCAGCGGATTCCCTGACGGTGGCGGCGGACGGACTGTCCTGGCTCCAGCCCTGAAAGCCGGTGAAAAGCCGGCGGTCGCGGGCGATAGGTTGAGGCCATGGCGGACGACTGGCGGACGGATCGGATCGGGGCGGCGCTGCGGGGCGGGAATCCCACGGTGCTGCGGAGACTCGCGGCGGGCTTCGCGGTGATCGGCGATGTGCAGTTCCTGCCCGGCTACTCGGTTCTCCTCTCGGACGACCCCGCTGTTCAGCGGCTGTCCGACCTGCCGAAGGGGAAGCGGCTGGCGTTCCTGTCCGACATGGACCTGCTCGGCGAGGCGGTCGAACGGGCCTGCCGCGGCCTCGACTCCGGCTTCCGCCGGGTCAATCTGGAGATCCTCGGCAACACGGATCCGTTCCTGCACGCCCACGTCTGGCCGCGGTTCGAGTGGGAGCCGGCCGAGCTGGTGGGCAAGCCCGTGTGGCTCTACCCGCCCGACCGGTGGCGGGACGAACGGTTCCGGCTCGGCCGGCGCCACGACGCGCTGCGGGCCGCGATCGGTGCCGAACTGGACGGGTTGCGGTCGACGCACTGACGGCCGTCCGGCACCGGGCGAGCGGCTCACTCCGGACGAGTTCCCCCCTTCCGCCCCGCCTGCCGTCCCTCACAGCGACGCGAGCGTCTCGGAAAGGTCGGCGAGGCCGAGTGACCCCAGCGTGAGTGCCTTCGTGTGCCAGGCCCGCAGATCGAAGGCGGTGCCGAGGCGGCGCCGGGAGGCTTCGCGGCCCTGGAGCCAGGCGCGTTCGCCGAGCTTGTACCCGATGGCCTGGCCGGGCCAGCCGAGGTAGCGGTCGATCTCGCTGGTGCGGCGGGCGGCGCCGCTGCCGTGGTGTGCGGCCATGAACGCGGTGGCGAGGTCGGGGGTCCAGCGTTCGCCCGGATGGAAGCCGGAGCCGGCCGGGACGGTCAGTTCCAGGTGCATGCCGATGTCGATGATCACACGGATGATCCGGAGCATCTGCTTGTCCAGGTAACCGAGTCGGCGGGCGGGATCGGTGAGGAAGCCCAGTTCGTCCATCAGGCGCTCGGCGTACAGCGCCCAGCCCTCCTTGTCCGCGCTGACCGCGCCGAGGGTGATCTGGTAGGTGCTGAGCCGGCCGGCCTCGGCGGTCCAGCGGGCGGTCTGCAGGTGGTGCCCCGGCACGGCCTCGTGGTACCAGGTGCTGACCATCTCCCAGGTGGGGAAGGTCTGTTGGCCGAGGGTCGGGAGGTAGGTGTATCCCGGGCGGCTGAAGTCCAGGCTGGGGCCGGTGTAGTAGGGGGCGCCCGAGCTGCCCGCGGGCGCGATGCGCGTCTCGACCCTGCGGATCGGGCCGGAGAGGTCGAAGTGGATGCCGTCGAGGGCGTCGATCGCCTCGTCCGTGATCTGCTGGAGCCAGGCGCGGATGTTCTCCTCGCCCGTGACGCTGTGGCCGTGCCGGTTCAGGTGGTCCATGGTCGCGCGGACGTCGGCGCCCGGGAGGATGCGTGCGGCCTCGGTCCGCATCTCGGCGCGCGTGCGGTGGAACTCCTCCCAGGCCCAGGCGTAGGCCTCGGCCGGGTCCGGGGCGGCGCCGATGGCCCAGCGCGCCGCGCGCAGGTAGCGCTCGCGGCCGACGGGGTCCGGGGTGCCGTCGGCGGCGGGCAGGTAGGCGCTGCGCAGCCAGTCGCGGAAGTCGGCCACCGCGCCCGTCGCCCGCTCGGCGGCGGCGTCGAGTCCGGGCCTGAGCCGGTCGGGCGCGGCGGCCACGAACGCGGCGAACCAGCCGGTGCCGCCGGCGTCCTGGCCGGTCCAGGCGGCGAGTTGGCCGAGCACGGCCCGCACCTGGCGGGGCGCGCACAGCAGCCCGCGGGCGATGCCCTCTGACAGGGTGGCCCGGTACCCGTCCAGGGCCCCGGGCACGTGCCGCAACCGGCCTGCGACGGCTGCCCAGTTCTCGTCGGTCTCGGTGGGCATCAGGGTGAAGATGCCGCGCACCTGGTGCAGGGGGGAGTTGACGTTGCGCAGTTGGCGGAACTGGTCGCCCGCCTCGTGCAGGGCGAGTTCGGCGGTCAGCCGTTCCCGCAGGAGGCGGGCGCAGTTCCGCTCGGCGTCCGCCCACACCGTGCCGTGCTTCTCCCCGTACCGCTCGGCCGCGTCGAGCGCGGCGAGCGTGCGCCGGGCCACGTCGGCCAGTGCCTCGAAGCCCTCCGGCGACAGATCCGGCTGCCGGTCGTCCTCCGGGTCGAGGCCGAGCCGGGTCGAGGTCACGGGGTCGAGGGCGGCGACCTGCGCGACGTGGTCGTCGGCGATACGGCGCGGTGTACTCGAAGTGCTCGGCGTGCTCGGTTCGTCGGCCATGCGGGCCATGCTGACGCCCCGCCACCGGGACTGTCAGCAGGGCGTGCTGTCTTTCGGCCGCGGTGGCTCAGCAGTACGGCGGCTGGTTGGTCAGGGATGCCGCCACCCGCATCCACACGACGAACTGCCGGTAGAGGCCGGGCAGCGGGCCGCGCGCCTCGACGGTACGGTCGTCCGTCGAGACGACTCCCGGAATTCCCGGCAGGGTGGCGGCCACGGAGGCCGACTGCCAGCGGACCCTGAGCGTCGCCGGGCCGGCCGCCACCGCCGGCGTGGGCAGCGGCGCGGAGAGTCTCGCGGTGACCGCCTCCTGGATGGCCGCGCGTGCCTCCTCGGCGGGGCGCAGCTCGGCGGCGAAGCGGTCCCGGGCGTACTTCACCGGCACGGTGGTGACCTCCGGGTCCCACTCGGCCGTCTCCGCGCAGGCGCGGTCGTCGCCGGTGAGGACCACCGTCGGTACACCGAGGGCCGCCGCGGTGGCATGGGCGAGTCCGATCTCGCCCACCGGCCTGCCGTCCAGCCAGATGTCCTCGATCTCATGGCCCATGAAGCTGTGGCTCAGCACGCCGAGCGCGCCGGCCCGGGCGTGGTAGCCGACGCAGACCATGGCGTCGTGCTCGGGCGTGAGGCCTTCGAGCATGCTCATCTGCTTCGGCTTGCCCCGGATCAGGCGGGCCGCCGGATCCAGATCCTCGGGGAGGATGTTGCGCATGGGGCCGTGGGCGTCGTTGACGAGGATGTCGGTGGCGCCGGCCGCGACGGCGCCCCGTACGGCGGCGTTGACGTCCTCGGCCATCATGCGCCGACCCCGCTCGTAGTCCCGGCCGCCGGGCTGGACGTCATGGGCGTCCACGAGGCCGGTGACACCCTCCATGTCCACGCTGATGTAGATCCGCATGCCCTCAACTATCGCCTGTGTCCTTGGCCGTGGGCCGTGCGAGGACCCGCCGGAGCCAGCGGGTGCGGGCGTCGCGGGCGTCGCGGCTGAGGGCCGCCTGGGGTGCGAAGGTGTCGAAGCCGTGGCACGCGCCGGGCCATACGTGCAGTTCGGCCTGGCCCCCGGCCTGCCAGAGGGCCTGCGCGTAGGCCACGCCCTCGTCCCGGAACGTCTCGGCGGCCCCGACCTCGATATAGGCCGGGGGCAGTCGCGACAGGTCCGTGGCGCGGGCCGGGGCCGCGTAGGGCGGCAGGTCCGCGGCGCCGTACCGGTCGCCCAACAGGGCTTGCCAGGCGGTCGCGTTGGAGGTCCGGTCCCAGAGGTCGACGCCGGCCATCTGGTGGCTGGAGAAGGTGTCGTTGCGGTCGTCCAGCATGGGGCAGACGAGGAGTTGCCCGATCGGGGCGGGGCCGCCGCGGTCCCGGGTGAGCAGGGCGAGTGCCGCGGCCAGTCCGCCGCCGGCGCTCTTTCCGCCGATGACGACACGGTCGGCGTCGACGCCGAGCGCGTCCGCGTGCTCGACCGCCCAGACGAATCCGGCGTAGCAGTCCTCCAGCGGACCCGGGTAGCGCGTGTGCGGTGCCAGCCGGTACTCGACCGAGAGGACGGCCAGGCGCAGCGGGAGCGCCCAGGCGCGCAGCACCTGCGGAAGCACGGACCAGGCGTTGCCCATGATCATGCCGCCGCCGTGCAGGTAGTACAGCAGCGGCAGCGGGCCCGCGAGTCCGGCGGGGCGTGCGCTGACGAGCGTGACGTCCGGTGCGCCGGGCGCTCCCGGCACGCGCAGCTCCGTCACCTCGAAGCGGCCGCCGTCCTCAAGGTCCCGGACCGTCGGCCGGGGCCGGCTCGCGGCGTCGCGCGCCTGCCGCGCGGCCAGGTTCTCCGGGGTGAACGGCTCCTTCGCCGCCTCCCCCAACGCAGCGATCGTCTCGGCCAGTTCGGGGTCGAGCGGCGGTGCCTTCCCGGGCGTCGATGCCGAAGTGAAGTCCATGCGGCCCAGTCAATCACCCGCCCCGGAGCACTGTTACGCGCCTGTGACACCGAGCGGACCATCCGAAGATCGAAGCCTGTCACCATCTGTCTTGCCTATCCACATTTCTGGGGGATTCAGCCATGACCAACCGAACCCGCCTCATCACCGCCGCCATCGCCGTGGCCGCCTCCGTCACCGGCACGGCGCTGCTGGGTGCCTCCGGAGCCGCATCGGCCGCCACCGGTTCCGCGCACGGGACCCTGACCGTCAGCAACGGCACCGCGTACGTGCTGATCGGCGGACACCGGGTGAACTTCGGCGTGCCCGTCCGGGATCTCGCCTGGTCCCCGGACGGCGCCCGGGCCGCGTTCATCGACGGCTCCGGGAATCTCGACACCGCCCGTCCGGACGGCAGCGGCCGCGTGGTCGTCGCGAAGAACCCCGGCAACCAGAACTGGTCCCACCCGACCTGGCAGGTGACCGCGAAGGACACCCGCAACGGCATTCCCGCCAAGGACAACCTCATCTTCGCGGCCCGCGACAAGGGCGTCTCGCGCCTGAAGTACATCTCCGCCAAGGCCGTCCACGGCACGCCGAAGACGCTGTCCCTGAACGGCGACCCGGGCCCGGGCGGTGCGCTCCCGCAGACCGGCAACGTCTGGCCCAACGCGGGCGGGCACTACGGCACGTCGGTCTACGCCAACGTCGACACCGGCGCGGTCTACATCCGTGACGACTACCTGCGCCAGCAGGGCGGCAAGCTCACCAAGGGCTCGCAGCCCGCGCTGTCCCCGAACGAGGAAGAGGTCGTGTTCGTGCGCTCGGTCGCCGGCCACGACCATGTCCTCGTGGAGGACCTCATGCACGACAACCGCGTCAAGGACCTCACCCCGCACGCGACCACCGACTACACCGAGCCGGCCTGGTCCCCCGACGGCAGGACCCTCGCGGTGCGCACCCCGTCCGGCACGGTGACCCTGCCGGCCGACGGCACGGGCCACCCGGCCAAGGTCACGTCGACGACGGGCCTGGCGGCGTACCGCCCCTGACGACGACGGCGGCCGACGGGCCGGGCGGGTCCGGGACGCGGAGTGCGGGTCACTTCGCCGACCGGGCCAGCTCGGCCCGCAGCTCTTCCAGGTGTGTGTCGGCGCGGTCGTGCGGCAGGAACTCCACGACGTCGAGGAACCGGAACAGCACCTGGCTGCTCGTGACGGCGTACTCGTACTCGGCGAAGCCCACCACCGCGCCCGTCGTGCCCCGGACGGCGCCGCGCACCACGTGCTCGGTCATCTCGTCCGGCTCGGCCGCCGACATCCCGCGCCGGGCGTTCGGCCGGGCCAGATACGGGCACACCATCGAGGCGTACAGCATGCACGCGCGGTGCCCCGGCCCTTCGAGGGTCGGGGCGAGATTGCGGTACGGCCGCCCGGCGGCCAGCGCCTCGCCGATCGCCGCGCTCTCCCCGCTCCCCACCACGCGCCACACCGGCCCCCGCGGCATCGGGCGGTCGCACACCGAGCACAGCCGCCCCCGGGCGCACGCGGCGCTGCGGTCGTAGTCGGTCAGGGCGAACTGCGGCTCGTCGTTCTCCCACGGAGTGATCGCGGGCACGGGATATCCGCGCGCGTCCCGGGGGCGCGCCGCGACGCCCACCGGCATGGGAACCCTCTCGAATCGCACCTGCCATGCCTATCAGGCTCCGCCGGGCGAGCACCACCAAGGGGCTGTCCGGGGCGGGTCATTCGCGTGCGATGCGGGTCAGGTCGGCCGTCAGCGACGCCAGCCAGGACACGGTGGCGTAGTACAGGCGCGGCGCGCCGGGCGGTTCGGCGGCGAGTGCGGCGGGTGCCGGCTCGATCCGCGGCACCGGTCCGGTCGGGGTGTCACCGCCGGGGTCCAGGGCCGCCGAGACGAGCAGCATCCGCGCGGCCACCCGGTCTCCGAGTCCGCTGACGGACTCGGCCGGCGCGGGGCCGAGCGCGGTGAGCGGGGGCTCCAGCAGGTGTTCGGAGCCCCACAGCGTGTGGTGGCCGGCCATCAGTGCGGCCTGCCAGTCCACGTGGCGCGGTACGGCCTCGCCCGGCGGCCCGCCGAAGGGTGCCTGTTCGCACTGGAACTGGGCGTAGGCGGACTCGGCGAGGACGATCGCGCGTTGCAGCGAGCGGTGTCCCGGCGCCCCGGTCGGTGCGCTTCCGGCGCCGGTGCCCGCCACGGAGGCGCCGGTCGCGACGACGATCTCGGCCGCCCGGCGCAGGAGTTCGGCCGCGGCACGGTGCATCTCGTCATGGGCGCCGCGGGGCCAGGCGAGCACGCCGAAGACGGCGCCGATCACGCTGCCGATCAGCACGTCCAGCACCCGCTCTTCCGCCAACTGCCAGGTGGTTGTGGTCAGTTGGGCGAAGACGAGGGCCACGAGCACGGTGAACAGTCCCTGCGCCCAGCCGACGCCCTTGACCGGCCCCACGGTGAAGGCGAACAGCATCCAGGCCGGCAGGACGACGGCGTAGACCGCGGTGTCGGTGCCGACCAGGGTCAGCGCCCCGGCGGTGACCAGGGCTCCGGCCAGCGTGCCCACGAGGGCCGCGCGGATGGTGCTCCAGGTGTCGCCCAGGGTGGTGCGGGTGAGGCTGAGGGTCGCCAGCATGGCCCAGAATCCGTGGGGCAGCGTGTCCAGCCCGGCCACGAGCCGGGCGGCGGTCAGGGCCAGGGCGATACGGACCGCGTTCTGGAAGAACACCGACCTGCGACCGGCGTGGTGGCAGACCCGGTGCCACCACAGCACGGGTGCCCGGCTCCTGGCGTACCAGAAGCGGCTCTGCCCGGTCTCCACCGACGCGTGCCGGCCGTGCACGGCCAGATCGGCGGCCGTGCCGAGGGCGAGCGCGGCGTCGGCGATCTCCAGCACGGCCGCGTGCCGGCGCAGCACGCCGGGCGGGAGGTCCGGCGGTGCCGCGCCGGCGGCACCTGTCGCGGAGGCCGCCGCCACGCGGGCGCGTGCGGCGGCCAGTTCCGCGTACGGCGTCACCGGCGGCTGCCCGGTGTGCAGACAGGTCGCGGCCGCCGTGGCCAGCACCGCCACCGCGCGCAGGGCGGCGGTCTCCTCGGGGCCGGGCCGCCCGTCCGGCGCGGCGGGCAGGTCGGCGAGGCGGCTGAGGAGGGTGCGCGCGGCGAGGCCGGTGTGGGCGAGGGCGCGGTCGCGCACCCCCGGTCCGGCCGGGCGTTCCGCCTCCGGCACGGACAGGGACCGCAGCGTCCAGCCGGTCTCGTGGGCCAGGCGGACGCCGGTGCCGGTCAGGGTGTGGGGCGCGGTGGCGAGGAGCGTGGCGCAGTGCGCGGCCACGCGTGCGGCGTGGGCGGCCCGCTCGCGGTACGGCGGCGGGGCGGGTTCGGGGAAGAGCAGCGCCTCGGCGGCGACGAGCAGGACGAGCCCGGTGGTCGTACCGGCCAGGCGCTCGGCGAGCGTGCCGGGCGCGTAGGGCGGGAACGACGGCAGGATGTACAGGAGTTGCAGGCCCGGCGCGGCTCCCGCGAGGCGTGGTCCGCCTACGGCGGCGAAGGCCAGCGCGAAGCCGACCGCCAGCATGCCGACGACGGCGCTCCAGGTCCGTACCGACAGCCAGGTGCCGACGCCGACCAGCAGCCAGCACACCGGCAGCAGCCGCAGCACCAGCGCGGCCCGCTGCCGCCCGGTGCCGGGGATCCTGGCCAGTCCACCGAGGGCCACGGCGGCGAACAGGGCGTAGGTGGCCCCGACCGGGCGGTCGAGGCCGTAGCGGAAGAGGTAGAACCCGGCCGCGGCGACCAGCGTCACGCGGACCGCCCGTCGGCCCGAGGCTGCGTAGTCCGCCAGGGTGTGACGGGAAGCGACTCGACGGCCCACGCCTACAGAATCGCCCCGCGCCGCTCCCCCGGCATGTCGCGACCGCTTCGGCGCACCGGCGGGTCGGGAGTCAGCCCAGGGTGAAGCGGACCGGCGTGCCCGCCGCGGCCTGGGCGGCCGCCGCCAGGGCGGGTTCGGCGACGACGCCGACGACCGGGTAGCCGCCGGTGGTCGGGTGGTCGCGCAGGAACACCACCGGGCGGCCGTCGGGGGGCACCTGTACGGCGCCGAGCACCATGCCCTCGCTGGGCAGTTCGCCGCCCGGCACGCGTTCCAGCGGCGGCCCCTCGGTGCGCAGGCCGATGCGGTTGCTGTGCGGCGAGACGCGGTACGTCACCGAGGTGAGGGTGCGCAGCGCCGCGGCGGTGAACCAGTCGGCGCGGGGGCCGAGTCGGAGCGGCAGCGTCAGCTCGGCCGGCGGCGCCGGCCAGGGGGCGAGGTCGGTGCGGGGCGGCGGCGGGGCGGCGGCGCCGAGCGGGAGGACGTCCCCGGCACGCAGCGGCTCCGGGCCCAGTCCGGAGAGCAGGTCGGCCGAGCGGCTGCCGAGCACGGGCGCGACGGCGATGCCGCCGCGGACGGCCACGTAGGAGCGCACCCCCGCCGTCACGGCGCCCACGTCGAGGACGGCGCCCGCGGGCACCCGCACGGGTGTCCCCCAGGCCGCCGGCCGTCCGTCGAGGGTCACCGGGCAGGGCGCGCCGCCGACCACGACGGTCACGGTGTGCTCGGGGCGCAGGGCGCAGCCGGTGAGGGTGGTCTCCAGGACGGCGGCGTCGGGGGCGTTGCCGAGCAGCCGGTTGGCCAGGTCCAGGGCGGCGGTGTCGAGGGCGCCGGAGCGGGGGACGCCGAGGTGGGCGTGGCCGCGCCGGCCGGCGTCCTGGACCGTGGTGAGGGCGCCGGGGCGTACGACGGTGAGGGTGCCGGTCACGGCGCACCGCCGCTCTCGGCCACGAACCGTACGCGCGTGCCCGCGGTGAGCAGGGCGGGTTCGTCGCGGGTGAGGTCCCACAGCGGGGTCGGGTCGGGCATGGTGCCGATCAGCTGCCAGCCGCCGGGGGTGGCGCGCGGATACACCGCGCTGTAGGGACCGGCGACCGCGACCGCGCCGGCCGGGACACGGGTGCGGGGCGTGTCGTGGCGCGGGACGTGCAGTTCGGCCGGCAGGCCGGTGAGGTAGCCGAAGCCGGGGGCGAATCCGCAGAAGGCTACGCGGTAGGTGTACGCGCGGTGCCGTGCGCCGACCTCGTCGACGCCGACCTGCCAGAGGTCGGCCACCCGGGCGAGGTCGGGGCCGTCGTAGCGCACGGGGATCTCGACGGCCTCCCCTTCGTCGGCCGCGCGGGCGGGCACCTCCCAGTCGGCGATGCGGCGGGCCAGTTCCGCGGGGCGCGGGACGCCGTCGAGGAGGACGGTCCGGGCGCCGGGCACGATCTCCTCGACCGGGGGCAGGGTGCCGGCCGCGCGGCGTCGCAGCAGTTCGGCGTGGAAGGCGCCGGTGCGCTCGGCGTCCGGGAGTTCGACGAGCAGGGCGTGCCGTCCGGCGGGGCGCACGGTGAGGAGCCGGTTCCCGGTCATGCGAAGGCCCCGACCTCGACCCCGGCCGCGTCGAGGGCCGCGCGCACACGGGCCGCGATCCGGGCGGCGCCCGCGGTGTCGCCGTGCACGCACAGGGAACGGGCGGTCACGGCGACGCTCGTCCCGTCCACGGCCCGGACCGCGCCGTCCACGGCGAACGCGAGCGCACGCCGGACCACCTCGTCCTCGTCGGTGACCACGGCGTGCGGCTCGCGGCGCGGCACGAGGGTGCCCTCGGGGGCGTAGGCGCGGTCCGCGAAGGCCTCGGGTACCGCGGCCAGGCCCGCGTCCGCGGCGGCGGCGAGCAGCCGTGACCCGGGCAGGCCGAGCACGGGCAGCGCCCCGCCGGCCAGTTCGACGCCCGTCACCACGGCGGCGGCCTGTTCGGCGTCGTGCACGGTGCGGTTGTAGAGGGCGCCGTGCGGCTTGACGTACGCCACCTCGGCCCCGGCGGCCCGGGCGAAGACGCGCAGCGCCCCGATCTGGTAGGCCACCTCGGCCGCGAGTTCGTCCGCGGGGACGTCCATGGTGCGCCGGCCGAAACCGGCCAGGTCGCGGTAGGACACCTGGGCGCCTATCCGTACGCCGCGCTCGGCGGCGAGGTCGCACACGCGGCGCATCACGGAGGGGTCGCCGGCGTGGAAGCCGCAGGCGACGTTGGCGCTGGTCACGACGGTGAGCAGGGCGTCGTCGTCGGTGAGGGTCCAGCGGCCGAAGCCCTCACCGAGGTCCGCGTTGAGGTCGATCACGCCCCAGAACGTAATCGATCGTTGAACGATCCGACAAGGCTTCGATCAGTTTCTGCAGCCCCCTTGTTCGATCGTTGAACGATCCCCTAGGGTCCGTGCATCCCTCACGGATCCGGACCTCCCGGATCCGCACCGCCCGGGCGTCCCGCCCCGTCCCCCGCGAAGAAGGCCGCCGCATGATCGTTCTCCTCGGCGTGGTCGTGGTGATCCTCGGCTTCGTCACGCGCCGCAATCCCGTCCTCGTGGTGGGCGTCGCCGGTGTCTTCACCGGGCTGATCCGCGGGATGGATCCACCGGAGGTCCTCGCGGCCTTCGGCCGGTCCTTCGCCGACAGCCGCTCGGTCACCGTCTTCGCCGTCGCCCTGCCCGTGATCGGCCTGTTGGAGCGCTACGGCCTGCGCGAACAGGCCCGCCGCCTCATCGGCCGGCTCACCGGGCTCAGCACCGGCCGGTTCCTCACCGTCTACCTGCTGGTCCGTCAGGTCACCGCCGCCCTCGGCCTCACCAGCATCTGCGGCCCCGCGCAGACCGTACGGCCGCTCGTCGCGCCCATGGCCGAGGCCGCCGCCGAGCGCACGACGGGCACCGAACTGCCGGACCGCCTGCGCGAGAAGGTGCGCTCCTACGCCGCGTCGGCCGACACCGTGGGCCTGTTCTTCGGCGAGGACTGCTTCATCGCCATCGGCTCGATCCTGCTGATCACCGGGTTCGTGAACTCGACGTACCACCAGAACCTCGAACCGACCCAGCTGGCCGTGTGGGCCGTCCCTCTCGCGGTCTGCGCCTTCCTCGTCCACGGCGCCCGACTCCTGCTCCTGGACCGGCAGTTGGAGCGCCAGATGGCCCTCGCCCGCGCCGAGCACGACCTGCCGATGCCGAAGGGGACCGACAAGTGATCAAGGCCGAATGGCTCTACTGGCTGGTGGGCCTCGTCTTCGTCGTCATGGCCGTGCAGATGGCGGCCGACCGCACCAACCCCAGGCGGTGGACCTCCGCCGCCTTCTGGGGCCTGCTCGGGCTCACCTTCCCCTACGGCACCGGAGTCGCCAACGGCACGGCGCACAACGGTGGTTGGACCCTGCCCGCCGAACCGCTCGGTATCGCCGTCCTCGCCCTGATCGTGCTCGCCGGGTTCAACTTCCTCGGCAAGGGCGAGCCCGTCACCAGCAGCGCGGAGGAGCGCGAGGCCTCCGCGACCCGGCTCGGCGGCAGGATCTTCGTCCCCGCGCTGACCATTCCGCTCGTCGCGATCGTGTGCGCCTCCGTGCTCGACACCTCCGGCCTGTTCGAGACGGGCAAGGCCACCCTGATCGGACTCGGGATCGGCTGTCTTGTCGCCCTCGTCGTCGGCATGCTGGTCACCGGCGAGCGCAGGCTGTCGGTGCCGCTGCACTCCGGCCGCTCCATGCTGGAGGCGATGGGCTCCGCCCTGCTGCTGCCCCAGCTCCTCGCCGTGCTCGGCTCGATCTTCGCGCTGGCCGGAGTCGGCACCCAGGTCGGCAGGATCGTGCACGACATCCTGCCCGGCAACTCCAAGTACCTCGCCGTGGCGGCGTACTGCGTCGGCATGTTCCTGTTCACGATGATCATGGGTAACGCGTTCGCCGCGTTTCCGGTGATGACCGCGGCGATCGGCTGGCCCGTCCTCATCGAGCAGATGCACGGCGACGAAGCGGCCGTCCTCGCGATCGGCATGCTGGCCGGTTTCGCGGGGACGCTGTGCACACCGATGGCCGCCAACTACAACATCGTCCCGGCCACCCTGCTCGATCTGAAGGACCAGTACGGCCCGATCAAGGCACAGATCCCGACGGCGCTGCCGCTGCTGGTCTGCGCCACGGCGATCATGGCGCTCTTCGCCTTCTGACGCCCGCGCCCGCCGCCCTCCGCTCCCCGTGGAGGAACACCCGATGAAGACGAAGGAGAGGGCCCGATGGAGGAAGTGCCGTGACCCGCGTGCTCATCACCGGCTTCGCCCCTTTCGACGGCCGGCGCGTGAACCCGTCCTGGCAGGCGGCCTCCCTCGTGGCCGCCGAGCCGCCCGCCGGGCTGACCGTCACCGCCGCCGAACTGCCGTGCGTCTTCGGCGAGTCCGTCACGGCCCTGCGCGACGCCGTCATCACGGCCGGCCCCGAGCTGGTCCTCTGCCTGGGCCAGGCGGGCGGCCGCCCCGGTGTGACGGTCGAGCGCGTCGCCATCAACCTCGACGACGCCCGCATCCCCGACAACGCCGGCCGCCGCCCCGTCGACGAACCCGTGGTCCCGGGCGGCCCCGCCGCGTACTTCTCGACCCTCCCCGTGAAGGCCTGCGTCGCCGCCCTGCGCACGGCCGGTGTGCCCGCCGCCGTCTCGCACACCGCCGGTACGTTCGTCTGCAACCACGTCGCCTACGGCCTGGCCCACCTCATCGCCACCGAACTCCCGCATGTCCGGGGCGGTTTCGTCCATGTGCCCTGGGCGCCGGAGCAGGTCCCCGACGGCACCGCCCCGGCCCTGGAGCCCACCACGGTCGCCCGCGGCCTGCGCGCCCTGCTGGTCACCGCGGCCGCCACCCCCATGGGCCGGGACCTGAAGATCTCCGAGGGAACCACCCACTGATGCCGCCCACCGCGCACACGGCCCCCGTCGAAGCCGCCCACCTGCGCACCGCCCTTCCTTCGAGCGGCCGTACGACTGGGCCACGTATCCCGTGCGCTACGGCCACCACCCCAACAGCGCCTTCGGCCGAGGCGGCCGGAGCCCGTCTGGTGGCCGGCCGGCCCGCCGTGGAACGCGGCGACTTCGCGACCGAGCACTGGCCGGCCGCCTTCGCGGCGCAGGCCCTCGATCCCCTGGGTGGGGCCGGTCCGCGCGCTCAGATGCCGAACGGGGCGGCGTAGCGCACGGTGCCGGCGGGCAGGGGGTGGCGCGCGTCGAGGGTGAGGGCCATCAGGGCGTCGTCCGGGACGTCGATGCTCAGGCCGATCCCGTGGGCCGAGGCCCGGGTGAATCCGAAGCGCGGGTAGTAGTCCGGGTGACCGAGGACGACCACATGGCGCTCGCCCCGCTCCAGGGCCGCCCGCAGCACGGCCCGGACCGCGGCGGAGCCGGCGCCGGTGCGCTGCCGCTCAGGACGTACGGCGACGGGTGCCAGGCACAGCGCCGGGACGTCGCCGATGTGGCAGCGGGTCAGCAGGGCGTACCCGGCCGGCGTGCCGCTGTCGTCGACGGCGACCACGGACAGTCCGTCGAGCCACGCGGGATCGCCCCGCAGGGCGTCCACGAGGTCGGCCTCCGCGGCGGTGGGAAACGCGGAGAGGTTGACCTCGCGGACGGCGGGGATGTCGGCACCGGTCTCGGTGCGGGTGGTCCACCTGTGCGGCATGAGAGGCGTGTGCTCCGATTCGCTTGACGGCCTGCATCGAAGCACATGCCGACCGGACCGGACCAACCCTTTTGCGGCCTTTGCCGCCGACTCGCCGCGCCGGCTAGGCCATGAGCAGCGGGCGCAGCGCGCCGTCGCGGAGCCGGTCCACCAGGGGCGGCGCGAACCGGCGTGCCGCGAGCACCGTGGCCAGGGCGACGACGCTGCCGACCAGGGCGCCCACGGCGACGTCGTGGGGGTAGTGGGCGCCGACGTAGACACGCGAGGCCCCCATCACGACGGCCGCGAGCAGGGCGACGGATCCGAGCCACCTGCTGACGAGGAGGAGCGCCACCGCGAAGGCGAAGGCGACGGTGGTGTGATTGCTGGGAAAGGCGTAGTCGTCGGGGGCCGGGCACGCCTCGATGAGGAAGTCGTGGGGCAGCGCCCGGCACGGCCGGGGCTCCTCGAAGACCATCTTGATCCCGCTGTTCACCACATAGGCGAGGACGACGGCGAACGGAGCGCCCAGCACGGCGGCCATCGCGGCGCTCCCCTGCCCGCGGGCCCGCCACCAGGCGACCAGCAGGAGCAGCGCGAAGATGCCGGTGCCGTACGCGCTGTACGCGGCCGCGGTTCCGTTCAGCCAGTGCGTATGGCGGGCGAAGTCGGTGACGTCGGTGTACAGGCCGCCGTCTATGGCCGCGCCGTCGAGTGCCTGAACGGTCGGGGAGGAAGTCGTCATCGAGCGGATCTCCGGGCCGTGGTGCGCGTGCGGCGCGCTCCGGGGAACGCGCCGCGACACTGAGTGGACATGAAGATGACCTGTGGACGTCCAGAACATGAACGTCTACAAGTGAGTAGACGTTATCAGGCGGAGACCGGTTCACTCACCGGAAGATCGATACGCGCTAGGAGACGTCCGTGCGCAGGACCACGCGCCGCCCGTGCAGTTCGCCGCGCTCCAGCCGGGCGTGCACCGCGCCGGCCGCGCTGAGCGGGAGGATCTCGGTCCGGCGCGCCCGCAGGGCACCCCGGCCGAGCAGGTCGTTGATGTACCCGGCGGCCTCGGCGAGTTCGTCGGTGGTCGCGTGGGAGATGACGAATCCCACGACGGAGCGGTCGTTCATGTACAGGGCTCCGGCGGGCAGCACGGGCCGGGTGCCGGCACCGGCCAGCAGCACGACGCGGCCCCGCCGGGCGAGCAGTCCGACGGAGGTCTCCAGGTCGTTGACGCCCGCCGTGTCCAGGCAGAGGTCGACGCCCGACGGCGCGGCGGCCCGGATCGTCCCGGCCAGGTCCGGATCGCGGTAGTCGAAGACCTCGGCCGCGCCCGACCGTGCGCAGTACGCCGCGTCCCGCGCGCCGGCCGTCGCGAGGACCCGGGCGCCGGCCCGCGCCGCCATCGTCACCAGGGCACCGCCCACGTTGCCCGCGGCCCCGGCGACCAGCACGGTCTCGCCCGCGCGCAGGCGCCCGTGCACGAAGAGCGCGAGGTACGCGGTCGCCGCCGGGTGGACGACCGCGACCGCGTTGTCCGGATCGACGCCGTCGGGCAGGCGGTACAGCCGGTCGGCCGCCACCACCGCCCGCTCCGCCGCGGCGCCCTGGCGCCCCTCGTGCCCGAGGCTGTTGCACCACACCCGGTCCCCGACCCGGAATCCGGTGACGCCGGGCCCCACCTCGGCCACCGTCCCGACCAGGTCGCGTCCGACGACGAACGGGAAGGTCAGGTGCGTCGGGAAGAGCCCCGAGCGGACGAAGGTGTCGACGGGGTCGACCGCCGTGGCCCGCACCGCCACCAGTACGTCGGTGGGACCGGGCACCGGCGCGGGAATCTCCCCGTACCGGATGACGTCGGCGGAACCCAGCTCCTCGATGTACGCGGCACGCATGACATCACATGGTTCCACCCCGGCCCGCCCGGCGAAGGACGAGCGAGCTCAGTGTCATGCCGATGGCGCCGATCCACAGGGTCGCCCCGGCTCCCCACAGCGCACCCGAGACCCCGCCCAGTACTCCGCCCAGCGGAACGCCGCCCCAGGACACGAACCGGGCCGTGGCGTTCATACGGCCCAGGAGCCGGTCCGGGGTGAGGACCTGCTGAAGGCTCGACTGGGACACCACGCGGACGACACCGCCCAGGGAGAGTGCCGCGAGCCCGACCGCAGCCGCGTACAGGCTCCAGCCCGGCCGCGCGTGCGGCATCAGGGCGGTCGGCGGGCACGTGACCAGCGGCGCGAGCCAGATCACCCGGCCCTGCCCGAGCCGCCGCGCGATGCCGGTGGCCAGCAGGGCACCCAGCAGCGCGCCACAGCCCATGCCCGACAGGACGAGCCCGATACCGAGGGAACCGAGACCGATCTTCCGCTCCAGGAAGACCAGAAGCATCGTCTGGTACAGGACCAGGAAGAGGTTGAACATCGCGTCCCCCGCGATCGTCGCGCGCAGGACGGGCTGCCCGAGGACGAAGGTCAGCCCTTCCTTGATGTCCCGGGCCAGATGCCGTCTCCCGACCGCCCCCGGTCTCTCCTCGCGCCTGCGGATACGGGTCGCGAGGAGCCCCGACGCCACCATCCCCGCCGAACTCGCCAGCAGCGCGGCGGGGGCTCCCGCCCAGCCCACCAGCGGCCCCGCCACCGCCGGTCCGCCGATGCTGGTCACCGACCGGACCGCCGAGAGTCTCGCGTTCCCCTCGACCAGGTTGTCCCGTCCCACCAGGTGCGGGAGATAGCTGACGTAGGCGACGTCGAAGAAGACGGTCAGCAGTCCGTGCAGCAGGGCGGCCGTACAGAGCCACTCGATCGTGAGCAGACGGGCCCACCACGCCGCCGGGACGGACAGCAGGATCAGCGCGCGCACCAGATCGGCGGCGATCATCACGGGCCGCTTTCGCACCCGGTCCACCCACGCGCCGGCCGGCAGTCCGATCAGCAGCGAGCCCGCCGTGGTCGTCGCGGTCAGCAGTCCGACCTGGAGTTCGTCGGCGTTCAGCGCCGTGATCGCGACGAGGGGCAGTGCCAGGAAAATGATGCGGTCACCCAGCTGTCCGAGCGCGGTGGCGGCGAAGAGCCGCCCGAAATCCGGATCACGCAGAAGACCGAGCCGCGAGGGAATTCCCTTGGGTATCACCTGGTGTCACCGCTCGACGCCGAATTCGTACACCACGGCCCGGTGCGCGTCCGGAACGACGATGTCGGCGGTTTCCACCGGGCGGCCGTCGGTGGCGTAGATGGTCCGCTCCCTCCGGAGTACGAGGTCTCCGGCGCTGATTCCCAGCAGATTCGCGTGGGCCGGGGTGGCGCGGGCCGGGCGGGGCATCTCGACAACGGTGTCGACGACGACTCCGATGGAGCGCATGCGCTCGGGCACCCCCTTTCCCGCCAGCGGGCCCGTCTCGGGCAGCACGATCGGCGTTCCGCCGGTGAGGGCCATCGGTTCCCAGGACTCGGAGAGCTGGACGGGGTGCCCCTCGGCGAGGAACTCGTAGTGCGTGGTGACACAGAGGTCGCCGGGGCGGATGGCGAGCCGCCCGGCGATGGCCTCGGGGGCGGGCACGCGCACCTGGCTGTGCGCGTCCCAGGAGTCGGCCCGGCCCCGCTCCCGCAGTTCGGGACGTGCGCCGGCGGGCGTACCGGCGCGGCGGGGTGAGCCGTCGCGGCGTTCGTGGCGGCGCGAGCGGACGAGCCGCAGGCGCTCGCGCGGTGTGCGCACATAGGTGCCCGATCCCGCGCGCCCTTCGAGCAGTCCTTCGGCGATGAGCCGGTCCATGGCCCGCTGCACGACATTGCGCCCGACTCCGTACTCCTCGGCGAGCCGCGCCCGGGACGGCAGGCGCTCACCGACGTCCCACTCCCCCGAGAGAACACGGGCGCGCAACACGTCGGCCAGTGCACGGTACGGCGCTTCTCGGGGCATGGGTGACTCTCCAGCGGTGATTCCAGGCGGAGTTGAGAAGCTACTTCACCGCGCGAAAGCTACTGGAGCAGAAACACGCCCGGCGCTCGCGCCTCAGCGTCTGCGCTCCGCGCCCTCGGCGCCGAGTGCCCAGGCGCCGAAGGCGGCTCCGGCGGTCTCGAAGTCGAAGATCACATGGGAGGCCGCGGTGTTGACGTCCCGCCAGAACCGCTGGAGGGGGTCGGTCTCGAAGTGGGACGTGGTGCCGCCGGCCTTGAAGATCCGGTCGACGGCCGACACCAGCAGTCCGACCGCCAGCGCGAGGTCCCGCGGCCCGCGTACCGCCGCCTCGCCCTCCCGGGCCTGCTCGACACCGTCGGCGACGCGGGCGGCCCGCTGCATGAGGAGCTCGGCCGCGTCCACCTCGCCGGCCGAGCGGGCCAGCTCGATCTGGACCGGCGGCTTCTCCCGCACCGGGGCGCCGCGCCGGTCGACCCGCCGCATGGTCTGCTCGGCGCCGACGCGCAGTGCCCCGCGGGCGGCACCCAGCACGGGAACGGCGAGGGGCAGGGCGTTCAGGGCGTCCACGGGGACGGTGTGGCAGCGGGCCTCGGAGGCGGTCGCCCGGCCCGCGTTGATGTCGAACCTCGACAGGGTCCGGTGCTCGGGCACGAACACGTCGTCCAGGGCCATGGTGTCGCTGCCGGTCCCGCGCATGCCCATCGTGAACCAGGTGTCCCGCACCATGATGTCCGCCCGGGGCACCGCGAAGAACCGCACCTCGGGACGTCCGTCGGGACCCATCTGGCCGTCGGGTACGGCGGAGCAGGCGAAGACCCAGTCCGCGAAGCGCACCCCGCTGATGTACCGCCACTCGCCGCTCAGCCGCCAGCCGCCGGAGGCGGGCTCGGCCTTGCCGGCCGGCATGAGCGCGCCCGCCATCAGGGCGTTCGGACCGTCGGCCCAGATCTCGGCCTGTCCCTCCAGGGGCAGGAAGGCCCCGTAGCGGGCCGCGTACGCGGACAGCGAGGCGGCCCAGGCCGCCGAGGCGCAGCCCTGGCCGACCAGGGTGACCGCCGCGGTCATGTCCGTGAAGCGGCCGTCCGCGCCGCCGTACGCCGCGGGGACGAAGTGCCGGGCGAACCCGGCCTCCCGCACCGCCTCGACCGCCTCGGGCGCAAGCCGCCGGGCGGCCTCCGTCTCCTCGGCGCACCGCGCCGCGATCTCCGCCACGCGCGGCGCGCCGGCGACGACGTCCGCCACCAGCGGCCGCTCGGCCACGATCGTCGTTGTGCTGTCGCTGAGCATGCTGTTCGCCACCTCCACTGGGGGATGGCCGCAGTCTCTCCGGCGGAGCCCGAGACAGGCCGCACCCAAGCCCGGGACCGGCCCGTCGATCACCCGACTGGCTTCACATCACACCGCCGATCCGAGCTCCGCACCCTTCTCCAAAATACCCCCCGGGGTACCCGTGCTACTGTCGAACACATACCCCCGGGGGTAATTCACGCCACTGGAAAGGAGTGCCCGATGTTCTTCGTCGACACGATCGAGGTGCCGGGGCTGGGCAACCGCACGTACCTGGCGGGCGGCGCGCACACGGCGGTGGCGGTCGATCCGCCGCGCGACATCGACCACGTGATCGCGGCGGCGGCCCGGCGCGGTGTGCGCATATCCCACGTGGTCGAGACGCACCTCCACAACGACTACGTCACCGGCGGCCTCGAACTGGCCCGGCTCACGGGCGCCGCCTACCTCGTCCCCGCCGGCGCCCGGGTCGCCTACGCGCGCGTGCCGGTGCACGACGGCGACCGCCACGACATCGACGCCGACGCGGGACTCGTCCTGCGCGCGCTGGCGACGCCCGGCCACACCCCGCACCACATGTCGTACGCCCTGGAACAGGACGGCTCGGCGGTCGCGGTGTTCACCGGCGGCTCCCTGCTGATCGGCACCGTCGGCCGCCCCGACCTGGTCGAGCCGCGCCTGACGCGGGACCTCGCCCGGGCCCAGCACGCCTCCGCGCACCGGCTGGCCGCAGAGCTGCCGGACGAGACGGCGGTGCTGCCCACACACGGCTTCGGCAGCTTCTGCGCGTCGAACCGGACGGGCCGGGCGGGCGGCGACGGCACCACGATCGGCAAGGAGAAGACGAACAACGCGGCGCTCGTCCGTGACGTCGACACCTTCGTCGCCGAGCTGCTGGCCGGTCTGGACGACGTCCCCGCGTACTACACGCACATGGGCCCGGCCAATGCCGACGGCCCCGCCCCGGTCGATCTGACGCCGCCCGCGGTGGCCGACGCCGACGAGATCGCCGCGCGGCTCGCCGCCGGGGAGTGGGTCGTGGACCTGCGCCACCGTGTCGCCTTCGCCGCGGGGCATGTCGCGGGCTCGTTCAACTTCGAGGCCGACGGACAGCTCGGCATCTACCTGGCCTGGCTGATCCCCTGGGGCAGGCCGGTGACCCTGCTGGCCGACTCGGCCGAACAACTCGCCGCCGCGCAGCGGCAGTTGGCACAGGTCGGCATCGAGCGCCCGGCCGCCGCGGCGACCGGCGACCCGGCGCACTGGGTGGCCGAGGGCACGGCACCGGCGTCCTTCCCGCGGGCCACGTTCACGGATCTCGCCGGGCGTTCCCGGGACGGCGTCGTCGTGCTGGACGTCCGGCGGGCCTCCGAGCGCGCCGGCGGCTTCGTCGCGGGCTCGGTGCACATCCCGGTCCACACACTGCGCGAGCGCCTCCACGAGGTGCCCGCGGGGCAGGTCTGGGTGCACTGCGCGGGCGGCATGCGCGCCGCCATCGCCGCGTCACTGCTGGACGCCGGGGGCCGCGACGTCGTGGCCGTCGACGACTCCTTCGCCTCGGCCGTGAAAGCCGGGCTCACCGGGCAACAGAAGTGAGAACCACGATGAGTTTCTTCACAGGACACCCCGGCGCCCCGGACCGGCCGACCGTGCCGGCGGCAGCCGAGCGCACCGGCCACAGCGGGGCCGACGCGGGCGGGATCGTCGCGTGAGTGCCGTGCTCCTCGCCCTGGCCGCCGGGGCCGCCATCGGTCTGACGCTCGGGGCGCTCGGCGGCGGTGGCAGTGTGCTGGCCGTCCCCGCGCTGATCTACCTGCTCGGGTTCACTCCGGTCGCGGCCACCACGGCCGCGCTGGTCATCGTCTCCGTCACCTCGGCGACGGCTCTGTCGGCACATGCCCGCGACGGTCATGTGCGCTGGCGTACGGGGCTGCTGTTCGCGGCGGCGGGCATCGGCCCGGCCATGCTGGGCGGGGCGCTCGCCTCCCGCCTGCCGGCGACCGTGCTGACCGTGGGCTTCGCCGTCGTGGCGGGCGTCGCGGCACTGCGGATGGTGCGCCGGCGCGCGCCCGCCGAGGAGGCGGCCGCACCGGTACGGCCGGGCCGGGCGGCGGCCGCGGGGGCCGGGCTCGGCGCGGTCACCGGCGTGCTCGGCGTGGGCGGCGGCTTTCTCGCGGTCCCGGCGCTGGTGAGCGTGCTCGGGATGCGGATGCGGACGGCCGTGGGCACCAGCCTGCTCGTCATCACGGTCAACTCGCTGGCCGCGCTGGTGACGCGCGCCGGTACGGCGAGCGGCCTGGACTGGGGCCTCATCGGGCCCTTCGCCGGGGCGGCCGTCCTCGGCGCGTGGGACGGCAGGCGTCTGTCGGCGAAGCTCCCCGCGCGCACACTGCAACGGGCCTTCGCCGTGATCCTGCTCGCGGTGGCCGGCTTCATGCTGGCCGACGCGGTGCTGTGACGGCCCGCCGCGCACGCTGGTGCGGGGACCGCCGAGAGCTCACGCCAGGGACAGGAACAGCTTCTCCATCCGGGCGCGCATCGCCTCGGCGTCCTCGCCGTTCTTCCGGCCGGACTCGATGTCGGCCACGCACTGCTGGAGGCCGGTGGCGATGATCGCGAACCCGGCCCGGTCGAGCGCCCGCGAGGCGGCGGCCAGCTGCATGACGACATCCTCGCAGTCCCGGCCCTCCTCGATCATCCGGATCACCCCGGAGATCTGGCCCTGCGCCCGCCGCAGCCGGTTCAGCACGGCCTTCAGGGACTCGCCCTCAAGCTCCAGCTCCACGATCAACTCCTCAACCGAATACCCCTAGGGGTAACTGTACGTCCCCTCGCGGGACGACGACGCACCGCAGACGAACAGCAAAGGACCGGCTCCGCCATGACCAGCCCCCTCTCCCCCGCCGCCCTCGGCACCGACCAGGCCGCTGCCCGGTTGCACGAGTTCACCGTCATCGACGTCCGCACCCCCGGCGAGTACGCCGCCGGCCATCTGCCCGGGGCTCTGAACATCCCCGTGGACCAGCTCCGGCACGCGCTGCCCGAACTGCGGCACGCGACCGGGCGCGGCGGCCTCCTCATGGTGTGCGCCTCGGGCGCCCGTTCCGGCAACGCCTGCGCGTTCCTCGCCGGGCAGGGCATCCCCGCGGCCACGCTCACCGGTGGCACCACCGCCTTCGCCGCCGCCGGACACGACCTGGAGCGGCCCGTGGCCTGTGACGCGCGGTCCGGCTGGGCCATGGAGCGGCAGGTGCGCCTCACCGCGGGCACGCTGGTCCTGCTGGGCCTGCTGCTCGGCCTGCTGGTCCACCCGGCCTTCGCGCTGCTGTCGGCGGGCGTCGCCGGCGGCCTGGTCTTCTCCGCCCTGACGGACACGTGCGGCATGGCGGTCGTCCTCGGCAAGCTGCCGCACAACCGGCCGCGCCCCGCCGACCTCGCCACCACGCTCGCCGCCCTGCGCGCCCGCTGAACCGGGGCGCGCGGCCGGGCAATGCACCTCACACGGTTCGACCATGTTTCAGGCAACGTGCGCCGTTTTCACACATCGCCGACGGGTGAGGGGTCACACTCGGTGGCGGAGGGGGGACGAGTGCGGCGGCGGTCGCACCATCCCGACGTGTCGCGCCGCCCGGGGGAAGGCGGCGAGCAAACCAGCAGGGGGATGCATGACGCAGTCGCTTCCAGGCCGACACCCCGCCGCCGAGCGGGCGCAGGCCGGGCGCGGGGAGCTTCCGGTCGTCGTGGTCGGGGCGGGGCCGTACGGGCTGTCCGTGGCCGCGCATCTGCGGGCGGCCGGGGTGCCGGTGCACATCTTCGGGGAGGTGATGGGCAGTTGGCGGCATGCCATGGCCACCGGGATGTTCCTGAAGTCGACACCGGCGGCCACCGATCTGTCCGCACCCGGGCCGGGCGCCCGGCTCGCCGACTTCCGCCGGCTCCAGGGCGAGCCGGAACTGACCGAGCTGACGCCGATCCCGTGCGACGTGTTCGTGCGGTACGGGCAGTGGTTCCAGAAGCAGTACGTCGGTGACGTCGACCCCACCCGGGTCGTGTCCCTCGACCGGGACACTACGGGCGCGGGCTGGACGGTCCGGGCGGCGGACGGGCGGGACGTGGCCGCCCGAGCCGTCGTCGTGGCCACCGGACTGAACGGACTCGCCCACATACCCGACCAGTTGAGCCGGCTGGCCCCCGACGGTGCCGGGCCCGGGGCTCTTGTGTCACACACCAGCCACCACACCGACCTGTCCTGCTACGCCGGGCAGCGGGTCGCCGTGATCGGCGGCGGTCAGTCGGCACTGGAGAGCGCCGCGCTGCTGCACGAGGCCGGCGCCGAGGTGCGGGTGCTGGTCCGGGAGGGCCGGGTGCGGTGGGGGGCGACGCCCGTGCTGTCCCGCCCCTGGCCCCGGCGCCTCGCCCAGCCGGCCTCGCCCCTGGGCACCGGCTATGTGCTGGCCGCGGTGTGCAAAGCCCCGCACGCCGTACGGCAGTTGCCCGCCTCCGCGCGGCTCCTGCTGTTCCGGCGCGCGCTCGGCCCGTCGGGCGGCTGGTGGCTGCGGGACCGGGTCGAGGGCGTCGTACCGGTGCACACCGCGAGCCGCGTCACGCACGCCGAGGTGACACCACAGGCCACGGTCCGGCTGCGGCTCACCGGGTCCCACGGTACGTCCGATCTCACCGTCGACCACGTCCTCGCGGCCACGGGCTACCGGCTCGACCTGGACGCGCTGCCGTTCCTGTCCCCCGCGCTGCGCCGGGAGCTGGTGTGCGTACCGGGTTCCAGGGCCCCCGAGTTGGCGGGCACGCTGGAGTCGTCCGTACCCGGGCTGTACTTCACCGGGTCGCTCGCGGCGCCGGTGTTCGGGCCCATGATGCGGTTCGTCGCCGGAACGGAGTTCGCTGCCTCCCGCATCGCCCGGGACACCCTGCGCCGGATCCGGGCCGCCCGCTGACCGCGGCAGCCGCGCGGGCCGGACGCCGGACGCTACCCCCGCCGCTCGCCCGGCCGGTGATGGCCGCAGCAGAGGTGGAAGCGGGCGTGCGCGGGGCGCACGCCCGCTTCCACGTGCGCGACCGTCGCCGCGCACTGGGCCCGCTGTGCGTCGTCGACCATCTTGTCGCTGTCGGAGGCGGCGTTGGCGAGGCCCGCGCAGCACAGGGTCAGCAGCAGGGCTCCGCCGGCGATGGGGAGGGTCCGGCGGGGCGGGGGCGGGCCGAGCAGGGCGCGGACCCGCTGGGGCACGGCGCCGCCGGTGACGGCGAGCGCGGGCGGGGTCGACCTGCGGGAGGAGGCGGCGAGGGCGGCTCGGCCCACGGCGCGGGCGACGACCCTGCGGCTGCCGACGTGCGTCGCCGCCTCCTCGTCGGCCCAGCGTTCCAGGACGTACCCGCCCGCGTCGGCCAGGGGTCGCAGCAGCGGATTGACGGCCGCGGCAAGGCGCCAGAGGGCCTGGAACAGGTGGTGCCGGCCGCGCAGATGGGCGCGTTCGTGCGCCAGCAGCGCCTCGCGCTCCTCGTCGTCCAGACAGCGCAGCATGCCCCGGGAGACGACGATGCGGCCGGGCGCTCCGGGCAGCGCGAAGGCCTGGGGCACATCGGTGTCGACGACGGCCAGCTCGCCGTCGCCGGGCACGCGGGCGCACTCGCGCCGGGCCCACAGGAGATGGCGGACCTGCCGTACGGCGGCGAGCACCAGGGAGACGCACCCCGCGACCAGGACGAGGGAGCCGGCGACCGCGACGGTGAGGTGGACCGGGTTCTCGGCCCGCAGGACCGGCACCGACCAGCGGCCCTCGGCCGCCACCTCGGGTATCTGGGCGATCCCGGCGAAGGCCAGCAGCGCCAGCGAGCCCGTCCAGCCGACGGTCGTCACGAGCGCGGTGCAGGCCAGGGCCCAGGCGGCGGGGCGCGGGGCGAGCCGCCGGGCCGGCCGGGGCGCGAGGACGCTCAGCACGACCGTCACGACGAGCGGGACGTAGACGCTGATCAGCACCGGCTCACTCCCCCGCCGTCTCAGTGTCCGGCGCCGTCGCGGCCGGGGTGGCCCTCGGGCCCGGACAGCAGATGCTGGAGCAACTGCTCGTCGCGCTCGGACAGTTCGGAGACGAAGCGGGTCAGCACCGCCTCGCGGTCGGAACCGCCCTCCAGGAGCGACTTCATGCGGTGCGCGGTGTGGGAGGCCTCGTCGCGGGCCGGCTCGTAGGCGTAGCCGCGGCCGGCGCGGTGCCGGACGAGCATGCCCTTGTCGTACAGCCGGGACAGGATCGTCAGGACGGTCGTGTAGGCGAGATCGTCCGGCAGCCCCGCCAGCACCTGGCGAGCCGTCAGCGGTCCGTCCGCGGACCAGAGGGCGGCGAGCACATTGCTCTCCAGTTCGCCGCGCGCCCGCCTGCCGGGCGTGCCGCCATCCCTGAAGCCGTTCACCGTTCGCCCTTTCGTTGCCTTGCCGCAGTCCAGGCTACCCGGCGGTCTCCTACTAGTTGTAGGAGGTATGCTCCGGGCTTTGAAACAGGAACTACTACAACTTGTAGTTTCGTATTTCCTTCACCTGCGCAGAGGACAGCCCATGGCCAATCCCGGACGTATGCTGCCGAGGCCCGCGCCCGCGGGCGTCCCGCCGGTGCCCCGCGACGCGACCACGGCCTCGCGCCGCGTCGCGATCGTCTCGGCGAGCGTCGGCGCCGGCCACGACGGCGCCGCCGCCGAACTGGAGCGCCGCCTCGTCGCGGACGGCTTCGTCGTCGACCGGCACGACCTGCTGGACCTGCTGCCCGCCGGTCTCGGCCGCGCCGTCCGGGACGGCTACCACCGCATGCTCGTCGCCGCCCCCTGGGCCTACCAGCGGCTCTACGCCGGGACCGAGCGCGCCGGCGGCAGCGGTCCTGCGGCGCGGGCCCTGCTGCGCGCCGCCGAGGAGCGCGTGCTGCGCGCGCTGCACCCGGACGCCGGCGCGGTCGTGTCCACGTACCCGGGCGCCAGCCGCGTGCTCGGCAACCTGCGCCTGGCCGGCCGCCTGGCCGTCCCGGTGGTCACCTACCTGACCGACTTCTCGGTGCATCCGCTGTGGGTCGCGGACGGCGTGGACGTCCACCTCGCCGCCCACGCGGTGCCCGCGACGCAGGCACGCGCGGCCGGAGCCCGCGACGTGCGGGTGCGCGGACCGGTCACCGACCCCCGCTTCCGCCCCGGCGACCCGCTCGAACGCGCCCGCGCGAGGGCTCGGTTCGGGCTGCCGGAGCACGCCCCGCTGGCCCTGCTGGTCGCCGGGTCCTGGGGAGTGGGACCGGTCCGGCAGGTCGCCGGAGAGCTGCGCGACTGCGGGGCCGCCGCCCCGGTCGTGGTCTGCGGTCGCAACGAGGCCCTGGCACGGCAGCTGCGGGCGGACGGGATCACGTACTCCTACGGCTGGGTCGACGACATGCCCGGCCTGATGCACGCGGCGGACGTGCTGGTGCAGAACGCCGGCGGGCTGACCTCCCTGGAGGCGTTCGCCGCGGGCCTGCCCGTGGCCAGCTACCGCTGCATACCGGGCCACGGACCGGCCAACGCCGCCGCCCTGGACGAGGCGGGCGTGGCCGTGTGGATCCGGGACCCGGCCGACCTGAAGGGTGCGCTGGGCGAGCTGGTCGGCGGCCCGCTGGGGCAGCGGCAGCGCGAGGCAGGGCTCGCCCTGTTCGCGCCCGTCCCGGCCGACGGCCCCGCGGCCGAGATCGCCCGCCTCCACCGCCCGGGCCCGCCGCCCCCGCCGCCGGGACCGGGCCGGCGGCGGCGGTTGCGCACCCGGCGGCTCGCGGTCACCGGCGCCGCGGCCTGCGCGGTGTGGGCAGGCGCCGTCGGCACCGGGGCCGTGACGACCTACGACGGACCGGCGCTGATGCGCACCCTGGGCCACGGCCTCGACCTGGACCGGCTCGCGCCGGCGTTCACCGAAGAAGGGCACCACTCGTGACGACCTCCCGCCCCCTGCGCACGGCCGCACTGGCCGCCGTGCCCGCCGCCGCCCTTGCCGCGGTGCACTGCGCGCCCGTCGTCTCCACCTTCGGGCCCCTGCGCAACCGCACCATGCCGCGCCTGTCCGGCCGGGGCCGCGCGGACCACATCGCCCTCACCTTCGACGACGGACCCGACCCGCTGTCCACGCCGTTCTTCCTGCGGTTGCTCGACCGGCGCGGAGTGCGCGCCACCTTCTTCCTGCTGGGCAGCGAGGCACACCGCTCCCCCGGCGTGGTGCGCGAGATCGCGGCGGCCGGCCACGAGATCGGCATCCACGGCTGGCTGCACCGGCCGCTGCTGCTGCGCGGCCCGCGCGCGACGTACGACGACTTCGCCCGCGCCCGCGACACGGTCGCCGACATCACCGGAACGCCGCCGACGCTCTTCCGGCCGCCGTACGGGGTCATGTCCACGGCAGCCCATGTGTCGGCCCGGCGCCTCGGACTCACCCCCGTGCTGTGGACCTGCTGGGGCGAGGACTGGACGGCACGGGCCACGCCCGAGTCCGTCCACCGGACGGTGACGGCGGACCTCGACGGCGGCGGCACGATCCTGCTGCACGACTCGGACTGCACCTCCGCCCCCGGCGCCTGGCGCTCGGCTCTCGGCGCGCTGCCCCGTATCCTCGACACCTGCGCGGAACGGGGCTACGAGGTCGGCCCGATCCGCGACCACGGGTGGCCGGGCCTCGCCACGGTGCCCGACGTTCACCCTGCCGGTGCCGGTGCCGGTGCCCCGGGCAGCTCCGGCCGTTAGACACGGGGAACGCCGCGCGCGTCCCCACTCGTCCTGATCAGTTCACGGATCGTCCTCATGCTTTGCATGCCTGTCGTCACCCTCATGGAGGCTCGGGGTCTATGACCACACCCACGCATCTCGCCGCGCAGCTGGCCGTCAACGTGCTGGACGCCCATTCGCTGCTGGCCGCGTTCGGCGTCCTCGGCGTCGGCGTGGTGATGTTCGCCGAGACAGGGCTCCTCATCGGCTTCTTCCTGCCCGGGGACACACTGCTGTTCACCGCGGGCCTGCTCTGCACGGGCTCGTCCGACCAGGGCCTGCACCTCTCGCTGGGGCCCCTGCTGGTCTCGGCCGCGGTCGGCGCGCTGGCCGGCGCCCAGGTCGGGTATCTCCTCGGCCGCAAGGCGGGCGGGGCCCTGCTCGCCCGCAGCCGCTCGAAGAAGCTGCGCGAGGGAGCGCAGCGGGCCGAGGAACTGCTGGAGCGGTACGGACACGCGAAGGCCGTCGTCCTGGCCCGCTTCGTACCGGTGGTGCGGACGGTGCTCAACCCGATGGCGGGCGCCCTGGGCGTGCCGGTGCGGACGTTCACGCTCTGGCAGGTCGTCGGCGGGCTGGTGTGGAGCCTCGGCCTCACGCTCGGGGGATACGCGCTGGGGTCCTCGATCCCGAACGTCGACCGCTATCTGCTGCCGCTGGTCGCCCTGATCGTGGTCCTCTCGCTCATCCCGCTGCTCGCCGAGGTCCTGCGCGCCCGCCGGGCGACGCGCGCGCAAGAGGAGCGCTGACCGCTGCGCGGGAGCGGCGCGAGGCACCGTCCGCGAATCCGTCGTGCCTCGCCGCCCCCATGCCGGGGGGCGGCTGTTCTCAGCCTGCTCTTACCCGCTGGGACGAAGCTGGTGACGTACCGGGGCCGGCCCGCGGCCTCCGGGACGGAAGGAGACGGAAGGAGAAAGACATGTCCGGCTTCCGGCACGGGCTTCTTCCCCGCGCGCTCGTTCCCCTGGCGTCCGTCGGGCTGCTGTCCGCGGGCATGGCCGCACCCGTCGCCGCGGCCGGGCCGGCCCACCGGGTGGACTGCCGGGTCACCCGATGTGTCGCCCTGACCTTCGACGACGGACCGACCCCGTACACCGCCCCGATCCTGGACACGCTGCAACGAGCGCACGTCCCGGCCACGTTCTTCCTCATCGGGCCGCACGCGCTGCACTACCGGGCGGACGTGCTCAGGGAGTACCGCGCCGGCGACGCCATCGGCGACCACACCGTCACCCACCCGCATCTCACCCGTCTCTCGCTCGCCCGGATCGAGTACGAGATCGGCACCGCCGCACGGCAGATCGCCTCCGTCACCGGGCAGCGGCCGACGCTGCTCCGGCCGCCGTTCGGGGCGTGGGACGCGCGGGTGCGGGCGGCAGCCGCTGCGGAGGGCATGTCGGTGATCATGTGGAGCGTCACCGCCCGGGACTGGAAGTTCCACGATCCGCCGGTCATCGAGCACCGGGTGCTGAGCCGGGTACGGCCGGGCGCGATCGTCGTCCTGCACGACCGGTACGCCACCACCCCGTCGGCCGTCCCCACGATCGTCCGCGCACTCCGGGCCCGCGGCTACCATCTGGTCACCGTCCCCCAACTGTTCGGCTCAGCAGGGGACTTGATCCCCGGCCAGGTCTATCGCCACGGCCCCTGAGCGCCGCCCGCAGCCAGGTTCAGCGGTGCGCGGCGGGCGGACTCGGGGCTACTGCGGATCGACCGGGCCGGCGGTGCTGCGCAGGGTGCTGATCATCTCCTGGACGACCGGGCCGGCCGGCGGTCGCAGCCGCTCCCCGCCGCTGGGGGTGAAGAGGCGCTCCAGGACCGCGTCACCGGCGAAGTCACGCAGGTGTTCCGGGAGTTGCAGGGTGTTCTGCCGGCTCATCGGATTGATCTGGACCTGCTCGAACCACCTGACCAGCGTCTGCCAGGACTCCGGATCGACGCTCAGCACGTGGAAGAAGCCGCGGTGCAGCGTGCGGATGATGAGCAGCGCCGCCAGCTGGAGGCGGTACTCCCGGTCGATCCGGCCGGCCGGCAACTGGGCGCGGGAGACGGCCAGTGCCATGTTGAAGACGTTGACGTAGCGCTTGAGCCGGCGCGGATTGGCGCCCAGGCCGCGCTGGAGCAGTTCCCAGAAGAGGGGGTCGTCCGCCAGCTCCGAGACGTAGGGCGTGAAGGCCTCGCGGAGGGTGCCGAACCCCACGTCCGGGAGGAAGAACGGCAGTTGGACGATCTTTTCGAGGTAGGCCATGCCGGAGGCGACCTCGGCGGGCGCCCCTTTGAGGGACTCGCCGAACTTGTTGGTGGCGATCGCCGCCAGTACGTCGACGTCCATGGCGAGGACGAAGACACACTGCGACTGCGCCAGGAAGAGCTTCAGCGACTCCAGCACCGTCATCGCCGACTCGGGGGTGCAGCGGTCGAGGTCGTCCACGAAGACCACCAGCCGCCCGTCCTCGCCGACGAACTCCCGTACGGCATCGGCGAAGTCCGTCTCGAAGTGGTTCACCTGCCGGTACTGCTCCGCGTCCCCCTCGGACAGGCCCTTCAGCAGGTCGTCGACGTCCTCGCGCTTGACGACGCCGCCGGTGCCGAGCGCCGCCGCGGCGCCCAGACCTGCACGGACCGAGAGCCAGGTCGCGGCCTTGGCCAGCCGGACGGCCTTGTCCCGGAGGGTCGGCACCTGTTCCATCTCGGCGAGGATGGTGTGCAGCAGTGCGGCCCAGACCTCGACCTTGCGGTCGTACTTCCAGGGGTTGAACCAGATCGTCCGGGTGGCACCGGCCTCGAACCGCCGCTCCCACAGCCGCAGGAAGCTCGACTTGCCCGCACCCCAGGAGCCGAACACGCCGACGGTCAGCGGCAGCGGTGCGGCCTGCTCCACCGCCGCGTGCAGGACGTCGACGTACGGGCCGAAATGGAACGAGTCGTCCTGCGGGCCGATGACCGGGTTGTCGGTGAGGGGACGCAACGAGGCTGCTCCTGTCTGCGGAAGTCACCTGCCCCGAGGGCGGGTTCGGCTGCCCAGTCTGTCAGGAGAGCTGGAGATCCGGCGCCCCCTTCCCACGGCACCGGCGGGCGGGAGGGGCCGGGCAGCGGCCGGTTCCGTCAGACGTTGACGCCGAAGTCCTGGGCGATGCCGCGCAGGCCGGAGGCGTAGCCCTGGCCCACCGCGCGGAACTTCCACTCGGCGGCGTGCCGGTACAGCTCGCCGAAGACCATCGCGGTCTCGGTCGAGGCGTCCTCGGAGAGGTCGTAGCGGGCGATCTCCTGGTCGTTCGCCTGGTTCACGACGCGGATGAACGCATTGCGCACCTGGCCGAAACTCTGGCCCCGGACGTCGGCGTCGTGGATGGAGACGGGAAAGACGATCTTGGCGATATCGCCCGGCACGGCGGCCAGGTTCACCTTGATCGACTCGTCGTCGCCCTCGCCCTCACCGGTGAGGTTGTCCCCCGTGTGCTCGACCGATCCGTCGGGGCTCTTGAGGTTGTTGTAGAAGACGAAGTGCTGGTCGGAGACCACTTTCCCGGAGGCGTCGCAGAGCAGGGCGGAGGCGTCCAGGTCGTAGTCCGCGCCCGTGGTGGTCCGGACGTCCCAGCCCAGTCCGACCACCACGGCGCTCAGGCCCGGTGCCTGCTTGCTCAGCGACACGTTGCCGCCCTTGCCCAGGGAAACTCCCACGACTCGTCCTTCCGACTGCGGTCCTTGTCCGTTCACTGGGTTGAACGTCCTGCTCACCGTCGCGGTTCCATAATTTGCGCAAAGGTTGAACCGTCGCGGGGTCAGGCACCGGTCGGGGAGCGCAGGGGGCCGCGTCAGTGCGCCGCGTGGTTCTCCGTCGCCGGTGCGGTGGTCTCCGTCGCCTCGGACGCGCCCTTGGCGAGGCGGGGGGCCGGCGCAGGGGTCGCGGCCGTGCCGGTGTCCTCGGCGGGAGCGGCGGCGGGCGCGGGGGCGTCGTCCTCCTTCATGGCCTTGGCCTCGCTCTTGAGGATGCGCATGGACTTGCCCAGGCCTCGGGCCGCATCCGGCAGCTTCTTCGACCCGAACAGCAGGATGATGATGATCGCCACGACCAGCAGGTGCCAGGGTTCCAGTCCGTTGCGGAGCATCGCGCCCACCCCTCTCTAGATTGCCTTTTTGCGCAACTGTACAACCGTGTCCGTGCCGCGTCCCCGGGCGGGCGCCGGAGATCGGCAATCGCTTTCAGTCCGCGCCGACCGCCTTGCCCGCCTTGGCCCAGTTCGCGTGCAGACGGTCCAGGTACGAGCGGGCCTGGCTGCCGGGGCTCGCGCCGCGGGCGAAGGCGAGCATGTTGCCCGCGCCCGCGTTGTAGCCGAGCGCCAGCAGGTCGTCCTTCGAGTAGGCGGCGGTCCGGTCGGCGGGCAGCTGGTCCGCCAGGTCGTGCAGGTACCAGGCCTCGGCCTCGATCGCGAGGCCGCGGTCGTCCGGCAGCTCGTCCCAGCTGCGGCGTGCGAAGTCCCGGCCCTGTTTGACCCCGTCGAAGGTGGCCCGGTGCATGTTCGCGATGCCGAAGGCCGCGTCCGGCTTGTACTTCTGCCAGGCCCGCTCGAAGGCCGGGTCGTGCGGTTTGTAGGCCTCGTTGTAGAGGATCGCCATCAGCAGCTGGGCGCTGACGCCGGTCTGCCGGGCCCGGGTGCGGACCTGTGCGGCGTACTGGGCGGGGTCGTACGACGAGGCGGCCGAGGGAGTGGAGGTGGGAGGCGAGGCGCCGGACGAGGGGGTCGGCGCGGTGGCCGACGCCTTCGCCGGTGGCGGGGTGTCGTCGCCGTCGTCGTCGCCGCCGAAGAGTCCCGCGGCGCGCAGGACGACGTACAGCGCCAGGGCGAGGACCGCCACGGCGAGCCAGCGGTGGCGCCTCGGTCGCACGGAATCCGGCATGCCCGTCCCCTCCGGGAGTCGGCCGCGCACGCCGATGCGACCACCTGGCGGATCGGCCGGCGCACACGCGCCGGATCAGTTTAGGCACCGCCCTCCGGCAGCCGGTCGCGCAGCACCGTGTCCATCGTGACCGGTTCGCGGCCGAGGAGGTCCGGCAGAGCCGGGTCGGCGGCGCCGAACTCGCCGGCCCGGCTCGCGGCGAATATGCCCAGCAGCTGGTCGGCGACCTCGACGGGGGCGCCCTGCCCCACCATCTGCTCCCGGAACCGCTCGTCGGACACGACGGTCCTCTTGACGGCACGGCCCGTCAGTTCGGTGGCGAGGGCGGCGATGTCGGCGAACGTCAGGGCCTGACCGGCGGTGAGCGACGGCGTGGGACCGTCGAAGCGGCCCTCGTCGGCCAGGACGACGGCGGCGGCCTCGGCGAGGTCGTCGTGCGTGGTCCAGCACACGGGCCCGTCCTCCGGGAGGGCGATCTCGCCGGTCTCCAGGGCGGAGCCGAGGAACAGCAGCGCGCTGGCGGCATGGAAGCCGTTGCGCAGCGAGGTGAACGGCACGCCGCAGGCGCGCAGGGCGGACTCGGTGGCGGCGTGGTCGCGGCAGGCCTGGAAGTGCGAGGTGGCCGAGGCGCCCATCTGGCTGGTGTAGAGGATGCGGCGGGCGCCTGCCGTGACGGCCGCCCCGATGGCGCCGCGATGCTCCCGCACGGTCTCCTCGCCCATTTTGTCGACGGAGACCAGGAGCACCTGGGTGGCGCCCTCGAAGGCGTGGGCGAGGCTCGCGGGATCGGTGAAACTGCCCTGCCGTACCCGAACTCCGCGGTCGGCGAGGGCCTGCGCCTTGCTCGCGTCGCGGACGCTCACGCCGACACGCTCCGCGGGGATCCGCGTCAGCAGTCGGTCGACGACACGGCGTCCGAGGTGTCCGTTGGCTCCGGTCACGATGATCACGATGCACTCCGGAAGGTAGGGGTTCCAGTGGAATCACATTGACGATACCACCGACACTAACGAAGGAAACAGAAATTCGATATCGTTGATACATGCCGTCCTCCTCGCACAGCAGAAGCGGTGCCGCCGCCGATCCCGCTCCCGCCTCCCCCGGTCACGAGCAGCCCCGGCAGCGGATCGTCGAGGCCGCGATCGGCCTGCTGGAATCCGGGGGCCGCGACGCGGTCACCACCCGTGCGGTCGCCGACGCGGCGGGCGTCCAGCCGCCCGCCATCTACCGCCTGTTCGGCGACAAGGACGGGCTGCTGGAGGCGGTGGCCGAACACGGCTTCGCCACGTTTCTCGCGTCCAAGCGCGTCGACCCGCATCCCCCGGACCTCATCGAGGACCTGCGGGCCGGATGGGACCTCGCGGTCGAGTTCGGACTGACCCATCCCGCGCTCTACACGCTGATGTACAGCGAGCCCTCGGCGACCGCGTCCGCCGCCTACCGGACCGGCATCGAGATCCTGCGGGGCCGTATCCGGCGCCTGGCCGCCGGCGGCTGGTTGCGCGTGGACGAGGAACTGGCGGCCGCGATCATCCATGCCACGGCACGCGGCGCGGTGCTCACCTGGCTGTCCCTGCCCGAAGGCTCCCGCAGGTCCGCCCTGTTGACGGCCCTGCGGGAGGCCATGGTCACCGCCGTCACCCACGCGGAGCCGGCCGTACGGAAGCCGGGCCCGGCCGGCGCGGCCCGGGCCCTGCGCGCCGCGCTCCCCGACCAGACGGCTCTCAGCGGCGCGGAACAGCACCTCCTGCGCGAGTGGCTCGGCCGCCTCGCCACCGAGGACTGAGGCGCCGCGACGCTGCGACGCAGGACGGCCGTACCTCACCCGCACCCTCATGCCGGACGACCGCGCGGCGCCACTGACGGTCACCCCCGCCGGGCGGCTCAGCCCCGGCCGTCAGTCGCTCGCCGCGGACTCCCGCCAGGTGGCGGCCCGTTCGCGGGCGACATCGCGCAGCAGGCCGAGGAAGACCTCGACGAGCGGGCTGAGCGTCGTGCCGGCCTGGGCGACCGCGTGGATCTCGCGGCACGGTCGCGGCCGGACGGGTTCGCGGTGCGTGGTGCCCGGTGTGTCGGTCGGGGCCAGGCGCGAGACCAGGGCCACGCCGCTGCCCGCGCCGACCAGGGCCTGGGCCACGTCGTAGGACTCCGTCTCGAAGCGCACCCTGGGCCTGAAGCCTGCTTCGCCCGCGGCCCGGTCGAGCTGGTCCCGGGCCGAGTGACCGGCCAGGATCGCCACCCAGGACGCATCGCGCAGCCGCTCCAGACGCAGCGGGCTGCCCGGCGCTGTGCGGGCGCCCGGCGGATGGTCGTCGGGCAGGACGACGACCATGGGGTCGTGCAGCAGCCGGTGCACGCGCACGCGCGGCGGCAGTCCGGGGGCGGCGCCGAAGAAGGCGACGAGCGCCAGGTCCAGGCGGCCTGCGGTGATCTCGCCCAGCCCGCAGTCCGACGCGAGGTCGACCACGGAGACGTCGGCGTCGGGATGGCGGTGGCGCAGGGCGGTGGCGCAGGGCGGTCCGCGCCGGTGGCACCAGGTGCAGCGCGGCGGCCTGGAAGGCGCCGACCCGCAGGCGCAGGGACAGGTGGCCGAGCAGCGCCCCCATGTCCGTGGCCGCCTGCTCCGCCGCCGCGTCGACGGTCCGCCCGGGCACGGCGAGCAGGGCGCCGGCCTCGGTGAGGGGCGCGCCGCGCTGTCTCGGTTCGTCACGGCGAGCGGCCCGTGCTGCTTGCCCTGGGGGTGGCGGTCGCCGCCGGAGTGTGACGCGGCGCCGGGGTGACCGGTGGACCGGGCCCTGTCGTCACGTTCCCGTCCGCTCGCGACGCCTGGCACGCCCTTCGGGCGACGACGGGGAGGCGACGACAGCGCCTAGCGGGCGTTCGGGCGGGCGAGCCCGTGGTCGTAGGCGAAGATCACGGCCTGGATGCGGTCGCGGGCGCCGATCTTGGCCAGGACGCGGCCGACATGGGTCTTGACCGTGGACTCGGACAGGACGAAACGGGCGGCGATCTCACCGTTGGTCCAGCCCTTGCCGACGGCGACCAGGATCTCGCGCTCGCGGTCGGTGAGGGACCGCAGCCGGGCGTCGTCGGTGCCGTCGCCGTCGGGTACGGGACCGTAGCGGGCGAACTCGTCCAGGAGGCGGCGGGTCAGGGACGGGGCGATGACGGCGTCACCGGCGGCGACGGCGCGGATCCCGGCGAGGAGTTCCTCGGGACGCGCGTCCTTCAGCAGAAAACCGCTGGCCCCGGCCCGGAGCGCGGCGTGGACGTACTCGTCCAGGTCGAAGGTGGTCAGCACGAGGACCCGGGAGCGGTCGCCTGCGGCGGTGATGCGCCGGGTGGCCTCGATGCCGTCCATGCCCGGCATGCGGACGTCCATCAGGACGACGTCGGGGCGCAGCTCGGCGGCCTTGCGGACGGCCTCGCCGCCGTGCGCCGCCTCGCCGACGACCTCCGTCTCGGCGACGGCGTCGAGGAGCATGCGGAACCCGAAGCGCTGCAGCGGCTGGTCGTCCACGACGAGCACGGTCGTCACCGGTCACCCCTCTCGGGGGTCAGGTCGAGGGTGGCCGCCACGGCCCAGCCACCGCCGGGCGCGGGTCCGGCGCTGACGTGTCCGCCGTAGAGCGCGGCTCTCTCTCGCATGCCCACCAGGCCGTGTCCCTCCTCGTTCGGCGGTGCCGGGTGCCCGGCCGCCGGTCCGTCGTCCCGGACCCGGACGAGCAGGCGGGTGTCCTCGACGACCACGGACAGTGTCACCCGGGTGTCGGCTCCGGCGTGCTTCAGGGTGTTCGTGAGGGCCTCCTGGACGATGCGGTAGACCGCCAGCTGCACCCCGCTGTCCAGGGCGTCCACGTCGCCGACGGTCCGGTAGACGACGTCCAGGCCGGCCGTGCGGACACCGTCGCACAGCGTCGGGAGGTCCGCGATGCCGGGCTGGGGACTGAGTTCGGGCGGCCGGGGCGTGTCGTCGTCCGGGTCCTCGCGGAGCACGCCGAGGACGCGCCGCAGCTCGCCGAGGGCCATGCGGCCGGTGTCACCGATGAGTTCGAGCGCCTGCTTGCCGCGCTCGGGGGCCGCGTCCGTGGCGTACGCGCCGGCGTCGGCGAGAGTGATCATGACGGAGAGGTTGTGTCCGACGATGTCGTGCATCTCACGGGCCACCCGGGCGCGTTCGGCGGCGGCCGCGAGCCTGCTGCGCTGGTCGCGCTCGATCTCCAGGCGGGCCGCGCGGTCGCGCAGCCCGGCGAGCTGGGCCCGGCGGATCCGGACCATCAGCCCGAGCGCCAGGGCCGCGATCGTCATGCTGAGCAGGACGAACAGCGCGTCCCATACGGACACCGCCGCCGACGCGCGGAGCGCGACCAGGATGACGGCGGCGGCCATGACCCCGCCGGCCCACGGCCACTGCCGCGGTCTTCCGTGCAGGGTCAGGCTGTACAGGGCGATGAACAGGGCGACGTCCGCGTGCAGTACGGCACCGAGGGACCACTGGACGACGAAGACGGCCGCGACGGCACCGAAGGCGGCCATGGGGCGGCGGCGCCGCCACAGCAGCGGCAGCACCAGCCCCGCCTGAACGGCCAGCACGGCGGCCCGGGGAAGCTGGGTGAAGGCGAGCCGCAGGCGGCGGGGGGCGTCGCCGTCCCCGGTGTGCCCGTGCAGCAGGTCCGGCAGGCAGAAGAGCAGGAAGACGACGACCACCACCGCGGTGTCCAGCACCCAGGGGTGGGCGCGGTCGGCCTGCCGCAGCCGCTGCCCGGCCCGGGAGATCCGGGCCAGCAGCGGCCCCATGCCGCCGATGTCGTCGGTGGTGGTCGTCAAAGGTGTCACCTGCCCATGGTGCAGGGCGGTCAGACGTCGCTGCGCACCAGCCGGTACGCCGCACCGGCCAGCGCGAGTGCCGTCCAGCCGAGGAAGACCAGCAGCCCGGCCGTGGGCGACAGGGTGGTGCTGTCGTGGGTGAGGGCGAACATCGACTCGCCGGCGTTGCTCGGCAGGTACGGGTTGATGTTGTCCTGCCAGGAGCTGGGCAGCAGCGAGATCAGGCCGGGGATCAGCATGAGCGTCGCCACCAGAACCGAGATGCCGCCGGCGACGGAGCGCAGCAGCGCGCCCAGGGCGGCGCCGATGACACCGACCAGGCCGAGGTACAGCCCGGCGCCGAGCAGGCTGCGGGCGACGCCTGCGTGCGAGAAGCCCATCGCGGCGGGCGTGCCGGAGATCATCCCGCTGCCGATCCCGAAGGTGACGAACGCTCCCAGGGTCGCCACCACGAGCGCGACGAGCCCGTAGACGGCCGCTTTGGACCACAGCACGGGCAGCCGGCGGGGTACGGCGGCGAGCGTGGAGCGGATCATGCCGGTCGAGTACTCGCCCGCGGTGACGAGGACGCCGAGGACGCCGAGGGCGAGCTGGGCGAAGTGCGTACCGAAGAGGGACAGGCTGACGGCGGTGGAGCGGGCGAAGTCCCCGTCCATGTGGTGGCCCGAGTCGATGTTGGACTTGTAGCGGGCGGAGGCGATCAGCCCGAACGCGACCATGAACAGCAGGGCCAGGCCGAGGGTGATCCAGGTCGACCGCAGCGTCCAGAGCTTGGCCCACTCCGAGGAGAGCACGCGTCGGCCGGTGACCCGGTAGGCGGGGCGGGCGGGAGCGGTGGCGGGTGCCTCGGCCTCCGTGGTGGTCAGGGTGCTCATGCGGGCCTCCCGGCGGCTTCCAGCGTCTCGGCGGCGGTGGTGGAGCCGTGGTATTCGACGGCGTCCCTGGTCAGGTTCATGAAGGCCTCCTCCAGCGAGACCGTCCGCGGGGTCAGCTCGAACAGCGCGATCCCGTGCTCGGCCGCCGTCGACCCGATCTCACGGGCGCTCAGGCCGGTGACCTGGAGTTCCTCCGAACCGATTCGGCCGGTGATGTCGACGCCGGGCCCGGCCAGGACGTCCCGCAGCCGCGCCGGGTCGCCCGTGACGACCTTCACGGCGTCGCCGCCCGCCTCCGCGATGAGGTCCGGCACGGTGGTGTCGGCCAGCAGCCGGCCGCGCCCCACGATGATGAGGTGGTCGGCCACCAGGGCCATCTCACTCATCAGGTGGGAGGACACGAACACGGTCCGGCCCTCGTCGGCGAGCGCCTTGAGGAGGTTGCGGATCCAGAGCACGCCTTCCGGGTCCAGTCCGTTGACCGGCTCGTCCAGCATCACCGTCTGCGGGTCGCCGAGGAGCGCGGCCGCGATGCCGAGCCGCTGGCCCATGCCGAGGGAGAAGGCTCCGGCGCGCTTCTTCGCCACGCTGCCGAGACCGGCGAGGTCGATGACCTCGTCGACCCGGCTGCGGGGAATCCCGTGGGTCAGCGCGAGCGCGCGCAGATGGTGGTAGGCCGAGCGGCCCGGGTGGATCGACTTCGCCTCCAGCAGCGCGCCGACCTCCTGAAGGGGCGCCTGGTGCCGGGCGTAGGGCCGGCCGTTGACCGTGACCGAGCCGCTGGTCGGGGCGTCGAGCCCGACGATCATGCGCATGGTCGTGGACTTCCCGGCGCCGTTGGGGCCGAGGAAGCCGGTCACGGTACCGGGTTTGACGGTGAAGTCCAGCCCGTCTACGGCCGTCTTCTCGCCGTACCTCTTGGTCAGCTGCTGTGCCTCGATCATGCGCGTTCTCTCTGTCGGACGCGGCGCCCGCCGATAACCGCCGGGGCTCACCGCCCACGCTAAGATCCACACCCCCCGGATCCGGTGGTACCGGGGACTGAACCCGGCCCGGGGCGTGGTACCCGGGTACTACGCCCGCCGCCCGCACGCGGCTCGGGGGCCCCGATGCCGGTGCCGGCCTGGTCCGACACGGCCGGCTCCGCGGCCCGGACCGACGCGCTCGACGCCCGTCAAGGCCGTCCGAGAGCAGCGCGCCCGCGCAAGTACAAGGCCCGGACCCCCTTCCGATACGCGTCCGGCGCGGGATACCCCTGAAGGGTCGGCAACAGGGGCGGCAAGTGCCGCGAGGAGAGGAACGGGCCATGGGCGACGAACAGTTACGGGACGGCTGGTACGTGGACGACCGCTGCACGAACTGCGACGTCGCCCGGCAGCTGGCCCCCGGCCTGATCGGCGAGGTCGACGGCCGCTCGGCGGTCCTGCGCCAGCCGCGCGACCGGGACGAGGTGCGGCGGATGCACCTGGCCGCGAACGCGTGCCACACCCGGTCCGTGCGCCCTCCGTCCGGACGGCTGGACGCGGCCCAGGATCCCTTCCCGCTGGCCCTGGACGACGCCGTGTTCCTGTGCGGGCACAACTCCCCGCGCACCGCGGGCGCCAACTCCTACCTGCTGCGCCGCCCCGACGGCACCGCGATGCTGGTGGACACCCCGCGCTGGAGCACGGCGCTGGCCGATCGCTACGAGGGACTGGGCCGTGTCACCGACGTCCTGCTCACCCACCGGGACCACGTGGCACACGGCCGACGGTACGCCGACCGGCTCGGCGCGCGGCTGTGGATCCACGAGGGCGACCTCGACGCGGCGCCGGACGCCGACCGCGTGCTGCGCGGCACCGAGCCGACGCAGATCGCCGACGGCGTGACCGCCTTCCCGCTGCCCGGACACACCAGGGGCAGCGTGCTGTTCGTCGCGGACGAGCGGTACTGCTTCAGCGGCGACAGCTTCTACTGGTCGCGCGGTACCGGGGACATCGAGGTGGCCGAGACCGTCACCTGGTACTCCATCGGCGAGTTGGCGTCCTCGCTGGCCCGCACCGTCGACCGGCTGCGCTTCGAGTGGCTGCTGCCGGGCCACGGCGACCGATGCCACCTCCCGGCCGACGACATGACGGCACGGCTGCGCCGCCTGGCGGCACGCACCCGCGAACTGCGGCCCCAGCCCATCGACTTCACGGCGGTGCGCTGGTGACCGCGACGTGAAGGGGAGTCCTGGCGGGGCGGGGCGGGCCCGGAGGACAACCCAGTGGGGAACCAGCCCGGAGGTGGTGGTTGCGGCCCCGGGGGGCCGGTGGGGTCCCGGGACCCGGCCCGGCAC
>NZ_JBVHMR010000006.1:0-69898 GCF_055558375.1 Streptomyces sp. NPDC025793 | reverse complement strand
GGCGCCCCCGCCGGCCGCCCCCCCCCCCCCCCGGCCCCCCCCCCCCCCCGCCCCCCGGGGGGGGGGGGGGGGCCCCGGCCGGGCCGGGGGCCCCGGGGGGGGGGGGGGGGCCCCGCCTGGACTCCCCTGTGGTCACGCTGCCGCTAGTTGAGGTGTCCGCCGACGGAGTCCCGGTCGGTGCCGGGAGCCGGGACGGAACCGTAGCCGGCGGTGCCCGCCATGGCCGTCGGCTCCTCGGCCTGGTCGCCGTGGCCCGGCCACCAGGCCGCGTGGCCGATCAGGGCGGTGAGGCTCGGCGTGAAGAACATCGCCATGACGAACGCGGCGACGATGATGCCGAAGGAGACCGCGAAACCCATCTCCGTGAGCAGCGAGTTGCCTGCCAGCATCATCGTGGCGAAGGTCGCCGCCAGGATGAACCCGGCCGCGGCCACGGTCGGTCCGGCGTGCCTCAGCGCCATGCCGGCCGCCTCGCGCGGCTCGCGGCCCTCGCGGGCCTCCTCGCGCAGCCGGGCGATCATGAGGATGTTGTAGTCGGTACCGATGGCGACCACGAACAGATACATGATCACCGGGAGCATGAACATCAGCCCCGAGTGCCCCTCCCCGTTCTGGAAGATCCACACGGTGGCGCCGAGGGTGGCGCCGAAGCCGAGGCCCACCGAGGCCATCAGGTACAAGGGGGCGACCACGCTGCGCAGCAGCAGGCCCAGGATGACCATGATGAGGAGCGCGGCCACCGGGAAGACCGTCTTGTAGTCGTGGTTGACCGCGGTGTCGATGTCCTTGTAGATCGAGGACAGGCCGCCGACGACCGCCTTGGTGCCCTCGGGCGCGTCGGAGTGGGCGGTGTCGCGCACCCTGCCCACCGCGTCTATCGCCTTGTCCGTCGACGCCTCGTACTTGAGCGTGACGGTGAAGTCCGCGGTGGTGCCGTCCTTGCTCACCTGGGTCGTCCGGGCGTTCGCGACCCCGTCCACGGCCGCGAGCTTCTGCGCGTACGCGGCGAAGCCGGCCTTGTCCAGCGGTTTGCCGTCGGTGCTGGACAGATAGACGTCGGTGGGCGCGGCGGCACCCGCCGAGTACGCCTTCTGCATCTGGTCCTGGACGACCATGGACTCCTTGGTCTTCGGCATGGAGCCGGACGCCAGGTCGAAGGTGGCCTTGAAGCCGAGCGTGCCGAGCGACAGGGCGACCAGGACGAGACCGGAGATCACGGCCGTCAGCGCCGGGCGGCGCTGGACTCCGCGGCCGAGGGCGGCGAACCGGGCGTTCTCCGGCTCCCGCTGCCAGGACTTCGACGGCCAGAAGACCTTCGGTCCGATGAGCGAGACCACGGCCGGGATCAGGGTCAGGCCGGCGACGAGGGTGACGCCGACCGCGATGGCGAGGGCCGGGCCCATCTGCTTGAGGAAGCCCAGCGTGGACAGCACCAGCGCCAGGAAGGCGATGATGACCGCGCCGGCGGCCGAGGCGATGGCCTCGCCGACCCGGCCCACGGCGTTGACCATGGCCAGTTTGGGCTCGTCACCGGCGCGCAGGCGTTCGCGGTAGCGGAACATCAGGAACAGGAAGTAGTCCGTACCCACACCGAAGAGCACGACGATCAGGATCGACGAGATCGAGCTGTTGGCCTGGAGGTCGAACAGCTTGGTGGCGTACGCGATCAGCCCGTTGGCGATGCCCGCGACCAGACCGATGAGCACCAGCGGCAGTACGGCCAGGATCGGCGCCCGGAAGATGATCAGCAGGGTCACCAGGATGATCGCGAAGGTGCCGAAGCCGATCAGCGCCTGGCCTCGCTTTGACGAGTCCTGCTGGTCGAGAGCCTGTGCGGCGGAGCCGCCGAGCTTGACGTCGAGATGTGTGCCCTTGGTCAGTTGCTTGACGTCGTCGCGCAACACCTTGGCGGCGTCGGCCTGTTTGGGCTGGCCGGCGTTCTTGCTGTCCATCTGGACCAGGGTCATGGAGTACTTGCCGTCCTTGGACGGCGGGCCGGGGACGACCTTCTGCACCTGGTCGATGTGCTTGGCGCCCAGTTCGGTGGTGATCCGGGCGATGTCCTTCTGGTCGGCGGCGGTCAGCTTGCCGCCGTCGGTGCGCTGGTAGAGCGCGATCGCGGACGGTGTGAAGGCGCTGGGGAACGCCTTCTCCTGGGTGACCGCGGCCTTGATGGACTCGTAACTCTTGGGCAGGAAGCTGCTCTCGTCACTGTTCGAGGGCAGACCGGGGGCGGTGGCGATGATCGCCACCGCGGCGATGAGCCATGCCACGATCGTCCACACGGGATGTCGGACGACTGTGTTGCCAATACGTCGGAACATGCGGAAGGTCCTCCTGGGCAGGAAGATCACCGCAGCCCGGGGAGCGGTCCCTGGCATCGGCGACCCCGACCGGAACGCACTGCGCGTACCGGTCGATTGGTTGTCTTGAGGCCACATGGTAGTGACCCGATATGACAGTCATCTCATCAATTGACGAGAGTGTTGCTCAGCCGAGAACGAAGGGGAGTTCCGCGGCGAGTTCTTCACCGAGCTCGTCCCGCTCGGCGGCGGTCGGCCCACGCCGCCCGGTGCCGACCAGCAGGGCGTCCGCGTCGGGGAACGAGGCGGGGAACGTGGTTCCCGCGATCTTCTCCAGTGCGGTGCGCGCCGCCGCGAGGGTCTCGGCGGGCGGCTGGGGTGCGGACGGCAGGTGCGCTATCAGGTCGAGGTGGTGCAGGGTCCACTCGACGACGTACGCGGACAGGTAGTCGCCCGCGGTCAGCACCTCGCCCCGGGTGCTCACGCGCGCGGCCGGATCGGCGAGTTCGGCGGCCCGGCCCGCGGCGGAGCCGACGTCGTCCAGATGGAACGTGAGCAACCGGGGTTCGCCGTAGGCGGCGGCCAGCCGGGGGATCAGCGCGTCGAGCGGGTCCTCACCGGTCGGGGGCTCGACCAGCTTCCAGTAGCCGACCGCGTCGACGGTCGGTTCGCCCGTGGCGGGCGTGACCAGGGTGATCAGCACGTCCTGGGCGTCGATGACCAGGTGGCACACCAGGTCCCGCACCAGCCAGCCGGCACAGCCCGAGGGCCGTTCGAAGTCCTCGTCCGGGAGTGCGGCGACCGCTGAGCGCAGCGCCGCCCAGGAATGCGAGAAGAGATCCACCGGGGCAACGTAGTGCGGGGGCGGAAGGGCACTCAAGCGAATTCGAGCGGATCGCCGGGGCAGGTCGTTCGGGCGGGTCAGGCGGCGCGGCGGGACCGGGCCGTGGGCTCAGCGGGCGGACGGCGACAGCCGGTAGGAGGCGGCGAGGTCCCGCACCTCCACCGAGAGGACCGCCTCCGGCGGCACACCCTCGACCCGCAGATGCTTGCCCAGCAGTGCCAGCACCGCCTCGGACAGCCGCGCCTTCTGCGTCTCGGGGCGGCCCGGCATGAGCCCGATCTCCACGTGCACGAAGACCGCCTCCTCGCTCGGCCGGTCCCCCACGAACGTCACCAGCGGGCGCAGCATCGTCTTGCACACCCCCGTCGTGCCTGACTCCTCGACCACGAGCGGGTGCAACTCCTTCACCAGGGCCGCCGGGTCGAAGGATCCGGCCAGATGGGAGGAGTAGTCGACGGTGAGGTGTGGCATGGAGGACCTTTCACATGATCCCGGTGGTTTCGCTAGGCAACTATTTTCCATCATGCGATGCGGGGACCGCACCGCACCCCCCGTGCAGGGGCGCGCTCGGCCAAGGTGATCGCCGGCCCGCGACCAGGGGCTTGCACCGGGGGACGAACTGCGTGAGCGCGATTCTTTTCCATGTGACGACGGCATTACTGCTGGTGCTGATGCTCAGGGCCGGGGTGCTGCTGATCGGCGAGGACACGATCCGCCGTCGGCCGGTACCGTACGCGGCCGTCGCGGTCACGGCCGTGGCCGTCGGCGCGGTGGTCCTCCAGCTGTGCTGGTCCGGCGCGATGGACGCGCTGGACGGCGATCCGCGCGAGTCCGGCTGGTGGCGGGGGGTGACCTCGGTGTTCATGCAGAACGGCGGGGTGTTCGGCGCCGTCTGGAACATCGTCACGCTCGCCGTGATCGCCGCGCTCGCCCAGTGGTTCTGGGGTGCGCCCCTGATACTGGTACTGCTCGCCGTCGGCATCCTGCTCCCCGAGCACGTCGGCGCGCTGTTCGGCGAGCCGGCCCGCAGCACCGATCCCCGTGGTTTCGCCGGGAGTTCGGGCGCGACGTACTTCCTCGCCGCGACGCTTGCGGCCGGGCTGGCGCTGACCGCGTCCACCCCGAGGCAGCGGGCGCCGGCCGTGTGCGCGCCCGCGGCCGGGCTCGCGATGTGGCTTGCCCAGGAGAACGGGCACGGCCTGGTCACCTGCTACGGCTTCGCCCTCGGCGGCGCCGTGCTGCTCATCGGCCGACGCCTGCCGATCCGGTTCGCCCCGGGGACGGCGGCGACGGCCGTACCCCCCTCGGCCGCCACCGAGGGACAGCGCCTCGGGCGGGGCCGCCCACCGGTGTTGGCGGCGGCCCCGGCCGACGGCGCGCGCCCAGGGCGCCCCGGTCCCCGGTGGGCACGGGCGGCGACCCATCTCATGCCCATGCCATCTCCGCGCGATCACCGCCCCGTGGCAGGACGAGCGGGTGAACGAGCAGGTGACACGGGAGACCGAGCCGGGACGGCGGGACCGGAAGAAGGCCGCCACACGCAGCACCCTGCCCCAGACGGCGACACGGATGTTCGCCTAGCGCGGCTACCAGGACACGACGGTCAAGGACATCGCGGCGGCCGCCGGTGTCACCGGGCGCACCTTCGTGCGCTACTTCCCCTCGAAGGAGGACCTCGTCCCTCCCGTACGGCGCGAGATCCTGCGGCGGCCCGCCGACGAGCCGCCCCTGACGGCCGTTCTCAACAGCCTGCTCGCGGCCGCGTCCGGACTCGACGGCGGTCTCGCCGTCCTCGCCGTCGGCGCACCGCCCCGCGCGCTGACCGGCCGGGGGACCCGGCGCACCCGTGTCCTGACCGATTCCGAGGACGGCATCACCGCCGCCCTCGCCGAGCACTTCGCCGGCCTCGACCCCGAAGAGCCGCCCCGCCGACGCGCGTTGCGCCCCTCGGTCCTGGCCCGGTCCGCCGCGGTGCGCAGTGCGCTGCTCATCCACTCGGGGGGGGCGCGGCCGCAACCGGTGCACAGGGTGAGGCGGCGGATGGTTCGCGCGGCGCCGCTGAGGCCGGTTCAGCCGAGGTGGACGACTTCGGCACGCTGCTCCAGGACGCGTTCGCGGTCCTGCGGTCCCCGGAGCACAGCGCGTAAACCGGCCAATCCTCCTACGGCCTCGATTACTCCGTCCCGACCGGCCTGATCAGCGCGGACGCCCTGATTCCGGGACGCGCGGCGATACGGGAAACATGCTGATCACATGAACGCCCGTGTCGGTTTTCGGTCGGAGTGGGAGTCACCTCTTCCCCTCTCGCCGCACGAGGCGAACGATATGCGCAGGAACCACTTCACCGTGTGACATCACTGAGCACACCACTCACGTTCAGGACCTCATGACACTGCGCCGCCTGCTGTCCGGTCGCCGGCGTGCCCGGCTTCGCGCAGTTCACGTTCATGGTGACGGTGGCGTCCGCGGGGATCTTGATAGGGGTGACCCAGTGGTAGTCCTGGTTGCGGAAGGTCTCCAGCGCGATCGTGGTGATCTTCCGGTCGCCGAAGGTGATCGTCAAAAGACCCTCGTCGCCCTGGAAGTTGGCGACCACGATGTCCGTGATGCCGAAGATCTTGCCCTTGGGGACCACATAGGTACCGGTCTTGTTCCCGCCGCCCGCCGTCTGCACATCGATCGTGGTCGAACTCTGCTGCCCGCTCCCGGACTCCGTGCCGCCCGTACCACCGGTGCCACCGGTGCCACCGGAACCGCCGTCGCCCTGACCGCCGCCCTGCTGCTTGCCGGTGCCCTTGTCCGCGCCGGTGCCCGGGGACTGCCCGTTCTGGCTGCTGCCGGGGGTCGGCCGGGGCTGGACCACCTCGTCGGCCGCCTGCTTGGCGGCGCTGCGCACCGCCGGGCGGACCAGCGCGAACCAGGCCAGGATGAGCGCGATCAGCGCCGCGAGCACCGCCAGCAACCACTTCGGGAAGATCGGGATCTGGACGAACTCCGCCTCCAGCGGCGGCCGTACGACGGCTCCGGGCCGCTCGGCCTCGGCCGCCGCCTCGGCGTCCGTCGCGTGCACGGTGAATGGCCAGACCACCGGTTTGCCGAACCAGACCGGTTTGCCGATGCGCGACCGCAGCCGGGTCTCCGCCGATTCACCGGGTTCCAGGGTCAGTTCGGGGGGTGTGAACCCGAACTTCAGCTCCTCTCCCGGCTGCTGCGGCGCGAAGGAGACCCGGGCCGGGGTGTTGCCCTCGTTGCGCACCGCGAGCCGGTAGCGGCCGCGGAGCCAGCCGCGCCGGCGGCGCGGGAGCACCTCGGTGCGCAGCTCGTGGAACGCCTCGATGTGCACCGTGGTCTCGGGGACCGTGACCGATTCGGGGTGCTCGGCCGGCAACACCCGTACGGCCAGCGGAACATCGCCCGCACGCACGTCGGGGGAGCGCGGCGGGGCCAGCCGGATGGTCACCGTCTCCGAGGTGCCGGGGTAGAGCGAGACCCGCGCGGGTTCCACGGTGGTCCAGGCCGCGCAGTCGCCCACGACCTCCAGGGTGTACGCCTCGACGATGTCGCTGTCGTTGCGCACGGTCAGGCTGGTGGAGGCGGTACCGCCCGGTGTCACGGTCACGGCAGGGATGTCGAGACCGGGCGCTCCGGGGCCGGAAGAGGCAGCAGATGGCGTCACGCCACGACCGTAGAACCGGATCCGGAGCATCGCGAGAGATGCGAGGGCAATTCCCGGGCAGTCGGCGTGCCCCCAGCGGTCAAGGCCAACTCCACGGGATGACAGGTCAGTTGAACCCATCGCGCGCGGCGCGTGCGCCGCCCTCCGGTGCCGCCCGTTCCGCGCGCCTCCTTGGCCCGGTGCGCCCCTCTCCGTTCTTCTCGTCATGTCTTCTCGTCCCGTTGAAACAGGTGCTCACTATGTCCGGCTCCGTGAAGGAGAACCTCCTGATGCCAGCCCGCACGACGCTCACCATCCATCCTCCCTCCGCGGCACAGCGAACAGCTCCCGAGGATCGGACGCGCCGGGTCACCGTGGCGGTGTACGCACAGGATCTGGTGCTGCGTATCGGTGTCGTCCACCAGTTGCGCCAGCGTCCCGAGGTGGAGCTGGTCGACGAGGCCGAGGCGGACGGGGCACGGACGTCGCTCGTGATCGTCGACTCCGTGGACGACGATGTCATCGCCCTGCTGCAACGGCTGCAGCGCAATGCCGGCACCCGCACCGGGCTCGTGGTCGGAACGTTCGAGACCGCGGCGCTGCAGCGTGTCATCGAGTGCGGTGTCGCGGCGGTGCTGCGGCGGGCCGAGGCCGACCAGGACCGGCTGCTGCACCTGGTGCTCGCGATGGCCAACGGCGAGGGGGTGCTCCCCGGTGACCTGCTCGGCAAGTTGCTGACTCATGTGGGCGGCCTCCAGCGCTCGGCGCTCGATCCGCGCGGCCTTGCCCTGTCCACGCTGACCGCGCGGGAAGCGGACATGCTGCGCCTGGTGGCGGAGGGGTTCGACACGTCGGAGATCGCGCAGAAGACGGCGTATTCCGAGCGGACCGTCAAGAACGTCCTGCACGAGATCACCACCCGGCTGCAACTGCGCAACCGGGCCCACGCGGTGGGCTATGCGCTGCGCAACGGGCTGATATGAAGCGTCGGTTGCGTACCGAGGCAGGCTCCGGACCGCTCTTCGTCCGCGGCGGGCTGATCTGACGGGCCGGTCGGGCAACCGGGCGCGGTGCGGGAATCCCCCCGCCCGCAACGCGCCCGGCACCCGGCGGCTGCCCGAAAGCGCAGCCCCCGCTTCCCCCGGGCACGGCCCCGCCGCCCTGCCGCACGACACACGCGCGGGGGCACAGTGGCCGGGCACACCCTGGTGTTCCAAGACTGCGAGGTGGAACCGTGAACGGCACCGCTGGCCCCGGCGAGCAGCGTCGGCTGGGGAGATTCGGCGCGTCGTTGCTCCTGTTGGTCCCGCTGCTCGCGGTGACGGCGGCCTCCGGGCCCGACAGCGCCGAGGCCCGGCCGCAGGCTGCCACCGCCGCCGCCACCCGGATCGTCTACGCCGGCACCGGGCACCGCAGTCTCGGCAAGGTGATCAACCCCAAGCAGAGCGACCCGCTGTTCGGGACGGTTCTGCAGCATGACGACGTCGAGCCGTCGGCACTCGGGGACACCGTGGTGTTCGCGAGTCGCCGTGACGAGAAGAACCCGCAGATCTATCTGCGCGCCGCCGACGGTTCGGTGCGCAAGCTGACCAGCGGCCGGGACGCGGCGCACCCCCGGCTGACGCCGGACGGCGCGTCCGTGGTCTTCGACTCGGCGGAGCCCGGCGGCGCGAACGGCAAGAAGCAGCGCGACCTGTGGCTGGTGCACACCGATGGCACCGGACTGACCCGGCTGACGGACACGCCGTACGACGAGGAAGACCCGACCGTGTCGCCGGACGGGCAGCGGATCGCGTACTCCGGCAACAGCAACTCGGTACTCGGGTTCCAGATCTATGAGCGCCCGCTGGCCGGAGGCGCGGAGACCCGGGTCACCAGCGTGGTCGGCACGGCGACGGAACCCGTGTGGAACCCGGTCGACGACGCGGCGCACCGCGACCTCATCGCGTACACCTACACCTCCGACTCCTCCACCGGTCCCCGGTTGCACCTCACCGGCGGCGCGGGCGGGGACCAGCAGATGCTCACCGGCACACCCGTCAACTGGCGGACCCACGGGGCAGCCTGGATGCCCGACGGGGAGGGCGTGCTGTTCCTCAGCCCGGACCGCACCTGTGGCTGCGAGGGCGACTGGGACCACGTGTACCAGGTGCAGAACCGCACGACGGCCCCGAACCTGGTGCTCCAGGAGGACCGCGCGGTCGGCAGGCCGACCTGGTTCGGTCCGCAGAACGGCGGTTACGTCGTGGTGGACCGCACCACGGCGAAGGGAACCAACACGGCGAACGGCGTGCACGGTCCGCACGTGGTGACCCTTCAGGACGTCCGGACCGACGGCGCCGACCCGCGCGACCTCGGGCTGACCATCCTGAACGAGGACCCGGCCGCCGACTCCAACACCGACCCGACCAAGGACCCCCTCTTCAACCCGGCGGCCGGGTACGACCCGTGGACCGAACGGCAGAACTACACACCGGACGGGCGCCGGATCGTGGTGACCGTGTTCGAGGGCACCGCGGACAGCCGGATCGAGCGGATCTGGACGGTGGACGCCGACGGCTCCAACGCCGCTCCGATGCCACTGGCCGGGCGCGGGCCGCGGGACTGGGACACCGACCCGACGTTGTCGCCGGACGGCAAGTACCTCGCGTTCACCCGGACCTCGCCGGGCGGGGTCGGCTCCGCCGCGGGTCCGAGCCGGGTCCTCGTCGCCGACGCGACGACGGGCGCGATCGTGCACGAGATCGTGCCGCCGGCCGGGCAGCAGACGGGCGGCGACGCCCAGCCCACCTGGTCCTCCGACGGCACCCGGCTCGCCTTCACCCGGAACATGACCATCGACGGGGGCGGCGGCAACAAGCACATCTGGACCGTGCCGGTCAACGACCTGAACCAGCAGCGGGATCTGAGCGCGCGGACCTGCCCCGGCAACTGCACCGTCATCGACGACAGTCCCGCGTTCTCCCCGGACGGACGGCAGATCGCCTTCAACCGGAAGGACGGTGGCGGCCGAGTCAACGAGAACAACGGCCTGCTGCTCACCTCGGTGTCCGGCGACAGCTGCCGGGTGCTGCTGCCCGAGGCGGCCCGCTCCACCGCGGACGGCTGCCACCAGGAGCTGCCCGACACCACCACGACCGGCCCGCACCAGCCGCGCGACGCGGCCTGGACGGCGGACGGCAACGGCATCGTCTACAGCTCGCGTACGGACACCCAGGTCAACTGCCCTGAAAAGCTGCACCTGTTGAACGTCACGACCGGTCACCAGAGCCCGCTCACCCTGGAACTGCCGGGCCGTCAGAAGGAGCCCGGCGTCCAGCAGTCGGTGGACCTGGCCGTGCGCGCGCCGGGCACGGTGCCCGCGGTCACCGTCGACCACACCACGGACATCCGCGTCGGCGTCGTCGACAACGGTCCGGCCGCCTCTCCCGGCACCCGGCTGACCATCGCCCCGCCGGCAGGCCTCACCGTCACCCGGATCCGCTTCCCCGGCGGCACCTGCGACGCCGTCTCCCTGCAGTGCGACATCGGGGTGGTGCCGCCCGGCACGACGGTGCCCGTGACCGTGACGGTCACCGGGCGGGCCGTCGGCGACCAGCCCGTCGACTGGTCCGTCACGGGCAGCGTCATCGACCCCCAGCCCGGCGACAACACCGCGCGGACGCTCGTGCCGGTGCACCCGGCGGCCCCGCCGAGCCCCACCCCGACTCCTCCGGCGCCCACACCGCCCCCGACGCCGCCCGCGCCGAAGGCCGGACCCGGCGTCCGGGTCACCGCCCAGCCCGACCCGGGCTACGTCGGCGGCCGGGTCGTGGTGACGTACACCGTGCGCAACGGCCGTAACGCGCTCGCCACCGGACTGCGGCTGCACATCGGGCTGCCCGGCGGCATCCCCGGCAGCGGGCCGCCCGCGGGCTGCGACAGCGGCTGGGTGTGCGCGCTGCCGGACCTGGCACCGGGCGACAGCACGGTCGTACGGGTGGTCCTCTCCCCCGACCACGCCACGACGGGCCGCGCCACCGGCGTCCTGACCACCACCGGTACGGACGCCGACCCTGACGACAACAGGACGCGGACCACGATCCGGATCCTCCAGCCGAAGATCGTCGCCGTGCCGCCGATCGGCAAGCCCGGCTTCGTCACCTCGGTGCGCGGCAAGGACTTCCCGCCGGGCGTGCCGGTGCGGTTCACCTGGAAGCCCGGGATCACCGCGGCCGCCGCGCCGACCGTGCCGAAGCCGGACGGCACCTTCATCGGCCAGCTGCTGATCCTCACCAAGGACCAGACGGGTCCGCGCGTCATCACCGCGAGCGGACCCGGATTCTCCCCGGTGAAGACCGACTTCCTGGTGGTGAACGGCAGCGTGCAGCCGCCCGACGAGGTGACCCGCCGGTGATCCACGAGGTCGACGAGGCGCTGCGCGGGCTGCTCGGCGAGTCCGGGCTGGAGGCGTCCGGGGTCGAGACCGTCTTCGACGCGCCGACCCGCGACTGGGCGGCCCGCCGCACCGCGCCCACCGTCTGCGTGTTCCTGTACGACATCCGGGAGGACGCGACCCGGCGCGGCAGCGGCGCCGGGGAGGTGTACGACGCGGACGGGTTCGTGGTCGCGCGGCGCACCCCGCCGCGCTGGTTCGAGCTGACGTACCTGGTCACCGCATGGGCGAGCCGCCCGCAGGACGAACACCGGCTGCTGTCACAGGTGTTGGCGACGCTGGTGTCCGTCGACGCGCTGCCGCAGCGGCATCTCACGGGCTCCCTCGCCGAACTGGGCCTGACGGTCTCCCTGGACGCCGGCGGCGCCGGGCTGGACGCGCCCGCCGCCTCCGATGTGTGGTCGGCGCTCGGCGGCGAGCTGAAGGCGTCCCTCGGCGTCCGCGTGCGCGCACCCCTCGCCGGGGTGAACAGGGCCGCCGCGCCGCCGGTCACCGAGGGGCTCCTGGTGCGTTCCGCGCGCCCAGAGGAGGACGAGGATCCGCAGCCGGGCCGTCGGCTGCGCTACGACGGGGTGAGCGAACCGGGGCCGGACGAGGGCTTCGCCGGCCCGCGCGAGCGGCGTCCGGCTCCCGCGCGCCGCCGCCGGGGAGGACGCCAGCCGTGACGTACGTGGAGGAGGAGACGGTCACGGGCCTCGGCGCGGACCCCCTGTGGGCCCGGCTGCGGCTGGTCGAGGAGCGGATCCGGTACGCGGTGGCGGCCCGCCGGGCCGTCGATCCCGACCCCGACGACCCCTACCGGGGGCAGTACCTCACCCCGGAGGCCGTGCGGCGGATCCTGGACGAGCCGGGCGGGCTCGACGTACCGGTGTACGACCCGCAGCCCCCGCCGCCCGACTCCGTGCTCGGCACGCTCGCCGCGCGCTTCGCCCTGTCGCCGCTCGACACCGATCTGCTGCTGATCGCGCTGGCCCCCGATCTGGACGCCCGTTTCGAGCGGCTCTACGGCTATCTCAACGACGACCTGACCCGCCGCCGGCCCACGGTCGGGCTGGCCCTGGAGCTGTGCGGGCTCGCGCCGGCGTCGCCCGCCCGGTTCCGGCTCTCCGCGTCCTCGCCCCTGGTCGCGGGCGGACTGCTGGAGATCACCGAGCCCGAACGTCCGCCTCTGTCACGGGTGTTGGCTGTCCCTGACCGGGTCACCGCGTTCCTGCTGGGCGACACGGCCCCCGACGGCCGGCTCGCCGGTGTCCTCGGTACGGTCGCGGAGGATCCGACGGCACCGGCGCAGGAGGTCCAGCGGGCGGCCCGTGCGGCGCGGTCCGGGTCCGGTCTCGTGCATCTGCACGCCCGGGGCGGTGACGCGCCGGGCCTTGCCGCCGCGGCCCTGGGCGCCGCCGGGCTGGGCACCCTGGTGCTCGACGCGGCGGCCCTCGCCCGGCGCTCCGCCGAACTGCCCGCGCTCGCCCGGATCGCGGCGCTGGAGGCCCGGCTCACCGACTCGGGTGTCGTCCTCGGCCCGCTGGAGGAACTGCCCCCGGCACCCACCGAACGGGCCCGCAGCGCCGCCGAGTTGTGCGCGGCGCTGCGCGGCGTTCCCGTGTTCGCCCACGGCGCGGACGGCTGGGACCCGGCCTGGGCGGCGGACACCCCGGTCGTCCTGCCGGTGACCGCGCCCTCCCCCGCACGGCAGGCCGCGCGCTGGCGGCACGCCCTCGCCCTGGCCGGCGCCGACGTGTCCGTGGACGGCGACGCCGACACGCTCGCCCGGGCCGTCGCCGCACACCGCCTCGACGGCGGACAACTGCGGCGCGCAGCGCACGCCGCCGTGCGCGCCGCGGGCCTCGCGGACCGCCCGGTCTCCCCCGACGATCTGCGGACGGCCGTACGGGCGCAGAACGGCGCGGGGCTCGCCCGGCTGGCCCGCAGGGTCCAGCCCGGTGTCGGCTGGGACGACCTGGTGCTGCCCCCGCCGACCCTGCGCAGACTGCGCGAACTGGCCGTACGCGCCCGGCATCGCGAGCAGGTGCTCGGGCAGTGGCGGATGCGGCCCGGGGGCGGCCGGGGGCGCGGTGTGATCGCGCTGTTCGCGGGCGAGTCGGGCACCGGCAAGACCATGTCCGCCGAGGTGATCGCCGCCGATCTCGGCATGGACCTGTACGTGGTCGACCTTTCCACGGTCGTCGACAAGTACGTGGGCGAGACCGAGAAGAACCTGGAGCGGATCTTCACCGAGGCGTCCGCCGTCAACGCGGTGCTGCTCTTCGACGAGGCCGACGCGATCTTCGGCAAACGCTCGGAGGTCAAGGACGCGCACGACCGGCACGCCAACATCGAGTCGGCGTATCTGCTCCAGCGCATGGAGTCCTTCGACGGGATCGCGGTGCTGACCACGAACCTCCGGGCCAATCTGGACGAGGCGTTCACCCGCCGGCTGGACGTGGTGGCGGAGTTCCCCGTACCGGACGCCGACCAGCGTCTCGCCCTGTGGGAGCGGTGCCTGGGCGACCGGCTGCCCCGCGCCGACGACCTGGATCTCGGCTTCTGCGCGGCCCGGTTCGAACTCGCCGGCGGCTCCATCCGCGCGTGTGCGGTGACCGCCGCGTATCTCGCCGCGGAGTCCGGACAGCCGCTCGCCATGCGGCAGTTGGTGTCGGCCGTGGTGCAGGAGTACCGCAAGCTCGGCCGGCTGGTGCTGGAGAGCGAGTTCGGGCCGTACCTGGCGGCCGCCCTCGAAGCCTGAAAAGGCAGCGCAGTTGCCCCCGGCAAGGTACCAACGCCCCTGTCGCCGGGCCTCCTCCGCCTCGGAGACTGGGGGGTGTCGTTTGGATCAGGCCGGCCGTCACGAGCAGTGCGGACCGGCCGACCCGACCCCCGACGCCGGGATGATCCAAACGACAGCCCCCAGGGCATCGACGCAGGTGTGACCCGATAGGAACGTGAAGGAGCGAGCATGCCGACGTACCTCACCCCGGGCGTGTACGTGGAGGAGGTGCAGTCCGGTGCCCGCCCGATCGAAGGGGTCGGCACCGCCGTCGCCGCGTTCGTCGGGTTCGCCCAGAACGGGCCCTTCCACGAACCGACCCTGGTCACCAACTGGGACCAGTACACCCAGCTGTTCGGCGGCTTCACCGAGGGCACCTACCTCGCGCACGCCGTCTACGGCTACTTCTCGAACGGCGGCGGCGCGGCCTACGTGGTGCGCATCGGCGGCCCCGCCGACGGCGCCTCCGCCGGAGCCGGCGGTGGCCAGGCCTCCCGGCAGGTCCGGGCGGCCGAGCCGGTCGCGCTCGGCGGATTCCATATCGCCGCCAGGCCCGGCGCCTCCGGGGTCTCGGTGGAGATCGCCGACGCGGACGGCGAGAACCCGCCCGAGGACCGCTTCAAGCTGCTGGTGCGCCAGGGCGACCAGGTCGTCGAGACGTACGACGTCTCCACCCGCAAGAACGTCAAGGGCTATGTCGTCACCCAGCTGCGCGCCTCGAAGCTGATCGAGGTCACCGAGCAGCGCGACGCCGGCCAGACCCGGCCCGCCGGCCAGACGGTGGCCGTGCCCGACGCGCCGGCCGCCCCCGCGGCGCCCGGCTCCGGCGCGGCGAACCGGCTCGACCCGGCCGAGTACGTCGGTGACGCGGCCGCCCGCACCGGGTTCGCCGGGCTGGAGTCCATCGACGAGATCACCATGGTCGCCGTCCCCGACCTGATGGGCGCCTACCAGCGGGGCGACATCGACGCCGAGGGCGTGCGCACCGTCCAGCTCGCGGTCATCTCGCACTGCGAGCAGATGGGCGACCGGGTCGCGGTCCTGGACAGCCCGCCCGGCCTGAACGCCCAGCAGGTGCGCCACTGGCGCAACGAGGAGGCGGGCTACGACTCCCGGTACGCCACCCTCTACTACCCGTGGGTGCGCGTCTTCGACCCGGCGGCCGGGCGCAACACCACGGTCCCGCCGAGCGGTCACATCGCCGGTGTGTGGGCGCGCAGCGACGCCGAGCGCGGGGTGCACAAGGCGCCCGCCAACGAGGTGATCCGCGGCGCAGTGGACCTGGACATCCGGCTCAGCAAGGGCGAGCAGGACCTGCTCAACCCGATCGGCGTGAACTGCGTCCGTGCCTTCCCCGGCCGTGGCATCCGGATCTGGGGCGCCCGCACCCTGTCCTCCGACCCGGCCTGGCGCTACCTGAACGTGCGCCGCCTGTTCAACTACCTCGAAGAGTCGATCCTGTTGGGCACCCAGTGGGTGGTCTTCGAGCCGAACGACGACCGGCTGTGGTCGAGCATCCGGCGCAACGTCACCGCGTTCCTCACCGAGGAATGGCGTCGGGGCGCGCTCTTCGGCCGCACCGCCGAGGAGGCGTTCTACGTCAAGTGCGACCGCGACAACAACCCGCAGACCTCGATCGACCAGGGTCGCGTCGTCTGCGAGATCGGTGTCTCCCCGGTCAAGCCCGCCGAGTTCGTGGTGTTCCGGCTGGCCCAGTTCTCCGACAGCACCAGCCTCATCGACGAGTGACCCGCGGGTCGGCCAAGGAAAGGTGACAGACAGTCATGGCAGAGGGCGATGCTCTTTCCACCCACGTCTTCGGCGTGCAGCTCGGCGGCTACATGGTCGAGTCGATCCAGGAGATCAGCGGGTTCTCCGTCGAGGAAGAGGTCGTCGAGGTCAGGCAGGTGACCTCGACGGGCAAGCAGATCATCCGCAAGCAGCCCGGCGCGCGCCAGGCCGGTGAGATCACGATCACCCGGGGACTCGACAAGAGCAGCGAGTTCACCAAGTGGATCAAGGAGACCCTCAACAACGGTGCCGTCGACACCGCCCGGCAGAACCTGACCATCGAGATCAAGGACACCAAGGGCGAGACGGTACGGCGCATCCAGCTGATGAACGGCTGGGCCTCCAAGTGGGAGGGGCCCTCCCTCAAGGCCGGTGAGTCCGCCGCGGCCACCGAGAGCGTCACGATCGTGTTCGAGGAGATCGTCGTCGAATGAGGCGCCGTACCGTCACGGCGGGCAACCTGGAGGAGTTCCTGGAGGCGACGGCGCCCGCCGCCGAGGCAGCGGCGGCCGAGGAGCCCCAGGCCCCGGCCGCCCGCCCCGCACCGGCCCAGGACCACGGGCTGCGCACGGAGTTCGAGTTCGAGCTGCCGCGCGGGTACGTGGACGAGGCGGGCACACTCCACCGGCACGGCTCGATGCGCCTGGCCACCGCCCGCGACGAACTGCGCCCGCAGATCGACCTGCGGGTCAAGGAGAACCCGGCCTATCTGAGCGTGGTGCTGCTGAGCCAGGTGATCACCCGGCTCGGCACGATCACCGACGTGCACGCGGGGATCGTGGAGCGGATGTACGCCACCGACGTCGCGTTCCTCCAGGACTTCTACCGCCGCGTCAACAGCGAGGGACACACCCGCGCGGCGGTGACCTGCCCGCACTGCGAGGGCGCCTTCGAGGTCGACCTCTCGGGTGGGCGCCTGGGGGAATCGTGACGTACGCACTCCCCCGGCTGCGGGAGGAGATCGCGTACATCGCCTACCACTTCCACTGGCAGCGCGAGGAGATCCTCGACCTCACCCACGCCGAGCGGCAGCAGTGGGTGACCGAGATCGCCCGTATCAACACCCGTGTGAACGAAGGCGGTTGAACACATGGCATGGCGGGACAGACTGCGCCGCCGGGCCGCGGCGCGGACTGCCGCGCCGGGCTCCGCCGCGCGCACGTCCGCGTCCGGTGCGGCGGATCCATCGGTACCGGGTGCGTCCGTGCCGGGTACCTCCGTGCCGGGTGCGCAGGGCACGTCCCTGCCCGGCGACTGGGACGGCGGCTGGCGCCGCACCTCGCCGCCGGCGCCGACCGTGGCCCGCGCCCCGCTCGGCGTCAGTGACGGCCTCACCTTCCGCGCGGGCCTCGCCTCGTGGCAGGACCCGTCCTTCGACACCGGTCTCGGACACGCCGTCCTGCCGTCCGCGCCGGTCGGCCTGGTCCGCGGGGTGACGGGCCCGCCCGCCACCGGCGGGACGTACGCCGACGGCGGACCGCTGCTGCTGCGCGCGCTGCGGACGGACGCCGGGGAGGGCGAGGGCGGCGAATCCGGCGCCGCGCACGAGGGTACGGCGCCGGCCGCCGAGGAGAACCGCAGGGACGCCAAGGGCAGCGGCAAGGGGAACGACACCGCTGACCGTTCGCGGACCTCGGTGCCGTCACACGGAACCGGGCCGGACCGGACCCGGCAGACGCCCGCGGCCGATACCGCTTCCGTCCAACGCCCGGTGGCCTCGGCCCCTCTCGTCCCGACGACCGCGCCGAGGACGCGGGTTCAGCGGACCGGGGGGCCGGGCGCCGACTCGAAGACGGGCGCGGGCCCGGGTGCCCGTGTGGTGCGGCCCGACGATCCCGGCCGCCCGGCACCGGGACCGGAGATTCCGGTGGTACGGCGCATCGCCGTGGTGCCGGACGCCTCGCGTGTCTCCGCCGCGCCCGGGGCTCCTGCCGTCCGCCGTACGGCACCGGAGGCCGGACGCCCCACATCGCGGGAGCGGGCGGCGAACAGTCCCGTGCGCCCTACGACTCCGGGCCCCTCGCTGACCGTCGCCCGGCGCGTGGCCACGCCGGTACGACGGATCACGGCGCTACGGCCCACCGTCCGAGCGACAGAGGTGCCCCCTTCCCCCACTGCCACCCATGCGGACGCGGCGCCGGTCCCCCTCACGGGTGAGGGTCCCCGGACCACACCCGCAGGACCGACACCCACCGTGCAGCGCGCCGCCGCCCGACCCGGCACCAGGCGGCCGCTGGGCGAACCGCTGACCGAACTCCCCTCCGCCGCACGGCCATTGGCACCCGACGCCACGGGCGCGACCCGACCGGCGGAGGACGCACACCCGGCGGACGGTCCGGCACTGCCGATCGTCCAACGCCAGCTGGACGCCCCCGCTCCCGAGCCCACGCCCACCCTGCAGCGCGCCGCCGCCCCCGCCCGCCCCGACACCAGGCCGCCGCTGGGCGAATCCATGCCTGAACTTCCCCCAACTGCAGGGCCATTGGCACCGGACACGCCCACCGTGCAGCGCGCCGCCGCCCCCGCCCGCCCCGACACCAGGCCGCCGCTGGGCGCACCCCTGACCGAACTCCCTTCCACCGCACGGCCACTGACGGACGACGCCACAGGCACCGCTCGACCGGCAGACGGACCGGCGCTGCCGATCGTGCAGCGTCAGGTGGACACTCCTGTTCCCGCGCCGGGTTCGCACGTAAGCGGTCCGGCGGCGCCCAGGGCCGAGGGACGGGAGTCCAGCCCGGCTGCCGCTCCCGCCCCGCCCCGCCCGTCCGACGCACGCCCGTCTGCCACCGGCGCGTCCGGTGTCCGGGCCCGTGGCGGCCTGGGGGCGCCGCTGCCGTCGATGCCGGCGACGGCGGACGTGCCGGGTTCCGCCGGTCCCGGTCGTCGGCCGCACACCTCGGTCGGCCCGGTCACTCCGCACGTCCAGCGCACCCCCGCACACGCGGACCGGTCCGTATCCGGCCCCCACACGGGCACCGCCCCCCTGCTGGGCACGACAGACACCGCGAGCATCGACACCAACTCCCTTGCGGACAAGGGAGATCCACCGTCATCTGCGAACCCCGCTCCGACCACCGCCACCCCCCTCGTCACTCCGGGCGGCCCTCGGCCCACGCCCTCCGCCACACCCGAACCCGGCACCGGCCCGGCGCGGCCCACGCCCGCATCGGAGACCCGGACGGTGTCCGCGAGCAGCACCGGAGCACCGCCCCGGACGCGCCCCGGTGGAACCCCGCCGGTCGTCATCGCCCGGGCCGTCACCTCCTCTGCCCCCCTCGCGGCACACACCTTCACGGCCTCGCACGGGACGGCCCAGCGCAGCCTTTCCCTGCTCGCCACTCGCCCGCTCACGGTCAACACCCGGGTCCCGGACGGCATCGCGCCGCCCGCCGTCGCCCGCGCCGCCGAGCGTCCGGTCGTGACCGCGTCCTGGCGACGCGAACCGACCGGGACGCAGACACCGGCACAAGCACCGGCACGGGCGCAGGCACCGGCACCGGCACCGGCACCGGCAACGCAGCTGCAGCGCAGCGTCGGGGGCATCCCGGGGTCGACCGCGTCGTACAACTCGCCTTCCCGCGAGTTCGGTTCGGCGCAGCCTCGCCGCGCCGTCCCCGTCGTACGGCCGAATCCACCCGTCCAGCGCGCCACACCACTGCGGCCACAGCCGCTGCCCGTGACCGATCCGCAGGCGGCCCCGGTGCGGGACCGCCCGGCGGGCCCGGATCCGCGGCCCGCCCCGCCGATTCCCGTCGTCCAGCGGGCCGTGGCCAACGCCCCCACCGGCACCCCCACCGGCGCCGGTCTCGTACCTCCCGGTGTGCCGGTGGCCGCCGTGCCCGCGGGGACGGTGCAGCGGTCGCCGTCCGCGGGGACGGCGACCGGGAGGGCCACGGGCTCGCACCCGGTCCGGTCGGCCGAGGCCGCGCGGGACCCCGGGATCGACCTGGACGAGCTGGCGCGGCGGCTGCTGGAGCCGATGGCGCGGCTGTTGCGGGCCGATCTGCGGCGGGGGCGGGAACGTGCGGGCCGGCCGTATGACGGACGGCGCTGAGGACAGGGAACGGATGACCTACGGATGACCGACAACATCTTCGCGACGAGCGTGTTCTTCCGGCTCGCGATCGGCGGCAACGACCTGGGGGCCTTCCACACCTGCTCCGGCATGGGGGCGGAGGTGGAGATGGAGACGTACGCCGAGGGCGGCAACAACGGCTTCACCTGGCAGTTGCCCGGCCGGGTGACCTGGTCGAACATCACGCTCACCCGGCCGGTCACCGCCGACACGGCGAAGATCGCGCGCTGGCTGGACGAGACACTGCGGCGAGTGGAGCCGAAGGACGGGGAGATCGTGGCGCTGCGGCCGGATCTGAGCAAGATCATCAGCTGGCAGGTGCTCGGCATCGTGCCGGTGCGCTGGCAGGGGCCGTCGTTCGATCCCGCCACCTCGCAGGCGGCGGTGGAGACGCTGGAGATCGCCCACGAGGGACTGAGGCCTTCCTGATGGCCGCCGTTCGCGCCAGTGTGGCGAGGGCCCAGCTGACCCTGAAGGAACCCCCGGCGGCGGTGGGCGCCAAGCCCGGCGGGACGATCGCGCGGCTGAACCTCCAGTTCAACCCCAACAGCCTTCAGCTGCGCAAGTCCACCGAGTGGCGCCGTACCCCGTCGCGGATGGCCGGGGAGTCGGCGCTGCCGGAGTTCGTGGGCAGCGGCCCGCGCGAGCTGAGCCTGGAGGTCTTCCTCGACGCCACCTCGAAGCACGACGACTCGGTCGAGCAGGCGGTCGAGAAGCTGATGAAGGGGTGCGTGCCGACCCCGGCGAGCCTCGCCCGGAAGAAGCCCGCCAGTCCGTGGGTGCGCTTCGAGTGGGGTTCGGCCCGTACGACGTCGTTCGACGGGGTGCTGTCGAGCCTGTCGGTGACGTACTCGCTGTTCGACGTGGACGGCAAGCCGCTGCGCGCGACCTGCTCGCTGTCGATCGAGGAGGCGAGCGTCGACCCGCCGGGGCAGAACCCGACCTCCGGCGCGCGTACGGCCCGCAGCACGCACACCGTGGTGGCCGGGGACAGTCTGCCGCTGCTGGCGTGGCGGGAGTACGGCGACGCGACGGCCTGGCGGGTCATCGCGGAGGCGAACGGGATCGACGACCCGATGGCTCTCGCGCCCGGTGCCGAACTGGTGGTGCCGGCGCTCGGGGACGTGGGCGGTGAGGAGGAACGGTGAGCACACCCGAGGCACGCGGCGGCCGGTCGTTCGCGGCGGACCCCGTCGTGGAGGCGCCCGGTGAGCTGCCGCGGATCTGGGCGGCGCAGCTGGTGAGCTGTGTCGTGGACGAGAACGTGGGCCTGCCGGACACCGCGGTGCTCACGTACCGCGATCCCGACCACGAGTTCCTGAAGTCGACCGGCATCACCCTCGGTACGCCGCTGCGGGTGTCGGTCGTGACGGTCTCCGGGCAGGCCCGTGAGCGGCTGTTCAACGGCGAGGTCACGGCCGTGGAGATCGACCGGGACTCGACCGGGTCGTTCACGGTGGTGCGCGCCTATTCCGTCGCGCACCGGCTCCAGCGGGGCCGGAAGGTGGTGGCGTACCGGAACATGACGGCCGCCGCGATCGTCCGCAAGGTGGCCGCCGGGGCGGGGCTCCCCGTCGGGAAGGTCGAAGCCGCGCCGGTCACGTACAAGCAGTTGTCACAAGCCAACGTCTCCGACTGGGACTTCCTCCAGTACCTGGCGGGCGAGAGCGGTGCGCAGGTGCGGGTGGACGACAAGGGCGTGCTGCAGTTCACCGAGCCCGAGAAGGCCTCCGCGGCGCCCGCGCCGTCGACACCGGCCACGCAGAGCCCGATGGTGCTGGAGTACGGGCGCAACCTGCTGGCGCTGCGGGCCGCGCTGTCGGGTGCGGACGGGGCGTCGCAGGTCGAGGTGCGCGGCTGGGACGTCACCACCAAGACGGCGCTGGTGGCCCGGCAGCAGTCGGTGACCAGCGACACCGTACTGCCTGGTCTGGCACCGGCGTTGGGCGCCCGGTTCGGGAAGTCGGCGAAGCTGACGGTGACGGACACGCCGTACCGCACGCAGGCCGAGACGACGGCCGTCGCGGGTGCGCTGGCCGCTCAGGTCGGTGCCGGCTTCGGCGAGGTGGAGGCGCTGGTCGAGGGAAGTCCGCGGTTGCGGGCGGGCGTGCCGGTCGCGCTCGGCAACGTGGGGCCCGCGTTCTCCGGCCGGTACACGGCCACGGCGGTGCAGCACAGTCTGGACCCGCACGGCGGCTACCGGACGACGGTGTGGGTGAGCGCCAGTCCGGACCGGTCCCTGGCGGGCCTGGTGACCGGCGCGAACGCGCCCGGGCGCGGCCCGCGCATGCCGGGGCTGGCGATCGGCGTGGTGACGGACGTGCGTGAGCCGGGCGGTGCGCAGAGCGGCGGTGTCCGGCTCAGGTTCCCCTGGCTGGACGACACGTACGTCACCGACTGGGTGCGTACGGTGCAGTGGGGCGGCAAGGGCGGCGGGGGTGTGGTGAGCCCCGAGGTCAACGACGAGGTGCTGGTCGGTTTCGAACAGGGCCTGCTGGACAGCCCGTACGTCATCGGCGGCCTGTACAACGGTGTGGACCGGCCCTCGAAACACGACGTGCCGCTGATCGACCGGACCAGCGGGAAGGTCAACCGCCGCTCGGTGGTGTCGCGTTCGGGGCATCGGCTCGAACTGCTGGATCCTGCGACGGGACCGTCCGGGGTGCGGCTGCGCACCGCGGACGAGCGGCTGGAGGTGCTGCTGGACGACCGCAACAACCGGCTGGAGCTGACCGTGTACGCGGCCGGCGGCCGGCGGGCGCTGTCCTCGGTGGTGCTGGACGGCCGGGGCATCACGCTCGACGCGAAGACCGGCAAGGTCAGTGTGAAGGGCGGCAGCGTGGAGATCGAAGGCACCAACTCGGTCAAGGTCGGGGGCCGTTCGGTGACGGTCTCCGGGCAGACGGAACTCACGCTCGACGGCGGCCTGCTCGGCGTACTGAAGGCGGATCTCGTGCGCATCAACTGACGATCACCATCGACACGGTTCACCCTTTTCCCAAGGCCGTTGAGGCCATGAACACCCTGGATTCCGAGGAGCCCGGCATGCCCGCCGCAGCCCGTACCGGCGACCCCACCAACCACGGGGGTGTGATCGCCACCCCGCCGCCCGGCGCCGCCGCGGCGGTGGCGCGCGTGCTGATCGGCGGCAGGCCCGCCGCCGTCGTGGGCAGTCTGCACACCTGTGTGGTGCCCCCGCACGCGGCCCTCGGCCCGGGCAATGTGATCATGCCCAATCCGGCCTCGCTCGTCTCGGGCCAGGTGCTCATCGGCGGGTTGCCGGCGGCCCGGATGGGCGATTCCACCACGTGTGGCGCGACCGTTCAGCTCGGCGCCCTGAACGTCCAGATCGGAGGGGTGTGATGAGCGAACGGTTCATCGGCCGCGGCTGGGCGTTCCCGCTGCGGGTCGGGCCGACCGGCGGGATCGCCATGGTGGAGCGGGAGCGGGAGATCGAGGAGGCGATCCGGCTGATCCTGGGGACCGCGCCCGGCGAGCGCCCGATGCGGCCGGAGTTCGGCTGCGGCATCCACGAGTACGTCTTCGCGCCCGGCGACGGCGCCACCGCCGGCCGGATCGCGCAGGAGGTGCGCACGGCGCTGGAGCGCTGGGAGCCGCGGATCACGGTGGACGACGTGGTGGTGGCCTTCGACGCGGTGGACGACGGAACCCTCTACATCGACGTGCGCTACACGGTGCGTTCCACCAACGACCGGCGCAACCTGGTGTTTCCCTTCTACACGATCCCCTCCGAGGAGGGGGCCGAGGAAGCGGTCGCGGACTGATGGCCCTGCCCTCCCCCAACCTGGACGACCGGCGGTTCCAGCAACTCGTCGACGAGGCGAAGCGGTACGTGCAGCAGCGCGCGCCGGAGTGGACCGACCACAACGTCTCCGATCCGGGTGTCACCCTGATCGAGACGTTCGCCTACATTGTCGACCAGCTGCTGTACCGGCTGAACCGGGTGCCGGACAAGAACTACACCGCCTTCCTGGACCTGTTGGGAATCCGGTTGTTCCCGCCGGCGGCGGCGAGCGCCGAGGTCGACTTCTGGCTGTCGGCACCGCAGCCCGACGCGGTGACGCTGCACGCCGGGACCGAGGTGACCACGGCGGACGGCGAGGCGGAGGAGCCCGTGGTGTTCGCCACCACGGATGAACTGCGCATCGTGCCGAGCGAGTTGACCCGTCTGGTGACCGCCCCGCGCACCGGTGAGCAGACCGACAGGACGCGTGAGCTGGGCGAGGGCCGCGACGTGCGGTGCTTCCAGCCGGCGCCCGAGCCGGGGGACGCGCTGCTGTTCGGGCTGCCCGCGGCCGTGCCGCGGTGCATCGTCGCCGTCCGGCTGGACAGCCGGGTGGAGGGCGTCGGCGTCGACCCGCGCCAGCCGCCGCTGGTGTGGGAGGCGTGGGACGGCGCCCGCTGGCAGGTGTGCGAGACCGGCTCGGACACCACGGGCGGCCTGAACCGGCCCGGCGAGGTCATCGTGTACGTCCCGGCCGGGCACACGGCCTCGGTGATCGGCGGGGCCCGCGCGGGCTGGCTGCGCTGCCGGGTCACCGAGGCGCAGCCGGGCCAGCCGTTCTACTCGGAGTCACCGACTGTGCGCGAGGCGACGGCCTTCACGGTCGGCGGCACCGGCACCGTCGAGCACGCGGAGACGGTCACGGACGTACCGCTCGGCACGTCGGAGGGGGTGCCGGGCCAGACGTTCCGGCTCGGCCGGCCGCCGGTGCTGCTGGACGGCGAGCCCCCGGTGGTGGAGGTCTCCTCGGCCGACGGCTGGCTCCGCTGGGACGTCGTGGAGCACTTCGGCCGCTCCGGCCCCGCCGACCGGCACGTCCAAGTAGACGCGACCACCGGCCAGTTCACCTTCCCGCCCGCGCTGCGCGAGCCAAACGGGACGGTGCGCCTGTGCGGGGCGGTGCCGGAGAAGGGCGCCCAGATCCGGGTGTCCCGCTATCGCACCGGCGGCGGCCCGGCCGGCAATGTGGCCCGGGGCGCGATCTCGGTGCTGCGCAGCTCCGTGCCGTACATCGCCCGGGTCGTCAACCGGGAGGCGGCGCGCGGCGGGGTGGACGGCGAGACCGTCGCCAACGCCAAGCTGCGGGCGCCGGACGCGCTGCGGATGCAGGAGCGGGCGGTGACGGTCGAGGACTACGAGATCATCGCCCGGCAGGCGGCGCCCTCGGTGCACCGGGTGCGCTGTCTGCCGACGGCCGAAGGGGCGGGCGCCGTACGGGTGTTGGTGGTGCCGGACGCCGTGGCCGACGACGGCGACCGGCTCCGCTTCGAGCAGCTCATCCCCTCGGACCAGGTGCTCGCCGCGATCACCGAGAGCCTGGACGAGCGGCGGCTGCTCGGGACCCGGCTGGTGGTGGAGCCGCCGGTCTACCAGGGCGTCACGGTCGTCGCCCGGCTCGCGACGGCCCCCGAGGACACCGACCGGGTACGGGACGCGGCCCTCGCCGCGCTGTTCCGGTACCTCAATCCGCTGCACGGCGGACCGGACGGCACCGGGTGGCCGTTCGGGCGGCCCGTGCAGTACGGCGAGATCTTCGGCCTGCTGCAACGCGCAACGGGCAACGCGCTGGTGGAGGAGATCCGGCTGTTCGCCGCCGACCCGATCACGGGCCGGCGGGGCACCCCGGCGGACCGTGTCGACGTGGCCGCGGGCGCGCTGGTGTTCTCGTACCAGCACCAGGTCGTCGTACAGCCGATGCAGCAGCCGGGAGGTACGGCATGAGCCGCGCCGCCGTCCCCGGCCTGCCGAGCCGGCACCCGATCGGCGGGCTGCTGCCCGCGCTCTACGCCGACGACGACTTCGCCCAGCGGTTCACCGCCGGTCTGGACACCGTCCTCGCCCCGGTGTTCACGACCCTCGACAGCCTGCCCGCCTACCTCGACCCGCGCGTCGCGCCGCTCGACTTCGTGGCCTGGCTGGCGTCGTGGGTGGGCGCCGCCGACGACCCGGAGTGGTCCGCGGAACTGCGCCGCGAGGCGGTGGTGCGGGCGATGGAGCTGCACCGCTGGCGCGGCACCCGGCGCGGCCTGGTGGAGCGGCTGCGGCTCACCCTCGGGGTGAACGCCGAGGTCAGCGGCGACGGCGCGGCGGTGTGGTCGCGCACGCCGGGCACCGAGCCGCCGCCCGCGCCGGCCGGTGAGGTGCTGGTCCGGGTGTGGCCGGGCCGCGACCCGGAGGTGGACGAGGGCCGGGTCCGCGAGGCCGTCCGGGCCCTGTGCCCCGTGCATGTCTCCTGCCGGGTGGAGATCCTGCCCGGCCCGCCCGCCGACGAAGGGAGGTGACGCCGTGCGCGCCTGTCCCGTGTGCGGAGCGTCCAACGAGCCCGATGACGACTTCTGCTCCAACTGCGGGTCGTACCTGGGGTGGTCCGAGGAGGCCGCACCGCAGGGCCCGTCCGAGTCCGGGGCCACCTCCGGGTCCGGGTCCGGGTCCGGGTCCGGGCCCGAGCCAGGGTCCGCGTCCGCGTCCGCCCCGGCTCCGGCCGCCGCGCCTGAGTCCGCGGCACCGCCCGCCCCGGCGCCCGCTCCGGCCTCCACGACCTCCACGCCCCCACCGGCCGCCGCGGCTTCAGACGACGGGGAGCCTTCCACGTCGTCGGTCCGCCCGTCGTCGTCCCTGCGGTCCAGGCTGACGGGCCGGACCCGGCGGGAAGCGGGGCGCCCGGGCGGTGCGTCGCCCGAGGGCGCCTCGCCAGAGGTGGTCAACCCGCCGCGCACGGGTGGGAGTTCGGCCGCCGACGCCGGAACCGGTGACGCGGAGCGCCCGGCTCGGGAGGCCGAAGGCCGTACGCCCCGTACGCCCGACGACGGGGCAGATGAGGCGGCAGGCACGGCAGCCGATGCCCCACCGTCCGCACCCGTACCGTCCGCCCCGCCTGCGACGCCTGTTCCCGCCGTTCCCCCGGTGCGCCCGGAACCCACACCCGCACCCCCGGCCGAGCCCGAGCCCGAGGCCATCGGACCCGTGGCGCCCGCGAAGCCGGTCGCGCCGCGGCCGGTCGTACGGCCGGTGGCGGCGCAGGAGGAGGTGTCCGGGGTGCCGTGCCCGGTGTGCGGCACGCCCAATCCGCCCGGCCGCCGGTTCTGCCGCCGCTGTGCCAGTCCGCTGGATCCGACGGCGCAGCGGGCTCCGCTGCCCTGGTGGCGGACGATCTGGCCGCTGCGGCGCCGCGTACGGGCGGGGTCCGGGCGGTGGATCCGGTTCCTGGTGATCCTGGCCGTGGTCGTGGCCCTGTGCGCGGGCTGCTTCTTCCTCCTGCCCGCGGGGCGCGCCCTGTTCGAGGACACCCGGGACAAGCTCAGCGGCGTCAAGGCCGTCAGCCCGGTGGACGTGCGCGCGAGTGCCGAGGAGCCCGGGCATCCGGCGAAGAACACCACGGACGGGCTCAGCAACCGCTATTGGGCCGTGCCCGGGGCGGGAGCCTCGATCACGTACACCTTCGGCAAGCCGTTCCGGATGGTGGACCTCATCATCACCAACGGCGCGTCGAGGAAGCCGGAGCAGTACGACCGGGAGGCGCGGGCGCTCCGGATGGACATGGAGGTCACGTCGGCGGACGGCTCGGTGCACCACAAGGAGATCGACCTCGCCGACAAGGCCGGCGACACGACCGTCACGACCGGGATCGACGACGTGGTGAAGGTACGGCTGACGCTGGGCTCGGTCACGGGGCTCACCGGAAGCCGTCATGTCGCCCTCGCCGAGGTCGAGTTCTTCCAGCGGAGCTGATCCGTGCCGCCGTCCGGGGCCGTCCGGTTCAGCGGGGCGCGTCCATGCGCTGGGTGCCGATGACCGACAGCAGCCGCAGCGCCTCCTCGGAGGACGAGCCCGGGACGGCGGTGTAGATCACGACCTGCTGGTCCCGGTCGGTGAGGTCGAGCGCGTCGCAGTTGACGGTGACCGGCCCGACGACCGGGTGCCGGAACGTCTTGCGCAGGGTGGGTGTCACCGCCACGTCGTGGGACGCCCAGAGCCGGGCGAACTCCTCGCTGCCGTCGAGGAGTTCGCGGATCAGTGCGCTCACCTCGGGGTCGTCGGGGTAGCGGGCGGCGGCGGTGCGCAGGCGCCGGGCCGCATGCCGGGCGAAGGCGTCCGCGTCGCAGACGCCGTACAGCCTGCGTCCCTCGGGGCGCGGGCCGAGGAAGGCGCGGCGGGCGAGGTTGCGCTCGCGCCGGGGCAGGGCCGAGAAGTCCTCCATGAGGGCGGCCGCCAGGTCGTTCCAGGCGAGCACCTCCAGCAGGGCGGAGGTGACGAAGGCGGCGGAGTGCGGCAGCCGGTGCACCAGGTCGAGGATGCTCCGCGGCACCTCGCGGGAGGGTCCGGGCGGCGGGCCGGGCGGGGCGCCGGCGAGGAGGTGGAGATGGTCGCGCTCGGCGTCCGTCAGGCGCAGGGCCCGGGCCAGCCCGCTCAGCACCTCGCGCGAGGGGCGCGGGCCGCGGGCCTGCTCCAGCCGGGTGTAGTACTCCGTCGAGATGTACGCCAGCTGCGCCACCTCCTCGCGCCGCAGCCCCGGTGTGCGACGGCGGGGCCCGGCGGGCAGGCCCACGTCGGCGGGGCCGATCCGCTCGCGCCGGCTGCGCAGGAAGGCCGCGAGTTCCGCTCTGTCCACCTCTCCAGTGTGCGCGGGGGCCGCGCGGCCGATCCAGGTACTCCCGGTGCCTGGATGTGCCCCGCGCACGGCCGCAGGCTCGGTGCCATGGAGAACACACACACCCTTTTCCCGACCGCCGCCGCTCCCGGCCTCCTGGCGGGCAAGGTCGCCTTCGTCACCGGCGCCGGGCGCGGGATCGGCGCCGCGGCGGCCCGGCTCTTCGCCCGGGAGGGGGCCCGGGTGATGCTGGCGGCCCGTACGGAGGAGCAGTTGAAGACCGTGGCCGAGGAGATCCGGGCGGCGGGCGGCAGAGCGGACCACGTGGTGTGCGAGCTGGCCGACGCGCGGAGCGTGCGGGCGGCGGTGGACCGTACCGTCGAGGTGTACGGCCGTCTCGACGTCGCCTTCAACAACGGTGCGACGATCCAGCCGCCCGGCCCCATGGACGGGCTGCCGGAGGCCGACTTCGACCATGTCTACGCGGTGAACCTGAAGGGCGTCTGGCTGGCCATGGTCGCCGAGGTCGACGCGATCCGGGCGACGGCGGGGACCGGTGCCATCGTCAACAACTCGTCCGTCGGCAGCCATCGGGCCAATCCCGAACTGCCCGCGTACGCCGCGATGAAGCGGGCGGTGAACAGCCTGACCGAGTCGGCCGCCGTGACGTACGGCCCGGAGGGGATCCGGGTGAACGCCGTCGCGCCGGGCGGCACGCTGACGCAGATGATCCGGACCTGGGAGGAGCGGTCCCCCGGTCTCCGCGACCGGCTCAAGGCCCGCACCCCGCTGGGCCGTGCGGCCGACCCCGGGGAGATCGCCGAGGCCGCCGCGTGGCTGCTGAGCGACCGTGCCTCCTACGTGAGCGGGGCGGTGCTGAAGGTCGACGGCGGCGCAGGGGCCTGAACTCCCGCCGCGTTGCGGTCAGTCGAGGCCGAGGACGCTCATGGTCTGCTCGGCCATGCGCTGTTCGCCGAGCGCGTTGGGGTGGACGGGCACGATGTTCGTCCCGAAGAGCAGCGGCTCGATCCACCGGGTGCCGATCGGCTTGCAGGCGTCGTGCCCCGCGGAGGCCTGGGAGAAGTCGACGTATGTGGCTCCGCTCTCCTCGGCGGCGCGCTCCACGACGGCGTTGAGGTGGGCCTGGATGGCGTGCAGGTACGGCACGTCGCCCTCGGCGATGGGCAGTTGGGCGAAGCAGGACGGGTCGGCGGTGGCGGGCGTGATCCACGGGTAGCCGAGCACCGCCACGCGGGCGTCGGGCGCCTTGGCCCGTACGGCGCCCAGCGCGCTCTTCAGCGCGGGGTAGGTGTTGGCGTCGATGGCGTCCTCGAAGGACGTGCCGTACCTGTCCTCGCAGGGGCTGCCCTGGCCGGCGCTGAGGATCCCCGCGGTGCCGCAGTCCAGGACGGCGTTGATGAAGGTGCCGTTGTCGTTGCCGCCGATGGTCAGCGTCACCAGGTCGGTGTCCGAGGTGACGGCGTCTGCCTGCGGGGCGATCCCGGGGTACTGCGACGCGGTGAAGTCCTTGGTCTGGGCGGCTCCGCAGGTGACGTCCGTCAGCCGGGCGCCGGTGCGGGCGGCGAGGACGTGGGGGTAGTTGGCCGTGGAGCGCAGGCACAGCAGGTTGCCGAGGTCGACGGGCAGGACGCCGGAGGCGGCGCTGTAACTGTCGCCGAGGGCCGCGTAGTTCAGGGGGGTGGCGGCCTGGGCGGGCGTGGCGGTGAGGCCGAGGGCCAGGGTTCCGGCGAGTGCGGATGCCGCGGCGACGACGCGGCGCAGGGCAGGCGTGGGCATGGCAGGTGCTCCCTCTTCTCGGGTGGGGGACACGGAGCCGGCGGGCACGAGAGAGCCCGCACGGGTGCTGGTGCGCGAGAAAGTGGCGGCTCAGAGCAAGGGGAGTGCCGTGAAGCGTGGGGGTTACCGCTAGGTACTACTGAAAAGTAATGTGAGGGCGCCGCACGTGGGAGTCAACGTTGTTGACAGAGATTCTTGAAACGCTCACGGAACCGCGCCCTGCCCCGCCGCCCCTGATCAACGGGGCGTTGCCGGACGGGACTTGCCGCGTGATCATGGGGGCTCGGGCTCGGGCTCGGGCGCGGACGGGGAGGATGCCATGGGTGCGGTGGGGCGCCGGGGTGCGGGGCGGGGCGGATGGGACGATCCGGGGCCGGGCCGAGGCCTGCGGATCGCGGCGGACGTGGCCGGATGGGGCGGCCCGGCCCTGGTGATCGCCGGCTTCGCCGGGATCATCGTGCGGGTGGCCCGGCCCCGGCTGTGGCACGTGCCGTGGTGGCAGATCGGCACGCTGATCGTCGCAGGGCTCGCCGGATACGTGATCGACCACGGGATCGAGGCGCACATCCGGCGGGCCGAACGCTTCCTCGCGTACCGGAAGGTCCTGGAGAACCCGAACCCGGTGGCCGTGGACCCGGGTTCGGAGCCCGCAGTGTTCCGGCTGCTGTCGCCGCTGCACAGCCCCGTGCCCTTCCGCGATCGCGAGGACGAGCTGGCCCGGCTGCGACGCTGGTGCGCGGACGAGGCGGACCCGCACCCGGTGCTGCTGCTCGCCGGTGACCGTGGGGTCGGCACCTCGCGGCTGGCGCTGGAGCTGGCCCGGGCACTCGGCGGGGAGTGGACCGCCGGGCGGCTGCTGCGCGGCACCGGTCCGGCGCTGTTCCCGGCGCTGCGCGACCGGGGCAGGCCCGCGCTGGTCGTCGTGGACGAGGCGGACAGCCGCTCCGACACGGACAGCCATCTGCACTCCCGGGTGCGTGCGGACGTGGTCCCGCTGCTCCGGGCGTTCCGGAGCCCTGCGCAGGGCGCGCCGCCGGTGCGGCTGCTGTTCGTCGTGCGGCACGCGGAGCGCTTCCGCGCGGTGGTCTGCGAGGAACTCGCCCATCGCGACAGCCCCGAGGCCCGCCGTCTCGTCGACGAGGCTCCCGTGCTGAACCTGGCGCCGCCCGTGCTCGACCGCGCCGCCCTGGCCGAGCGCCACGCGGAGGCCGTCGCCGCCCTCACGACCGCTCTCGGCCGGGCCCCCGCCGCCGAGCGGGCGGACCTCACCCCCACCGGGCCCGGCCGGACACCCCTGGACCTGCATGCCCGGGCCCTCGTCACCGCGCTGACCGACGAGCCCTCGACCGAGGTCCCCCGACGCTTCGAGGACATCGCCGAGATCCTCTTCACGCACGAGCGCCGGCGCTGGCGGCACCACGCCGAGTCCTTCAGCGCCCCCGGCATCCCCGCGCTCCCCCGGCTGTCCGAGCAGCCCGCCCTGCCCGAACTCGCCATGCTGGCACTGCTTTTGACCAGCCACCGGGAGTACGTCGCCGCCGCACACGTGCTCGAACGGCTCCCCGCGTTCGCGGGGCTGGAAAGGGACCGGGCCCGCAGTGAGACGTCCGCCTGGGTGAGGTGGGCCCTCGCCCTGCACGGCGGCACACCGATCGCCGCACACATGGCGGAGCCCTGGATCGGACCGGAATCCTTCGCCAACTGGTTTCTCACCACGCGCCTGCGCGCCGACCCGGAGCTGTTCGACCGGCTTCAGTCCGGGCTGGACGCGCGCCGCTCCGAGCATCTGGCGGGCCTGCTGTGCCGGGCCTGCGAGGACTTCCCCGAGGCCGGCGGGAACCTGCGCCGGTACGTCGCGCGCCACCCGTGGGCGCACGGCTACGACGCCCTGCGCAGTGCCGGGGTGCTCGCGCGTCCCGAGCGGGCGGATCCCTGGATCGCCGAGGGCCTGCGCACGCCGGAGGCGGACGTCGATCCCGCCCGCGCCGCTCTCGCCACCCGCGAGCTGTACACCCTGCTGGAGCAGGCCCGGCCCGCGTCGCTGCCGCGTTCCCAGGCCGTACTCGCCCGCATGTACCAGCAGGCCAGGCGGGCGGAGGACAAGGCGGAGCGGCAGTCGCGGCGGGAACTGCGGCGCCGGGAGCGCGGCAGGCGGACGTGACCGCGCTCCTCGTCGCACCGGCCACCTCTTACGGAGTCGTGACGTACGGGCCGCGTCGCCGGGCCCCGGGCCGGTGCGCGGCTAGCGTGGCCGTATGCGTGTACTGGTCACCGGCGGTGCCGGGTTCATCGGGTCCCATGTCGTCGAGGCCCTCGGAGCGAGCGGGCACGAGCCGGTCGTGTACGACGTCCGGGAGGATCCCGGCGCCGATGTGCGCAATCCGGCGGCGGTCGCCCACGCGCTGACGGGCGTGGACGCCGTCTGCCACCAGGCGGCGATGGTCGGGCTCGGCAACGGCGTCGCCGACGCGGCGGAGTACGTCTCGCGCAACGATCTCGGCACCGCCGTGCTGGTCGCGGCCATGGCGGAGGCGGGCGTCCGGCGCCTCGTGCTGGCCGGCTCCATGGTGGTGTACGGGGAGGGCCGCTACGCGTGTCCGCGGCACGGCGTCGTACGGCCCGGTCCCCGCGGCGTCGCCGACCTCGACGCGGGCCGGTTCGAGCCCGCGTGCCCGCGCTGCGGGGCGGAGTTGAGCCCGGAGCTGGTCGGCGAGGACGCCCCGGCCGATCCCCGGAACGTGTACGCGGCGACCAAGCTGGCGCAGGAGCACCTGGCCGCCGCGTGGGCCCGCAGCACCGGCGGGTCGGCGGTGTCCCTGCGGTACCACAACGTGTACGGTCCCCGGATGCCGCGGGACACCCCGTACGCCGGGGTCGCCTCCTTCTTCCGCTCGGCGCTGGCCCGGGGGGAAGCCCCCCGGGTGTTCGAGGACGGGCGGCAGCGGCGGGACTTCGTCCACGTCCGGGACGTGGCGGAGGCGAACGTGGCCGCGCTGGAAGCGGATGCGGCCCCGGGCGCCCTCCGCGCGTACAACACCGGCAGCGGCGAGCCGCGTACCGTCGGCGAGATGGCCCGGGCACTGGCCGACGCCCACGGCGGGCGGGAACCCGTGGTCACCGGGGAGTACCGGCTGGGGGACGTGCGGCACATCACCGCGGACTCCTCCCGGCTGCGCGCGGAACTGGGGTGGAAGCCGCAGGTCGGGTTCGCGGAGGGGATGCGGGAGTTCGCGCGGGCGGAACTGCGCGAGGACTGACCGCACCGGGCGCCTGTGCCGGGTGAACCTAGCCCGGCACAGGGCCACTTGGGGGGTGTCGGCCGGGGCGACACCACCGCCTGCTCCCGGGACCCGCGTGCCGCCCACCGCACCGCCGACGGCGCCACGCACCCCACGCTCAGGAAGACCGCCCCCATCAGCATCCAGCCGCGCGTGCCGCCGTTCAGGCAGAGCGACGCCAGCACGGAGGGGGCCGCCACGCTCGCGAGGCCGCTGCCGAAGCGGAAGACGCCTGTGTACTCGCCCTGCGCGTGTGCGGGGGCGAGGCTGTACCGCAGCTCGAACGACCCGGCCGCGTAGAGGAGTTCACCGAGGGTGATCACTCCCACGCCGAGCAGGATCAGCGCGACGGCACCCCAGGTCGAGCGTCCCGAGGCGAGGCCGATCAGGGTCGTCCCGGCCAGGAAGGCGCAGCCCGCCCGGCGCCAGGCGCGTGCGGCGGCGATGCCGGTGTCGATGCCGCGTCCCGTCCTGACCTGCAAGAAGATCACCATGACGGTGTTGACGAGCGCGCTGGTCCCGGCGAACCAGCGCGGTGCGTGCGTGTGTCCGACGATCCACAGCGGCAGGGCGAAGACCAGGACGGAGCCGTTGATCGACAGAATGCCGTCGAGGGCCGTGACCACCAGGTAGCGGAAGTCCTTGAGCGCCGGCCGGCGTCCGCCGGTCCGCGGTGCGGGCACCGGTGGCAGGGAGGGCAGCCGGCTGACGATGACGGCGGCCGCCACGAAGCTCAGGGCGTTGCCGAGGACGAGGCAGAGGTATCCGGCGCGGGAGTCCGCCTGGATGACCAGCGCGGCGAGCAGCGCACCGATGCTGCCCGCCAGATTCGCCGTGGCGCGAAGATACGCGCGGAACCGGGCGGGCCGCTGGCCCGAGAGTCCGCGCACGATCGGGCCTCGGGCCGCCTGGCTCGCGGATCCGGCGAGTTGGGTGAGGCAGACCACCGCCGTGAACAGCCAGAAGGAGTGGACGAGGACGAGCATCGCCATGGCCGCCGCCTGCACGGTGAGGGTGGCCAGGTAGACCTCGCGGGGCCCGCGCCGGTCGGCGAGCCGCCCGACGGGCACCCCGGACAGCAGCCCCACGACGGCACCCACGCCCATGCCGAGTCCGACCTGCGCCACGGAGAGCCCCACGGAGCGGGTGAAGAAGACGGCGGCGCTCAGCATGAACACCCCGCTGCCGAGCATGTTGACGAAGCTCGCCGTCGCGAGGGTGCGCCGCGGACCCGGTTCGAACAGAATGCCGCGCGCGACGAGCCAGGAGTTTCCGTGCTCCACCGACATGATTTCCCCCATCACTTGGCCGACGAGGGAGTATGCGGCGCTCAGCGGTGCTCGGAACAGGCCTGACCTGCAAGGGAAGAGTCACAGCGGATTCGGGAACGATCGTGGTGGCTCAGGGCGTTGGAAGGGGCAGAGTCACTTCGAAGCGGCAGCCGCCGGGGATGTTGTGGACGCTCGCCCGGCCCTGGTGGGCCTCCACGATGCCGCGGACGATGGCCAGGCCGAGCCCCGCGCCCGCCGGGGGGGTGCGCGCGTCGGTGCCGCGCCAGCCGGTGTCGAAGACACGGGGCAGGTCCTCCTCGGGGATGCCTCCGCAGCCGTCGGTGACGGACAGCAACACGCCGTCCTGGGTACGTTCGGCGGCGATCGCCACCGTGCCGTCCGGCGGGGTGCGGCGGATGGCGTTGATCAGGAGGTTGCCGAGGACGCGGGTCATCTCCTTGGCGTCGACCTCGACCGGTACGGGCGCGACGCCGTCGCCGACCAGCCGTACGCCGTGTTCCCGGGCGAGCGGATCGGCTCCCGCCAGCGCGTCGCCGACGAGGTCGTACAGGGAGATCCGGGAGGGGTGCAGCGGCAGGGTGCCCGCGTGGATGCGGGAGAGTTCGAAGAGGTCGCCGACCATGTCGTTGAGGCGTTCCACCTCGGTGCGGATCTGCTTGAGGTACCGGTCGGGATCCGTGGCCACGCCGTCCTCCAGCGCCTCGGACATGGCGCGCAGTCCGGCCAGCGGGGTGCGCAGGTCGTGGGAGATCCAGGCCACCAGCTCGCGCCGTGACTTCTCCAACGCCCTCTCCCGCTCGCGGGACTCGGCGAGCCGTGCGCTGGTGGCGGCCAGCTCGCGGCCGAGGGCGTCCAGTTCGGCGGTGGCCGGGCGGTGCGGGGCGGCGAAGGCGCCGGCGTCGCCGAACGAGCGGGCGGCGTCGGCGAGTTCGCGGCTGCGGGCGACGACCCAGCGGCCCAGGAGCAGGGCGGTGGCCAGGGAGACCACGGCCGCCATCGCGACGACGGTGGTGACCACGGTCAGGTCGTGCGAGGAGAGGAACATGGCCCAGGCCACGGCGAGCGTGCCGGCCAGCATGGCGCCGACGCCGACCGCGGCGACCACGGCGACGGAGGCGGTCAGCGAGCGCCGCCGGATCAGGCGCAGCACGGCCGCTCCCGCGACCCCCGCGGCGGCGGCCCCGGCGAAGGCGTAGAGGGCGATGAGAAGGGTGTCGCGCATGGTCAGGCCACCGCCCCGGCCGGCTCGAAGCGGTAGCCGACGCCCCAGACCGTCTGGATCAGCCGGGGGCGGGCCGGGTCGTCCTCCACCTTGCCGCGCAGCCGGCGCACATGGACGGTGACCGTCGACAGATCGCCGAAGTCCCAGCCCCAGACCTCCCGCATCAGGTCCTCGCGACTGTAGGCCCGGCCCGGGTGCCGCAGGAAGAAGGCCAGCAGGTCGAACTCCCGCAGGGTCAGGGCGAGTTCGGCGCCGTTCTTGGTGGCCCGGCGGGCGTGCGGGTCGACGGTGAGTCCGGCCGCGGCCAGCCGGTGTCCCGCGGCGGCGGGGCGGCTGCGGCGCAGGACGGACTCCACGCGCAGGACCAGTTCGCGGGGGCTGAAGGGCTTGGTGACGTAGTCGTCGGCGCCGACCTCCAGGCCGAGGATGCGGTCGTCCTCGTCACCGCGGGCGGTGAGCATGATGACCGGCACGGGGCCGTCGTGCCGCATCCGCCGGCACACCTCCAGGCCGTCCATGCCGGGCAGCATGAGGTCGAGCACCACGAGGTCGGGCCGGTGGGCGGCGGCGCGGGTCAGGGCCGTGGGGCCGTCGTCGGCGCGGTCGACCACGTAGCCGGCGCGGTGCAGGTATCCGGTGACGACCTCGGCGACGGTCGGGTCGTCGTCGACGACGAGGACCCGGGCCGCCTCACCGGTGGCTTCGGCCCCGTGGGGCGGGTACGGCGATTGCATGTCTCCAGCCTCGCACCCGCAGGTCGGCGCCGTCGGGGCAGCGGTGCGGGCGTCCGCGTTTCGTAAGGTCCCGAAGTCCGAAATGCCCGATTGACGTTCGTAGGGTGAAACCCGTGACGACCACTTCCACGGACGTCGACGTGGTGCTGCCCTGCCTGGACGAGGCCGAGGCCCTGCCCTGGGTGCTCGGCCGGATTCCGGCCGGCTGGCGCGCTCTCGTCGTCGACAACGGTTCCACCGACGGCTCCCCCGACATCGCCCGCGCGCTCGGCGCCACGGTGGTGCACGAGCCGCGGCGCGGCTTCGGCGCCGCCTGCCACGCCGGGCTGGCCGCGGCCACCGGCGACATCGTGTGCTTCTGCGACTGCGACGCCTCGCTCGATCCCGCCCTGCTCGAACCCTTCGTACGGGAGGTCCGGGGCGGCGCGGCCGACCTGGTCCTCGGCCGGCGCCGGCCGCAGGGCCGCGGCGCCTGGCCCGCCCACGCCCGGGCGGGCAACCTCGCGCTGGCCCGGATGCTGCGCCGGCGCACCGGGCTGCGCCTGCACGACCTGGGCCCGCTGCGCGCCGCCCGGCGCGAAGCGCTGCTCGCGCTGGACCTCACCGACCGGCGCAGCGGCTACCCGCTCCAGATGGTGGTCCGCGCGGCCGACGCCGGCTGGCGCATCAGCGAGCACGACGTGCCCTACCGGCCGCGCACCGGCGTCTCCAAGGTGACGGGCACCTGGCGCGGCACCTGGCAGGCGGTGCGGGACATGAGCCGTGTACTGGCCGAGTCCCCGGCCGACCGGGAGGCCGTCCGATGACCACCCTCCTCGTCATCGCCAAGGAGCCGCTGCCGGGCCGGGTCAAGACCCGGCTCACCCCGCCGTTCACGCCGTGGGAGGCCGCACACCTCGCGGAGGCGGCGCTCGCCGACACCCTGCACACCGTGGCCGCCACCCCGGCGACCCGGCGGATCCTGGTCCTGGACGGCACGCCCGGCGACTGGCTGCCGTCCGGCTTCGAGGTGCTGCCACAGTGCGCGGGCGGGCTGGACGAGCGGCTGGCGGACGCCTTCGCGCACTGCGCGGGCCCGGCGCTGCTCATCGGCATGGACACCCCGCAGGTCACACCGGAGCTGCTCACCGTGGATTTCACGGGCTGCGACGCCTGGTTCGGCCCGGCGCAGGACGGCGGCTTCTGGGCCCTCGGGCTCACGGCGCCCGATCCCGCGCTGCTGCGGGGCGTGCCGATGTCGACCCCGCAGACCGGGGCCGTCCAGCGGGAGCGGCTGCTGGCGGCCGGGCTGCGGGTGCGCGATCTGCCCCGGCTGCGGGACGTCGACACCGCCGCCGACGCCCGTGCCGTCGCCGCGCTGGCCCCGCACGGCCGGTTCGCGACGCAACTGGCCCGGTGCACCCCGGTCGGCTCGCGATGAGCGGCGCGTACGGCGCCCAGGCCGCCAGGGCAGTCCCGGACACCTCGGCCGCCGTCGGCTCCCCCGCTGTCACCGCGCCCGCCGCACACGGCCGGCTCACGAAGCGCCCCACCCGGCGCACACCGGGCGGCCCACGATGAACGGCACTCACGCCGCCCGCGCCCCCTGGGCCACGGCCGACCCCTACGCCGCCGCGCTGCGCTCCGGCCGGGGCCCGCTGTTCCTGCGCCGTGCCGACGGCTGGCTGCTGCCGCTGGAGGTGGAGCGCTGGTGCGGCCGGGCCGATCGCGTCGACCTGGCGGTGCTCGACCGCTGCGAGGGCGCCGTGCTGGACGTCGGCTGCGGGCCGGGCCGGCTGGTCGCGGAACTCGCCGCCCGGGGCCGTACCGTCCTCGGCGTCGACGTCAGCGAGGCCGCCGTCGAGCACGCGGAGCGGCTCGGCGGGCCCGTGCTGCGCCGCTCGGTCTTCGAGCCGCTGCCCGGTGAGGGTCGCTGGGACACCGTGCTGCTCATGGACGGCAACCTAGGCATCGGCGGCGACCCGGCCGCCCTGCTGGAGCGGACGGCCGGGCTGCTGCGGCCGGGCGGCCTGCTGATCGCCGAGACCGTGCCGGCCGATGTCGACGAGCGCGCCCGGGTCGAGGTGGTCGGTACGGCCACCTCGGCTCCGGGTGACGCCGACGCCTTTCCCTGGGCGCGCCTCGGCACCCCCGCCCTGCTGCGGCACGCGCGCCGCACGGGCTGGCGGCCCGTGGCTCAGTGGGAGGCGGGCGGCCGCTGCTTCGCGGCCCTGCGCACGCGCAGCGCCAGGAGCAGCGCCGAGCCGCCGAACAGGCAGGCCGTGATCAGCAGCCAGCGGGTGAGGAAGCCGTCCGGACAGAGCCCGGTGGCCAGCTGGTAGCGCTGGGCGGTCATCCCGCTGATCAGCGGGAACCACACGAGCAGGAGGAGCAGGGACAGCGCGGCCGGGACCCGCACGTACGGGGTCCGGCCGCGCTGTCCGACCGCCCCGAGCCCGCGCACGACCATGCGGTCCGCCAGCCCGTAGAGCGGCACCAGGACGAGGTCGTGCAGCAGAGCCGCGCCGACGATCCACAGCGCCACCCCGAACCAGTCGCCGGCGAGCAGTCGCAGACCGGCGTACGTGGCGAGCGCGAACGAACAGGCGAGCAGCAGCAGTTGGAACGGGCTGCCGAGAGGGAGGCGGCGCGGCATCACAGGTCGCGGCATCACAGGTCTCCGAAGGTCAGCCGGGCCACCCACTTGGTGTTGAGCACTCCGGGGGCCGCGGGCACGATGATCCGTGCCGGGTGGCCGTGGTCGGGGGACAGTTCCTCGCCGTTGACGTACAGGGCGAGCAGGGAGCGGCCGTCGGCCACCTGGTTGGCACGCAGGGCCGCGCGGCGGAAGGCGCCGTGGCGCTGCAGGGACTCCACGAGCACGTCCGGCGGATCGCCGTCGTACCCGACGAGCGCCGCGAGGTCGCGCAGCCGCACCCCGCGCCACCACTGGTCGGCGGTCGACCAGCCCTCCACGCAGGCGATGGGCAACGACGAGCTGTGCAAGGGAAGCCGGAGAAGCCGGGCGCGGCTGAGGCGGACGGTTCCGGTGCGGCCGGTGACGACGAGGCGCCAGCTGTCCTCGTGGGTGTCGGCCGCGGTGATCCCGGCGTAGGCGGCGGTCTTGTTGATCTGGAAGCCGTTCGGGCCGCCGCCGGGATCGACCGCGCCGTGCGGCGCGAGCAGGGCCGTACGCCGAAAGGGGCCGCCGAGGCTCTGCCCGACCGTGGTCAGGAACAGCAGCAGGGAGCCTCCGCCGACCAGCCCGAGCGCGCCGCGCCGGGACACGGTGGGCGCGTCGGGACGCGGGGCGGCCAGCTCGCTCTCGTCGCGCAGCCGGTGCCGCACGGCACGCAGCGCGGTCGGCGTCTTCAGCACGGCGTGGGTCACGAAGGCGGCGAAGAACACCCAGGCGCCGTAGAAGTGCAGCGGGTAGAAGGAGCCGGGGAAGACGTAGTCCAGCTGGACGTTGAGCACCCCGGTCGTGAACTCGAACAGCCCGCCGCCGACCAGCAACAGCAGCGAGATCCGCTCCAGCGCGTGCGTGACGGAGCGGGCCGGGGGCAGGGTGAACAGCTTCGGCACCACCGACCAGAGCTTGGCCAGCAGCACCGGGATCAGGGTGACGCCGAGGGTGACGTGCAGGCCCTGGGTGAAGCGGTACAGCCAGACCGGGCCGGACGGCCAGGCGAAGAGGTAGAAGCCCAGGACGCCCTTGTCCGGAGTCATGTCGTTCACCCGGGACAGGTCCGGGTTGTAGGCGGCGTACGACACCAGGCCGGTCACGAACAGCACGGTGATGCCGACGAGCAGGACGAGGCCGAGCACGGAGGTGAACCAGGTGCCGCGCAGCGGGCTGCGCCAGAAACCTGGTGAGGTGGGAAGCCGGGATTGGTCGCGCATGTCCCGACCGTAGGCCGCGGAACGCCCGGAAAAGGGTGCGCGACCCATGACGAAACGCTGACGTCCGGCCTGGCCGGCGGCCATGTGCGGCTCCCCCGGCCTAGCGTTCCGGTGTGATCCGCGAACTCCTCCCCGCCGAGCCCCGCCCCGTCCGCCACCCTGTGTCCCGGTCCTCGCGCCGCGATCTGTACGCCGTGCTCGCCGCCGTCCTCCTCGTCACGGTGGCCGTCCTGGTCGGGCGGCACATCCAGGACACCCGCCACACCCTGTTCGTGCACTGGCCGCCGGTGTTCGCCGACTGGGACCCGCACCTCGGCCCCGGCACCCCGGCGGCCCTGGCGGTGGCGGCGGCCACGGTGGCGTACGGCCCCGCACTCGCGGCCCGACTGCCCTGGCGCCGACTGCTCGCGGCGTCCTGGGCGACCGCGCTGGCCTGGATCTTCTCCCTCGCGTGGATCGACGGCTGGCAGCGGGGCATCGCCGGCCGGCTGACCACGGCCAACGAGTATCTGCGGGTCATCGACCGCTTCCACGACATCCCGGCGACGCTCCGCGACTTCACCCACCACATCGTCGACGGCACCCCCGGCCCCTGGCCCGCGCACATCGCCGGTCATCCGCCGGCCGCGACGCTGACCTTCGTCCTGCTGGACCGGATCGGGCTGCGGGGCGGCGGCTGGGCCGGGATGTGGGTCATCGTCGTGGGGGCGACGGGGTGCGTGGCCGTGCTGGTCGCGCTGCGCGCGCTGACCGGCGAGAAGCTCGCGCGCCGGGCCGCGCCGTTCCTGGTGCTGGCCCCGGCGGCGGTGTGGCAGGGCGTCTCGGCGGACGGCTACTTCGCCGCCGTCGCCGCCTGGTCACTGGCCCTGTTCGCCCTCGCCCTGACCCGCCGGTCCCTGTGGTGCGGGGCGGCCGCCGGTCTGCTGTTCGGTCTGACCTGCTATCTCTCCTACGGCCTCACGCTCGTCGCGCTGATCGGCGCGGCGGTGCTCGTGCTCGGCCGGGCCGGCCTGCGCGAGCGTCCCGCCCTGCTGCCGGCCGTGCTCGCCGGACTGGCCGTGTTCCCGGCGGTGTTCGCGCTCGCCGGGTTCGACTGGTGGGAGGGCTACCACCTGCTCGTCACGCGCTACTACCAGGGTGTGGGCGGCACCCGCCCGTACGGGTACTGGGTGTGGGCCAACCTCGCCTGCACCGCGCTCATCACCGGCCCGGCCACGGCGGCGGGCCTGCGCCGCACGACCGCCGTACTGCTGCGCGGCCGCGGTCCCCGGCCCACGCGGCCCGGTCCCGGCCGTATCCGCCTCGCGTTCCTCGTGTCGGCGGCCCTGCTCGCCCTGCTGATCGCCGACCTGTCCGGCATGAGCAAGGCGGAGACGGAGCGCATCTGGCTGCCCTTCGCCCTGTGGCTGCTCCCGGCCTGCGCCCTGCTCTCCCGGCCCCGCGCCTGGCTCGCCGCCCAGGCCGTGCTCGCCCTGCTGCTCAACCACCTTCTGTTCACGGGCTGGTGACATTGCATCAGGTCGTTCACCGGAGTGACCGCGCGTGACCGACGTACGCGAACGGGCGTTGCCCTGGGCGTGGGACGGGGCCGCAGTGGCTGAAACGGCCCCCTGGTGCGAGAGGCACCGGTGCGACTTCGCTGAGCGATGACCGAGAACGGCAGGAAGGACAGCGGATGGACGTCGGCAGGTTCAATCGGCGCGGGTTCCTTGGGACGGCGGCGGCCGGGCTGGTCACCGTCGCGTCCACGCGCGCGGCGACGGCGGCCGAACCGCCGGACACGGCCGCCACGCCGACCGGCCCGGCGGGGCGGGTCGTCACCTTCACGGAGCTGACCGGGGGTTCGGTCACCGCCGTCGGGCCGGACGGTGAGCTGATCGCCGAGGTGCAGGGCGTGCTGTGGCGGATTCCGCGTGCCGGCGGCGTGGCGGAGCAGGTGACGGACTGGACGCTGGAGGCGACCCGCCCCGCGCTGTCCCCGGACGGCAGGACGCTGGCCGTGTGCGGCTATCGCGGCGGTGGCTTCCACCTGTGGACGCTGCGGCCGGACGGCGGCGGACTGCGGCAGTTGACCGACGGGCCGTGGGACGACCGCGGGGCGGCCTGGTCGCCGGACGGCACCCGGCTGGCCTTCTCCTCCGAGCGCGGCGGCGACGCGACGGCGGGCGGTTCCTACGGGCTGTGGGTCGTGGACGCGGCCGGCGGACAGCCCCGGCGGCTCAGCGGCGGGGACTTCGAGGACTACGATCCGGCCTGGTCGCCGGACGGGCGGTCGCTCGTGTGCGTGCGCGCCGCGCATGTCTCCGGCGGCGGCAACGACGGCGGTCTGTCCCTGGTCCGCGTCCCCGCCGCGGGGGGCGAGGCGCAGGTGGTGCGCACGGTGACCGGGGGGCGGCTGCTGTGTCCGTCCGTCTCACCGGCCGGCCGGATCGCCTATGTGCACCTCAACGGGCCGTCCACCGCCGGGGATTCGGCCGACACTGCGGCGCTGATGGTGGACGGCGAGGTCGTCACGGCCGACGAGGACCTGGCGGCCGCACCGCTGTGCTGGCTGAGCGAGGACGAGCTGCTGTACGTCGGTGACGGGCGCATCCGTATCCGCTCCCTGGCCGACCCCTCCGTGCGGGAGGTGCCGTTCACCGCGCGGACGCCGGTGCCGGAGCCGTCCCGGCGCGGGCGCCGGCGCCCGCTCGCCCCGGAGGAACCGGCCCGCGTGCGCGGCGTGCACCGGCCGGTCCTGGCCCCGGACGGTCGCAGCGTGGCGTTCGCCGCACTGGGCGCCCTGTGGCTGATGCCGGTCGACGGCACGCCCCGCAAGCTCGTCCAGGAGGCCGACGTCCACTGGGTGCAGATGCCCGCGTGGGCGCCGGACGGGCGCAGCCTGCTGTACTGCACCGACCGGGACGGGCTGGTCGCCGTGCGCCGGTACCACCTGCACGACGGCACCGACGAGGCCGTGACCGGCGGTGGACGGCTGTTCCCCGCGCTGTCGCCGGACGGCACCCGGCTGGCCTGCCAGGACGTGACCGGGAACCTGCTGCTGCGCACCCTGGCCACGGGCGAGGAGCGGACGCTGGCCAAGCCGCTGGCGGTCGACGGTCCGCCGGGCGCGCCCACCTGGTCGCCCGACGGGCGGTACGTCGCGTTCTGCGACCGCAACCGGCTCAACCAGCGCTTCCGCGAGGGCTACAACCTCATCCGGGTGATCGACACCCGCACCGGCCGAGAACGCCGCCATCTGCCCGCCGAGCACCAGTCGTTGTCCGACCGCGTGGCCTGCGGACCGGTGTGGTCTCCGGACGGCCGCGGGATGGCGCTGGTCGCCGAGTCGGCGCTGTGGCTGCTGCCGGTGACGGCCGACGGCACCCCGTCCGGGCCCGCCCGGCGGCTCACCGACGAGCCGGCCGACCACCCCAGCTGGTCGGCGGACTCCGGCACGATCCTGTACCTCTCGGAGGGCCGGCTGCGCGGCCTCGCCGTCGGCGCCTCCCGGACGCGCACCCTCCCGCTCCGGCTGACCTGGGGCGGCGGCCCGCGGCCGGAGCCGCTGCGCATCCACGCCGGGCAGTTGTGGGACGCCACCGGCGCGCCGCCGCGGCACGACGTCGACATCCTCGTCACCGGCAAGCGGATCACCGCGATCGAGCCCCATCGCGCCCGCCGCCCGGGGCATCGCACCCTCGACGCCTCCGAACGGACCGTCGTCCCCGGACTCGTCGACAGCCACACCCACCCGTACACGGCCACGTACGGCGCGCGTCAGAGCCTGACCACGCTCGCCTACGGCATCACGACCACGTTCTGTCTCGGCAGTCCGCTGTACGACGCGGTCCGGCTGCGCGAGGCGGCCGGGTCCGGCGCCCTGCTCGGTCCGCGCCAACTCGCCTGCGCCGAACTGCTCGACGGCGCGCGCACCGCGTACGCCATGGGCCGCGCCCACCGCACCCGGGACGGCGTGCGGCGTTCGCTGCGGCGGGTCGCCGCCCTGGAGGTCGACTTCGTCAAGACGTACGTGCGCGCCCCGGGCGAGACGATGGCCATGGCGGCCGAGACGGCACACGCGCTGGGTGTGCCGAGCGGCAGCCATCTGTGCGCGCCCGGCCGTTCGGCGGGCCAGGACCTGACCACCCATCTCCAGGCCACCCAGCGCCTCGACTACGGGCATGCCACGACGCCGCTCGGCCGGGTGAACCAGGACCTGGTGCAGCAGTACGCCGACGGCTCCTTCGCGATGATCATCACGCCGTTCCACGCGCGTATCCTGCTCGCGGCCGACCCCGGTCTGGCGGACGACCCGCGCGTGACCGCGCTCATGCCGCCGTGGGACGTGGCCGCCGTGCGCAAGGAGGCGGGCGCCGCGCCGACGGATCACGATCGGCTGGCCCTGGAGCGGGAGATGGCCGACTACCGCAGGCTCGTGTCGCACGGCACCCGCATCTCCCTGGGCACCGACGCGCCCCTGGTCCCGGTCGGGCTCTCCCTGCACCTGGGCCTGCGCGCCCTGCGCGCGCACGGGTTCTCGGCGGCCGAGGCCCTGCACACCGCGACCGCCGAACCGGCCCGGCTCTTCGGCCTCGACACCGACCTCGGGACGGTGGAGGAGGGCAAGATCGCCGATCTGACGATCGTCGACGGCGACCCGTTCGCCGACTTCGCCACGCTCGTCGACATCCCGGTCGTGGTGCGCGAGGGAGTCCCGCACGCCCAGGGCGACTTGACGTCCGCCCACCGCGCCGCGACGGCACCCGAGCCGCCCCAAGGCAGGTCGTGGCTGGAGGTGGCGCACCGGCTTCGCGAGGGGTCGTGCTGTCACCCCGGCGCGAACGGATAGGGCGCGGGCGGTGGAGGGCGGTTCCGTTCTCGACCGGGGTGCGGCCGTCAGGCGTCCGCGTCGTCGGTGGCGGTGCGGCTGGCCAGCCGCTCGGAGCGCTGCCGGGCGGCCTGCGGGGTGCCGAGGCCGAGGCCGAAGGCGATCTCGGGCCAGGTCAGGCCCCGGCCGCGGGCCATCTCCAGGAGCCCGGCCTCCAGTTCGTCCAGCTCCGCCCGCACGGTGGGGACGAGGCTCAGCGCGGCCGTGATGTCGGCGTGGTCCACCTCCGGCTCCCCGTCCTCCAGCAGCGCGGCCCCGCTGAGCAGGAACGCCACGAGCCGCACGGCCTCGTGCGGTGCGAGGACGAACGGGTGTGTCTGGCGGCGCCGTTGCTCGTCCGTCGCCGCGTGCCGCTCGGCGATGCGGAAGAGCGAGGCGGGGACCCGCCCGGCGCGCGCCTGCTCCGGGTGCGGGGGGAGGAAGGGGTCGGCGGGGTCGGTGGTCGATGACATGGGGCAAGCATGAGCTTCCACACGACATGGCGTCAACCGATTATTGTGAACAACTTGTTCATCCGCCCGCATGCCTCCCCGGCGCATGTGTCACGACGCCGGTGCGGTGATCTCGCGCTTGAGTATCTTTCCGCTCGGGCCCATCGGCAGGGTGTCCGTCAGCCAGACGCGGCGCGGGTACTTGTAGGCGGCGACCCGGTCGCGGACGAACTGCTGCAACTCCTCGGCGTCCGCCCGGGCGCCGGGGCGCAGCACCACCGCGGCCGCGACCTCCTCGCCGAGCCGCTCGTCCGGCACGCCGAGCACCGCGGCGAGGGCGACGGCGGGGTGCTCGTGCAGGACCTCCTCGATCTCGCGCGGGTAGACGTTGTACCCGCCGCGGATGATCAGGTCCTTCTTGCGGTCCACGATGAAGAGGTAGCCGTCCTCGTCCTGCCGGGCCAGGTCGCCGGTGCGCAGCCAGCCGTCGGGAAGGGTGGCGGCCGTGTCCTCGGGACGGTTCCAGTACTCCTTCATCACGTTCGGCCCGCGCACGGCCAGTTCGCCGACCTCGCCCGGTGCGGCGTCTTCGCCCCTCTCGTCCAGCAGCCGGACCTCGACGTCGCGGATCGGCGTGCCGACGGAGCCGGGTTTGCGCGGCCGGTCGGGGTGGTTGAAGGAGACGACCGGGCTGGTCTCGGACATGCCGAAGCCCTCCAGCACCATGCATCCGAAACGCCGCTCGAAGCCGTGCAGCACCTCCACCGGCAGGGAGGCGCCGCCCGAGACGCACATGCGCAGGCTGGACACGTCGGCGTCGGCGGGGTGCTGGAGGAGGGCGGCGTACATGGTGGGCACGCCCTCGAAGACGGTGGCCCGGTCGCGGGCGATGGCGTCGAGGACCGCGCCCGGATCGAAACGGGACACGAGGGTGAGCGCGGCGCCGCTGCGGACGGCGACGTTCATCGTGCAGGTCTGCCCGAAGATGTGGAACAGCGGCAGACAGCCGACGATCACGTCCTCGGAGGTCAGCCGCTGGACCTCGGTGACATTGACCTCGGTGTTGTGGCGCAGTCCGGCGTGGGTGAGCGCGGCACCCTTGGGGCGGCCGGTGGTGCCGGAGGTGTAGAGCAGCACGGCGATGTCGTCGCCCGCGGCGGGCGTGACGTCGAACTGCGGCTCCAGACGCGCCAGTTCGGCGGCAAACGCGGCGGGCTCGACCACCAGGTGCCGTACCCCGGCGGCGGCCGCGCCCGCGCCGCCCTCGCCCGGCGCCCGATGCCACTCGAAGAGCAGCACGGCACCGGAGTCCCGCAGGTGGTAGGCGGTCTCGCGCTCCTTGAACAGCGGGTTCATCGGGACGACGATGCCGCCGGCGCGCAGGACGGCGTAGTAAAGGATCACGAACTCGGGCACGTTCGGGAGCATCAGCGCGACCCGGTCTCCGGTGCGCAGGCCCTCGGTGCGCAGCAGGGCGGCGGCTTGGGCGCTCAGCCGGTCCAGCTCGGCGTAGGTCGTCGTGGTCGTTCCCAGGCGCAGCGCCGGCCGGTCGGGCAGGCGCCGCGCCGTGTCCACCAGAAAGTCCGCCAGATTGGCCATGATGCCTCCTCGCACCCCTGCTCCGGCGCCCACGGGTCCCGCCGCCGACGCTCACGGCATGATCACCCGGGGGCCGGCGGCCGTCCATGGCCGCGCCCACAGACCGCGCCTCCCGCAGTTGTTCCCGGAACCAAACAGACCGCCGTACGCTGCGGGTATGGGGCTGGAGAAAGTGGGCGCGGCGTTGCGCGAGCGGCTTCCGGAGCTGGGCGTGCGGATGACGGAGCGGATCCGGGCGGACGTCGAGTCGTACGCGGACGACGCCCTCATCCCGTTCGAGTCGCTCCGCTTGTCCTGCGCGGACAACGCCGATCTGCTGCTCGGCCGTTTCGCGTTCGGCGCCGAGCCGGACGTGGGAGCGGCGCGGCAGACCGGGCGGCTGCGCGCGGAGCAGGGAGTGCCCCTCGCGGACACACTGCACGCCTACCGGGTCGGTTTCGAGCTGCTCTGGTCGGAGATGGTCGACGAGGCGCACCGGCATCCGGAGGTCACGGACGCCGAGCTGGTCGCCGGTTCGTCGGAGATCTGGGCCTTGTTCGGCCGCTACGCGGAGGCGGTGGCGGCCGCCTACCGGGAGGCCAGCGCGGAGCTGGCGCTGCAACGCGAATCGCGGCGCTCGGCGCTGGCCGAGGCCCTGTTCACGGGCGCGCTCGCGGACCGTACGACGCCGTGGGAGGCGGCCCGGCAGCTCGGTCTGCCGGAGCGGGGCCCGTACGCGGTCGTGGCCGCCGCCGTGCCGGATCCCGGCGAGGAGCCGCTGCCCGGCATCGAGGCGGCGCTGCGCCGCTCCGGGGTGTCGTCGGTCTGGCGGCTGCTGCCCGACCAGCAGATCGGGCTGGTCTCGCTCGCGCACCGGGACGCGGAGACGGTGAGTGTGCGGGCGCTGCGCCGGCGGCGCGCCCGGGTCGGGGTCAGCCCCCGCTTCGACTCGCTGCGCGAGACCCCGCAGGCGCTGCGGTTCGCCCGGCTGGCCCTGGCCGGGCTGCCCGGCGACGGGCCGGGGGTCACGCGCTTCGACGACAACCCGCTGGCCATGCTGGTCGCGGCGGCCCCGGCGGAGGCGAGCCGGCTGGTCGAGGTCGCCCTGGGACCGGTGCTCCGGCTCCCGGAGGCGGAGCGTGCCCGGCTCCTGCGCACCCTGGGCCACTGGTTCACCTCGGGCGGCGCGGCGGCCGAGGCCGCGGACCGCCTCTTCGTCCATCCCAACACGGTGCGCTACCGGCTGCGCCGCGTCGAGGAGTTGACGGGCCGCTCCCTTTCGGACCCGGCCGCGCTGGCCGACCTGGGCGCCGCGCTGCACGCCTTGCGCCTGCTGCCGTCCTGAGCACCGCGGACTTCGGCCGGGGCCCGTCAGTGGGGCTGGCCGTACGCCGCGCATGTCCCGGGGTGCGCCGCCCGGTCAGCGCTCCGCCGGGATCCGGTACACCGACACATGGGAGCGGGACTCGGCCGTGAACGGGGTCCCCGTCCAGTCCGCATGTCGCAACTCCCGCTCGAATCCGGCCAGTTGAGCCATGAGGTCGAGTTCGGCGGGCCAGATGTAGCGGTGCGGGCTGCGATGCAGCTCGGCCCGCTCGGTGTCGTCGAAGTGGAAGTGGTGGGACACGACGCGCTGGTCGAGCACGTCGTAGGTGTCCAGGCCGAGGTATCCGGGCTCGGAGTGCCAGACGGTGGCGGCGGCCCCCGGCGGGAGCGAGCGCAGCTCGGGCACCCACAGCTCGATCACGAACCGGCCGCCGGGACCGAGATGGCGGGCGGCGTTGCGGAAGCACTCGACCTGTTCGGCCTGCGTGAGCAGGTTGGAGATCGTGTTGTAGACGAGATAGACGAGGCGGTACGTCCCCGGGGCGGCGGTCGTCGCCATGTCGCCGATGACCACGGGGATCGTCGCCTCGTCGGCCTTGGTGCGCAGTTGCTCCACCATCGGTTCGGACAGCTCGATGCCGGTGACGGGCACGCCGCGCTCGGCGAGCGGGACGGCGACCCGGCCCGTCCCGATCGCGAACTCCAGTGCCGCCCCGCCGTCCGCCAGCTCGGCGAGGCGCGTCACGGCGGGCTCCAGCACCTGCGGCGCGAACATGCCGGTCCCGGGGGTGTCGTAGCGCCGGGCGGTGGCCGCATCCCAGAGGTTCTGCTGTTCCATGGCACCCAACCCTGGTCGCTCGCACATGAGTTGTCGAGTCTGTTTCGGCCCGGCGCACCCGTCTCTTCCGTGCCATTGACACCGGGAGCCAGTCCTCTACGGTAGATCCCCGCGCAGCATGTCGCACAGCCTTCGATATTTCGAACGCACCACTCATGCCTTCGACATGCGGAGGACTTCGTGACCCCATCCCTCGGCAGACGGTCCTTCCTCACGGCGGCCGGCGCGACCGCGGCGGCCCTGACGGTGACCGACACGGGCCCCGCCCAGGCAGCGCCGCACCACGCCTCGGCACCGCACCACGCCTCGGCACCGCGCCGGCAGGCCGCTCGCGTCCAGCCGTTCCCGCTGACCGCGGTGACGCTGCTGGCCGGACCGTTCCAGGACAACCAGCACCGCAACACCGCCTATCTGCGCTTCGTCGACATCGACCGGCTGCTGCACACCTTCCGGCTGAACGTCGGCCTGCCCTCCGGCGCCCAGCCCTGCGGCGGCTGGGAGGCACCGGGCGTGGAGCTGCGCGGGCACTCCACCGGTCATCTGCTCTCCGGTCTCGCGCTCACCTACGCGAACACCGGAGACACCGCGCTGCGCGACAAGGGCCGCAGCCTCGTCGCGGCCCTGGCCGCCTGCCAGGCCGCGTCGCCCTCGGCCGGGTACGGCAAGGGCTATCTGTCGGCGTTCCCGGAGAGCTTCTTCGACCGGCTGGAGGCCGGGACGGGCGTCTGGGCGCCGTACTACACGATCCACAAGATCATGGCGGGGCTGGTCGATCAGTACCGGCTGGCCGGGAACGCCCAGGCCCGCGACGTGGTGCTGCAGCTCGGCGAGTGGGTCAACACCCGCACGGGGAAACTGAGTTACGCCAAGATGCAGCAGGTGCTGGAGACCGAGTTCGGCGGGATGAACGACGTCCTCGCCGATCTGCACGCGATCACCGGGGACACGGTCTGGCTGGACGTCGCCCAGCGTTTCACCCACGCCCGGGTCTTCGACCCCCTGGCCGCCGGCGAGGACCGGCTGGCCGGGCTGCACGCCAACACCCAGATCCCGAAGATGGTCGGCGCGATGCGGCTGTGGCAGGAAGGTCTGGCCGACCGCTACCGCACCATCGCGCAGAACTTCTGGCAGATCGTCACCGCCCACCACTCGTACGTCATCGGCGGCAACAGCAACGGCGAGGCCTTCCACGAACCGGACGCCATCGCCGCCCAGTTGTCCAACGGCACCTGCGAGAACTGCAACAGCTACAACATGCTCAAGCTGACCCGGCTGCTGCACTTCGAGGCCCCGGACCGCACCGACCTGCTCGACCACTACGAGCGCACCCTGTTCAACCAGATGCTCGGCGAGCAGGATCCGGACTCGGCGCACGGCTTCGACATCTACTACACGGGCCTCGGCCCCGGCTCCTTCAAGCGGCAGCCGTCCTTCATGGGCACGGACCCGAACGCGTACTCCACCGACTACGACAACTTCTCCTGCGACCACGGCACCGGCATGGAGACACAGGCGAAGTTCGCGGACACGATCTACACGCACGACGAACGGCGGCTGCTGGTCAACCTGTTCATCCCGTCCGAGGTGCACTGGCAGGAGCAGGGGATCACCTGGCGGCAGACCACCCGGCTGCCCGACACCGCCTCGACTGTGCTCAGGGTCACCGCCGGGAGCGCGCGGCACGAGCTGCTGGTGCGCATCCCGGCCTGGGCCTGCGGCGCGCGCGTGAAGCTGAACGGCCGTACCCTCAAAGACCGCCTGGAGGCGGGTAGTTGGCTGAGCCTCGACCGTGCGTGGAAGACCGGCGACCAGGTCGAGGTCGCCCTGCCGATGCGCACGACCCTCGAAGCCACTCCCGACGACCCGGACGTCCAGGCCGTGCTGCACGGTCCGGTGGTGCTCGCCGGGGCGTACGGCACCACGCAGAGCCGCTCGATGCCCCGGCTGGACACGGGCACGATCCGGCAGACATCGGCCGACCCGCTGCGGTTCAGCGCGACGGCCGGCCAGGAGACGGTGACGCTGCTGCCCGTCGCCCGCGTCCACCACCAGTACTACAACGTCTACTGGCTGACCGGCCGGCCCCCGTCCCCGCCCCCGGCGTTCGCCGCCTGGTACCGCTTCGACGAGGCCTCCGGCACCAGCGCCGCCGACGCCACCGGCAACGGGCGGACGGCGACCTTGACCGGCGGTGCCACCTGGGCCCAGGGGCATCTCGCGGGCGCCGTCGCGCTGGACGGCACGGACGGTCATGTCGCCGTGGCCGCCGACCTGTTGGCGGGCGCGTCCGCCTACTCGGTGGCCACCTGGGTGAACCTCGCCGGGCGGCCCGCCACCTGGAGCCGGATCTTCGACTTCGGCACCGGGGTCGGCGCCAACATGTTCCTCACCCCGCTGAGCGACGCGGGGACCCTGCGCTACGCGATCACCACGAGCGGCGCCGGAGCCGAGCAGCGCATCGACGCCGACCCGCTGCCGACGGACCGCTGGGTGCATGTGGCCGTCACCTACGGATCCGGCACGGCCGTGCTCTACGCCGACGGCCGTGAGGTGGGCCGGAACACGGCGGTCGCCGTCGAGCCCCGCGACTTCGGCAACCACATCCGGGCCGCCTACATCGGCAGGTCGCAGTACCCGGACCCGTACCTGAAGGCGGCGGTCGACGACTTCAGGGTCTACGGAAGGACACTGACCGCGGCGGAGGTCACGGCCCTCGCCCACGCGTAGGCCCTCGCCGGCGGGGGCGTCACGAGAGCCCGGGCCCGTCCGGCGATCCCGCGGAGGCCGCCATTCGGCCGCCATTCGATGACAGAGTGTCCGTCGGAACGCCCATTCGCGGTCACAGGGGGAGATGGCGTGGCAGGCATGGCGCTGGAGGCGCTGGACGAGGTGCCGTGGGAGCGGCTGGAGTCGGCGCTCGGGCACCACCCGGCCAAGGAGATGGGGGGAGCCCTGCGTCGCCTGGCGCTCAAGGGCGGAGCGGCGACCGAGGAAGACTGCTACCCCCTGTTCGGCTGCTTCGCGCTGGGCACCGGACACGTGGCCGCCGTCGCGACCGCCGCGCTGCCGTTCGTCGTCGCCCTCGCCGGCGATCCGGGCATGGGCGCCCGGGTCACGCTGGTCCGGCTGTTGGCGAGTTTGTCCGAGGCGGCGGCCGAAGCCGACCCGGGCCGGGTGGACGCGGGGTGGCACGAGGCATGGCGGGCCCAGCGCCCCCGGTTCCGGGCGCTGCTCGCGGACCCGCTGCCCGAGGTGCGGCGGGAGGCCCTGCCCCTCGGCGAGGGGATCGGCATGCTGCTGGAGCGGTGGCACGCCGAGACGGACCCGACGGTGCGGCTGCCTGTGCTGCTCGCGCTGGGCACCGCCGCAGCCGACTGCGCCGACGCGCACCCGGTGGATCGGGTGCGGGCGGTGGTGGCCCGGGCGCTGCGTACGGAGGGTCCCGTCATGCGGGTCGCGGCCGTGTACGCCTGGGCCTCGTTCGACGCCCGGGCGGCGGTCCGGGAGCTGGACCTGCTGGTGGACGTGCTGTCCGACCCGGATGTCCGCCCGCAGTTCGAGGCGATCTGGTACGTCCCGGACGTCGACGACGGCTTCACCCGTGAGGATGTCGTCTCCTGGACGGCCCGCCTGTTCGAGGGCGCGCCGCGGACGGGACTCGCCTTCGTCGTCCGGCTCATCGGCGCGGCGCGCCGGAACGGGGACACGCTGCTGTGCCGGGCCGCGCTGGACGAGGGGTGGCGGCTCTTGGTGGTCCGGCCGTCCGCGGCATCGTCGCTGGTGCCGCTCGCGGGGGCGTTGCTCGCCGATCCGGACGACGGCGTACGGTACCGGGCGGCCCACCTGCTGGCCGTGCTGGGGCCGCGGGCGGCGCCGTACGCCGACGAGCTGGCCGCCCTCCTCGACGACCCGGGCGAGGCCGGGTTTCTTGAGGGCACCGTCGGTGACCACGCCCGCTGGGCGCTGACCCGCATCGGCGAGGAGCGGGCCCTGCCGGGGCTCGTCGAGCGGCTGTACGCGCCGTACGGGGGCCAGTACTCACGCGCGTACGTCTCGGGCGACCCGCGCCTGCCGGAGGTCGAGGACGTCCTGATCCCCCTGCGGGCGCACGCGCAGGCCCTGCTGCCCGCGGTGCGCAAACTGCTCCGGGACGACGGGGTGGGCGGCTCGCTGACCTGCTGCTTCCTGGAAGTCCTCACCGCGTGGGGGCCGGCCGCGGCGCCCGCGCTGCCGGACGTGGCGGCCCTGCTGGACGACACCCGGTACTCGCTGCACGCACTCGACGCGCTGGTGGCGATGGGACCGGCCGCGAACTCGGCCGAGCCCGCCGTGCGCCGCTGCACGGTCCTCGACTTCCCCGGCAACCATCACAAGGTGGCGTGGGCGGCCTGGCGCCTGGGCGGCGACCGCGACGCGGCACTGCGGCTCATCGGGGAGGCGGTGCTGACCGGGGAGGCGCCGCTCTACGGTCCCGTCGGCCTCCTCGGCGACTTCGGACCTGCGGCCGCGGGCTACGCCGACCGGGTGCGGCATGTCATGGAGCACGGTGACAGCTGGGTGCGGCTGCGCGCGGCGGTCGCGCTGTGGTCGATCACCGGCGAGCCGGAGCCGACCGGATCCGTCCTGGAGGCGTACGTCCATCCCGTCGCCGGCGGCGGCGACGCCTACGGCCTCTTCCTCGACGCGCTGCGCGCCCTCGCCAGGATCGGCACGGTCTCTCCGGCGGCGCGGGCAACCCTGCGTGCGGTGCGGGGGTCCGACCGGCGGCTGTCGACGTACCGGGACTACCGGGCCTTCCTGGAGGACGAGGAGATCCGGTCCGCGATCGACGACGTGCTCGCCCTGCCGTGACCAGGGCCTGTCGGCCGGTGCCGGCCGACAGGCCCTGGTTCACAGGGAGATGTCGATGTCCTCGACGTCGGTGAACTCCACCAGCAGGCCCTGGGCGCGGCGTCCGGCGTCGCGGAAGTACATCTCGCCCAGGCCCTGGGCGGCGATGTCCTGCAACTGGGCCTCGGTGGCGCCCCGGTCGCGGGCGGCGAACAGGCGCTCGGCCCAACGGGGCGGCAGGGCCTGGGTGATGTGGCGGAGCCGGGCGTCGTCCGTGGTGCCCGGCGCCGCGGTGAAGCCGAACCGGGCGCGCGCCGAGACGACGATGCCCTCCGCCGTGGCGGCCCGGTCCCTGGCCCGCGCCCGCACCTGCGGCTGCCAGCGCTGCCTGACCTCGCGCTCCAGTCGCGCGGCGAGATCCTTGCGGGGATGCCGGAGCGTGCCGACGACGTACCGCTCGACGGTGCGCTGCGAGACGCCCAGCAGTTCGGCGGCCGGCCGTGTGCCCTTGAGTTGCTTGACCAGGTATTTCATCTGAGCCTGCGCGGACTTGGGGACGGGGCGGGTGAACGCCCCTTCCAGCGCCCGGTCCAGGCTCTCCCCCACGGTGTCCACGGGCTGCTCCTCTCCACCTCGAAACGACCTGGCGTCGGCCGTCTCGCAGGTCAGCCTATGCGACGGAGCGAACGCTGCGGGACAGCCGAGGGGCATACACACCCGCTACGGTTTTGAACACGTTCAATTCCAGGGCTACGCTGTGTCCGACACGAACGGAGGGGGCGCGATGAAGGTGGTTCTGCCCGGGGGTACCGGACAGGTGGGCACGATTCTCGACCGCGCGCTGACGGCTGCCGGCCATGAGGTCACCGTGCTGACCAGACATCCGCGGCGAGCACGTCAGATCGGCTGGGACGGGGGCACGCTCGGGCCGTGGGCCGAGGCGATCGACGGCTGCGACGTCGTCGTCAATCTGGCCGGGCGCAGCGTCTCGTGCCGCTACACCCCCGCGAACCTGCGGGCCATGATGGACTCCCGGGTGGAATCCGCGCGCGTGGTGGGCGAGGCGATCGCGGTGGCCGCGCGGCCACCGCGGGTGTGGCTGCAGATGAGCACGGCGACGATCTACGCCCACCGCTTCGACGCGGCGCACGACGAGGCGACCGGCGTGATCGGCGGCTCCGAGCCGGGCGTGCCGGACTACTGGGCCTACAGCGTGCAGATCGCCGAGAACTGGGAGCGGGCACAGCGCGAGGCGTCGACGCCCGCGACCCGGAAGGTGGCGCTGCGCGCGGCGATGGTGATGAGCCCGGACCACGGTGGGGTCTTCGACGTCCTGCTGGGCCTCGCCCGGCTGGGACTGGGCGGGCCCGTCGCGGGAGGTGCGCAGTACGTCTCATGGATCCACGACGAGGACTTCGTCCGCGCGGTGGAGTTCCTGGTCGACCGGCAGGACATCGACGGACCGGTGAACCTCGCCTCCCCCGGCCCCCTCCCCCACCGGGAGTTCATGCGCACCCTGCGCGCGGCCTGGGGCGTCCCGTTCGGACTGCCCGCGACGCGCTGGATGGCGGAACTGGGCGCGTTCGCGTTCCGCTCGGACACCGAACTGCTCCTCAAGAGCCGCCGCGTGACGCCGGGGCGGCTGCGCGAGGCCGGTTTCACCTTCACACATCCCACCTGGGACTCCGCCGCCATGGACCTCGTCCAGCGGATACCGGGGCGGCCCCGGTGAATCCGCACACCCACAGGCTTTACTTGAACCTACAAGCATCAGGTGTAGGGTCCCTCATGATTCAAATTTGAATCATGCGAACCGCCCACGCCTGCTCGGGAGGACGCCATGCGCGTCGCGATCACCGGGTCCACCGGACTCATCGGCTCCGCTCTCACCCGCTCGCTGCTCGCGGACGGCCACCAGGTCGTCCGTCTCGTCCGCGACCGGTCCGCCGTCGCTCCTCGGGACGGCAGCGAGACCGCCCACTGGGACCCGGTCGCGGAGCGGGTCCAGCCCGGCGCGCTGGACGGAGCCGACGCCGTCGTGCACCTGGCCGGCGCGGGCGTCGGGGACAAGCGGTGGACCTCGGGGCACAAGCGGGAGATCCTCGACAGCCGGGTCCGGGGCACCACGGCCCTCGCGCGTGCCGTGGCCGCGGCCGCCGCCCCGCCCCGCGTCCTGGTGTCCGCGTCCGCGACCGGCTACTACGGCGACACCGGGGAGCGGCCCACCGACGAGAGCGGGCCGGCCGGGGACGACTTCCTGGCCTCCGTCTGCGTCGCGTGGGAGGCGGCCGCCGACCTCGCCCGGCAGGCCGGCGTCCGCGTGGTGCACCCGCGCACCGGGCTGGTGGTCTCCGCCGAGGGCGGCGCGTTCGGCAGGCTCCTCCCGCTCTTCCGGCTCGGGCTCGGCGGGCGGCTCGGCTCCGGCGACCAGTACTGGCCGGTCATCTCGCTGACCGACCACATCGCGGCGCTCCGCTTCGCCCTCGACACCGAAGAGCTGTCCGGCCCCGTCAACCTCACGGCCCCCGAGCCGCCCACGAACCGGGAGGTGACCCGGGCCCTGAGCCGCGCCCTGCACCGCCCGGCGATCGCGGCGGTCCCCGCCGTCGCCCTGCGCGCGGTGCTGGGCGAGTTCGCCACGAGCATCACGTGCAGCGCCCGTGTCGTCCCGGGCGCCCTGGAGAAGGCGGGCTTCTCCTTCGCCCACCCGACGGTCGGCGAAGCCCTCGGCTCGGTGCTGCGCACGGCCGGTTGAGGCCCCGGATCGGCGCAAACCCGACGCGGGTTTCCGGCCACGGGCGGGTATGTCCTCACCGGCGCCGCGTGCGGGAAGGCCCGGCGCGCGGGACCATGGTCGTCCCGCTCCGTACGGCGCCGGGTCCCGGCGGAGGACCGGTGGCAAGGGCGACAAGGAGGATGCCGTGTGCCGACTGTTCGGACTGATCAGCTCCCCCCACCGCACACACGCCACGTTCTGGCTGCTGGACGCCCCCGACAGCCTCAGCGCACAGAGCCACCGCGAACCCGACGGCACCGGGCTGGGCTACTTCGAGGCCGACGGGACGCCGGAGGTGCACAAGGCCCCGATCGCCGCCTATGAGGACCGCGCCTTCGCCCGGGAGGCCCAGGAGGTCGAGTCGGCCACCTTCCTCGCGCACATCCGCTACGCCTCCACCGGCGGCCTGGACATGCGCAACACCCACCCCTTCGAGCAGGAGGGGCGGCTGTTCGCGCACAACGGGGTGATCGAGGGGCTCGACGAACTCGACCGCCACCTGGGCGAGGACCGGTCCCTGGTGCGCGGCGACACCGACTCCGAGCGCTTCTTCGCCCTGGTCACCCGGGAGACCGCGGCGCACGGCGGCGACGTGTCCGCGGGCCTCGCCGCCGCGGCGCGCTGGGTCGCCGAACGCCTTCCCCTGTTCGCCCTCAACGTCGTCCTCACCACCGCCGACGAGTTGTGGGCCCTGCGCTATCCCGCCACGCACGAGCTGTACGTGCTGCGCCGCCCGGCAGGCGGTCACCATGGCGCCCGGCACCTAGACCACGCGGGCCGGTACGGCCATCTGCGGGTCCGCTCGGCCCGGCTGGGCGCCCTCCCCTCCGTCGTCGTGGCCAGCGAGCCGATGGACGAGAGCCCGCTGTGGCGCCTGCTGGATCCCGGTGAACTGCTCCACGTCGGCCCCGACCTGCACACCACGAGCCGGATCGCCCTGCCCGACGCACCGGCCCATCCCCTCACCCTGGCCGATCTCCGGCCCACCGCGGCCGCCTCGCAGCGTCCCGCATAGCGCGGGCGCACACCGGCGTCACGCGGGCTCCCGTACGGTCGGGGCATGCACACGACTGGAGAGGGCACGACGGTTCCCGGCACGGCCGGCCCCGTCGTCTACCGGCCGGCCCGGCCCGGCGACCGCGATGCCCTGGCGGGCGTCGACTCCTCCTTCACCACGGACTCCGTGTACGAAGTCACCGTCACGGAAGGTGGGTTCGGGCTCCGGCGCATCCCCGTCGCCCCTCCCCTCCACAAGGCCTTCCCGGACGACGAACCCGACGAGCCCGATGCCGACGACGACACGGGTCCGAGCCGCACGATGGTCGCCGTCGCCGGTACCGAGGTGTGCGGGTTCGTCACGGCCTCGTTCGCGCCGTGGAACGCGCGTCTGACCATCCGTGACATCGAGGTGGCACCGGCGTGGCGGGGCAAGGGGATCGGGCGGGACCTGATGCGGCTCGCGCTCGGCTTCGCCCGGGAGTGCGGGGCGGCGCACATGTGGCTGGAGGTCAGCAACGTCAACGCGCCCGCCGTCGGCGCCTACCTGCGCATGGGCTTCGCCTTCTGCGGGCTCGACACCTCGCTCTACGACGGCACGGAGTCCGCCGGCGAGGTGGCCCTCTTCATGTCCCGCCGCGTGGAACGACCGGCACCGGAGCTCTAGCCCGGCCCACCCGTCGGGGGCCCGGCAGTTGCACTCGCCCGCCTCGAAGCGCAGCGGCTTGCGCCGCCTCGACGGCGAGCCGCTCCTGCTTGGCCGCCTCCAGCGGCAGATCCGCCACGCGATCCCCGAGCGCCGGGATCGGCGTGCAACCGTCAGGCGCCGTGGCCACCCGGTACGACAAGCGAGCGTATGTCTTCCCTGGCGCAGTCACGCTCGCCGCGATCCGGCCATGGCTGCACGGGTGACCCGCCGGACAGTCTCGCGCGCGCAGTGCCGGCCCGCTCAGCGTCCGTCAGGGTATGTCGACGCGCGGGGACTGCACGAAGCCCTGGTAGCCGTAGTGGCCGTTGATGGTGGCCCAGAAGCCGGCCTGCACGACGTACTTGCCGGGAGCTATCGAGAGGTAGCCCGGCTGGAAGGCCCAGGGTTGCTTACTCCAGCCGGCGCAATGGAGGTCGGCCACCTCCGTTGTGGAGCCATCCGGGTTGACTCGGAGAACCTGGGCGCAGACGTCGATGTTGAGCCCGGTGGGATCGCTCACGTAGGTCCAGCCGTTGAGCCGACCGTCGATGGTGGGATAGGCACAGGGCGACAGGGTCACGCCGGCAGCCACGGGTTCCCACGCGCGGCAGCCTCCCCAGTCGGTGGCGGAGGCGTTCGGCGCTGCGGCCGGCCCACCGAGCAGGACCGCGCTTGCCAGAGTCACGGTTGCGGCCCTGGTGCCGAGCATTCGTCGCATTTCTCCTCCGGGTGATCGTTGCTGGGACAAGGGCTTCGGTTTCATCGCTCAGGACGGCGGCGGCCCGGACGTCTTCGTGCACTTCCGCGCGAGCGGGGCCTCACTCTTCGTTCGGGCCTCAGTCGTCTTCGGTCGGCTCGGCCGACTCCGGATGCGTCTTCGACGGCTGTGTCCGCCGTGGTCGTCCTGACGTCGGATGGCCCGTACAACCTTCAGACCTTGGATTCACGTCGGCCAGACGTTCCGCGGATGTCTCCGACCTGGCTCAGGGCGCAGTCCACGGGATCTGGCTCCAGTTCCTGTCGTTGCAGCCTGCGTACGGCCCGGCCACCTCGGCGCCATCGTTGTAGTTGTGCGCGGAGCTCCACGCCACGCAGCCGCTGTTGTCCAGCTCGGCGCCCGCGCGCCAGATGTTGTCCGACGCTTCGGTGTGGGGCTTTCCCCAGTAGGCGAACAGAGGGTTTCCAGGAGTGGAGTTCAGCACGCCGCCGAAGTGCGGCTGGCCCCCGTCGATGCTGTCCGACTCCACGCCGAACACGACCTGGCGGCCGGGGTGTGCCAGCATGAAGTTCGTGTTCCAGTCCCAGCGGCCGTAGGTGTAACCATTGCAGGTGCTGTACCACTGCGAGATCCAGCCGGCGGTCATCCCGTTGGCGCCGTAGGGCATCTTGTCGCCGACCTGGAACGAGGTGCAGGCGGTGCCGGCCCTGGGCTGGGTTTGGGCGGCGCCGGCGGTGCCGCCGAGGCCGATGGTGGCGACGCCGGCGAGGGCGACGGTGGCGGCTCCGAGGGCGACGGCGCGCTTGGCCTTCCCGAGTTTCAGCATGGGTGTGCTTCCCCCTGTGTGAGTGGAGGCCCTGGTGAGGGGCCTTGGACGGTCCCCGTCATTCGTCCGCGCAGCAGCTGCCTGTGCACGGACGGCCAGGGGAACCGCGGGCGGGTTGCGTTCCATCGCGAAACTAGGCTCATCAACGCATGGTGTGGAGTGTCGAGTTGCACGGTGAAGAGGGGGTTCCGGTGCCAGAGTGCACAGCGAACCGGGGAAGCGCAGGTGTCCCGAAGACCAGGAGGCGGGCGTCTTTGTATCCGGGCACTCACTCCGACGCCGGAGCAAACCCCCGGATCAGGTCGAACCCCTACACCGCACCCGGCCTACCCACAGCCCGGCTGGCCGGGCCCAGCAGGGAACTGTGCTTGCTGGTCGACCACCGCGAAGACCTGGTCGCCGAACGCACGCGCATCACCAACCGGATACGCCGGCAACTGCACGAACTCGACCCCCGTCCAGGCGATCACCGGCAGGATCCCGACTACGGGCCGGACCTCGGCTGCCTCACACGGTGAACTCCCGTATCACCACGTCCCGGAAGACGGCCGTTCCGCCGATGGTGAACAGCGCCAGTCCGGTGTCGACGAGATAGGGGAACGCCTCCGTGGAGTGCACGTACCGACCGTCGTCCACGAACATCTCGACGGACGTTCGGTCCACCAGGATCCGCAGCGTCACCATGCCTGCGGACGGGTCGAACGGTGTGTGGCTCTCCTGCCACTTGCCGGAGGTGTCGGGGTTGACGGCGCCGCGCCGGTTGAGGAATGCGAAGTCGCTGTAGATGCCGGCATCGATGTGCCGGCTGCCGTCGGCGGAGCGGCGCAGTTGCAGGCCCGCGCCGGTGAGTTGGTTCCAGGTGATCCGGCAGGTCAGCTCGTAGGCGGTGCCGGTGTAGTCCAGTACGCGGCTGCCGTTGACCTCGATGTCGCCGAGGTTCACCGTGCGTGAGACGTGGTCGTCCAGGGCGGCGACGGGTTGTGAAGCGAGGTAGTACGCGCCGGAGGCTGTCCGCTTCAGCGTGACCTCGCGGACGATCGAGTCGGTGCCGTTGAAGCCGTCGCAGTCGATGGTGGGCGTGGTGCCCGCGTAGTCCCAGTTGTTCAGCCAGCCCATCGCGTACCGGGTGGCGGGGTCGGTCGAGCCGTCGGCGAGACGCTTCTCGAAGGTGACGGCGCCGTACCAGTCGAAGCCGTGGTCGAGCCACTGCGGGTCGGTGGCGTCGGCGGTGAACGTGCTGCCGTCGAAGCTGCCGGTCCAGTAGGCGTACGTGTTCGGCAGCCCCGAACCCTTGCCGTTGGCGCTCACCCCGAGCACCCACTTGGCGGTGCCGTCCGCGCTGGTGATCCGGAACAGGTCCGGGCACTCCAGCGCGCCGAGCCCCTCCTTGACGAAGTCACTGACGGAGGTCCACTTCTTCAGGTCGTCGGAGTGGTAGAAGCCCACCTTGGTGCCCTCGGCGAGGGCCATCACCCAGCGGCCGCGCTCGCCGTCGCGGATCACCTTGGGGTCGCGGAAGTCGGCCCCCACACCCGGACTGGGCAGCACCGGATCGGTGCCGTGGTTGGTGAAGGTACGGCCCTGGTCGGTGGAGTAGTACAGGAACTGCTCCTGATGGTCCGTGCCGCCGCCGGGCGACATGGTGGCGATGACGACGACCGCACCCGCCCCGAATCCCGCGGTGTTGTCCGTGTCGACCACCGCCGAGCCCGACCAGACGTCGCCGTTGGGGGTCGTGTCCTTCGGTACGGCGACGCCGCCGTCCTGGAAGGTCACCAGATCGGTGCTGGTGGCCAGGCGCCAGGCCGTGCCGACGGCTCCGGTGAAGTAGTCCGCGTTGTACAGGTAGTAGTAGTGGTACTTGCCGTTGATCCAGACCGGGCGCTGCGGGTCGTTCTTCCAGCCGTCGGGGACCGTGTGGTGGTACCCGGCGCGGTAGCTGGCGCAGCCGGCCGCCGCCTTCGGCCGCGCCTTTGCGGGCCTCGGCGCGGCGGTGGGCGTGGCGGCTGCCCGCGTCGCGGGCAGCATCGCGGCCGCCACCCCTACGGCCGACCCTGCGAACAGGGCTCTCCTGGACATCTCAGGCATCACACATCGTTCCTCTCGTGAGAACGGTGGCTCATGTGAACCAGGACTGTGCGACCTAACTCGTTAAAGGTCAAGGGTTCAGGACTCTTGACACGGCCGTGACGCGCTTCACATCATCTGGGGCATCAACCCTGATCTAACACGAGTTAGGCACGTTGGATGACCGACTCGCACCTCACCCGCCGCGCACTGCTGCGGTACGGCGCCTACGGGGCGGGAGCCGCCGCCCTGGCCGGCACCGCCGCGAGCTGGGACCGGCTCACCGGGGCCGACATACCCGGCCGCGACGACGGCTCGCTCGTCGTCGCCACCCTCGGCCCGGCCTACGGGCCGGAGGCGATCCGCACGCTCACCGAGGGCTTCCGGAAAGCGCACCCGGACATCAGGCTCCGGATCAACGCGGTGCAGGCCGTCGACTGGTCGGACTTCTTCGCGAAGATCCTCACCCAGATCGCGGCGGGCACCGCCCCCGACCTGGTCTACGTCGCCACCGAGGGCGTCCAGCTGTTCGCCCAGCGGCTCGGGGTCCCGCTGGACCCCTGGGTGAAGCGTGACGCGGCGGACCTGAAGGAGTACTTCGCCGACGTCCACCCCTCGCTGGTGGAGTCGATGATGTACGAGGGGCATCTCTACCAGCTGCCGGTCGAGTTCAACGCGGCCGACATGTACCTCAATCGGCAGGTACTGCGGCGGGCGGGCGCGGACTTCCCGGCGCCGGACTGGACCCGCGACGACTTCACCGCGCTGCTGCGGGCCATGAAGAAGTCCAGCGGCTCCCAGTTCACCCCGTACTTCTGGACCAACCGGCTGTGGGGCGGCGTGGTGCCCTGGCTGTTCAACAACGGCACCAACCTCCTCGCCGAGTCCAAGGCACCCGGCGGCGCCTGGCTGTGGGACTCCTTCTATCCGGCCGCCGAACGGAGGGGCCGCGGCGGCGGCTTCCGCTGGACGACCCCGCAGGCGACGGACGACCGCGTCGAGGAGGCGTACGACTATCTCGCCTCCCTCATCCAGGAGAACCTCTGCACCCGCCCCGAGGGCGGCAACGGCGAGAACCTCGTCGGCGTCTTCTCCACCGGCCGCGTCGGCGTCACGCCCGCGGGCGGCTTCTGGGCGGGCGGACTGCACCTGGCCGGGATGAAGGCGGACGCCTACGACGTCCAGTACTTCCCGCGCTGGCGCACCCAGCGCATGCAGTTCGGCGCCGCCGGCTACGCCCTGCTGCGCACCTCCAGGAAGCAGGACGAAGCCTGGGAGTTCATCAAGTACGCCGCCCGCAAGGACACCCTCACGGCGCTGTTCGACACCAACCAGACGACCCCGGCGCGCCGCTCGATGCTGACCGCCGGACGCTACAAGGAAACCGGCCCGGCACGCTGGCCGGTCTTCTACGACACCCTCGACACGTACCCCGACACCGGGCCGATTCCGGCGCCGCCGCAGGTCGCCGAGGTGACCGAGGTCCTGCTGAAGTACACCGGCACCGCCCTGGCCTCCCCGCGCTCGGTGCGGCCCGCGCTGCGCCGGATGCAGGGCGACCTGGAGAAGGCCATGGAGCGTGAGGTATGACGAGCACTCAGTTCACCACGCCCGTGCGGACGCCGGCCCGTCCGTCGCCCGCCCCGCGCACGTCCCCGCGAGACCGCGGAACCCGCCTGCTGGCCACGCTCTTCCTGGCACCCACCATCGTCGGCATCGTCGTCTTCACGGTCGTACCGATCGTCGGCTCGGTCGTGCTCAGCCTGTTCCGCTGGAACGTCATCGACTCCCCCGGCTTCGCCGGGACCGCCAACTACCGTGAGGTCTTCAGCAATTCGACCGTGCTGGTCTCCTTCCGCAACACCCTCGTGTTCATGGTGTTCGCGGTCGCCCTGCAACTGCTCATCGCGCTGGCACTGGCGCTCGCGCTGAACGGGCGGATGCCGATGTGGCTGCGTTCGGTGTTCCGCTCGGCGTTCTTCTTCCCCCTGGTGCTGTCCGCCGCATCGATCTCGGTAGTGATGAAGTACCTGTTCAACCAGGACTTCGGGGTGGTGAACTGGCTGATCGGGCTGGTCGGGATCGCCCCGGTGCCGTGGCTGACGTCCGAGAACGCGGCGATGGCGACGGTGGTCATCGTCTACGTCTGGCAGCAGTTCGGCTTCTCGTTCCTGCTGTTCGTCGGCGGCCTGAACAACATCCCCAAGGAGATCCACGAGGCGGCCTCCCTCGACGGCGCGACCGGTCTGCGGGGGCACCTGCACATCACGCTGCCACTGCTGTCGCCGACGCTGCTGGTGGCGACCGTGGTCGGCGTGATCAACGCGCTGCAGGTCTTCGAGCAGCCGTACGTGCTGACGAACGGCGGACCCGGCGACTCCACCCGCACCGTCGTGATGGTCATCTACGAGACCGCGTTCGAGCAGCTGCGCTTCGGCGAGGCGTCCGCGGTGGGCGTGCTGCTCTTCGTGCTGATCATGGCGGTGACCGCCCTCCAGTTCCGGCTCAGCCGGCGTTTCGTCCACTACCAGTGAGCCGGGTGAGTCCCTTGAGCCAAGCAACCCTGCCCCCGAGCCGCGCCCGGTACACGCTCGGGCCGTGGGCACGCATCGCCGCCCTGACCGTGTGCGCGCTGCTGACCCTCGGCCCGGTCATCTGGACCGTGTCGACCTCGCTGCGCACCCCGGCCCAGTCCTTCGACCTGCCCCCGAAGATCATCCCGACGCATCCCACGACCGCCGCGTACCGCGGGGTGTTCGACCAGCTCGACGTGTGGCTGCTCGCCCTCAACTCCACCCTGGTGACCGCGCTGATCGCGATCGGCCAGATGATCACGGCGGGACTGGCCGGGTACGCGTTCGCGCGCCTCGAATTCCGTTTCAAGAAGCCCCTGTTCGGGCTGGTGCTGGCGACGATGATGGTGCCGCTGCAGGTCACCATCGTGCCGGTGTTCCTGGTGCTGAAGTCGATGGGCCTGACCGACACCCTGCTCGGCCTGATCATCCCGGCCTTCCCGACCGCGTTCGGCACCTTCCTGATGCGCCAGTACTTCCTGGGCATGCCCAAGGACCTGGGCGAGGCGGCCATGCTGGACGGCGCCGGGCCCTGGCGGATCTTCCGCTCCGTGTACGCGCCGCTGGCCGCTCCCGGCCTCGCGATCGTCGGCGTGCTGGCCTTCAACTACCACTGGAACGAGTTCTTTCGGCCACTGATCCTGGAGACCTCCGGCCAGAACTACACGCTGCCCCTGGGCCTGGTCTCGCTCCAGGGCAACCTCGGCACCGGTTCCATCTCCGTCGTCCTCGCCGGTGTCGTCCTGTCCATGCTTCCCGCCGTCGCGGTGTTCGTCGTCGGCCAACGTCCTCTGCGCGAGGGCATCACGTCCGCAGGAGTCAACCGTTGAACCATGACCCCAACGCACCGCGTTTCAGGGTCCGCCCGCCCGCCGGCTGGATGAACGACCCCAATGGTCCACTCCGTTGGCGGGACCGCTACCACCTCTTCTACCAGCACAACCCCGACGCCCCGGTGCACGCGAACGTCCACTGGGGCCACGCCTCCAGCCCCGACCTGGCGCACTGGGAGCACCACCCGATCGCGCTCACCCCGACACCCGGCGGCCCGGACGAGGCGGGCTGCTGGTCCGGCTGCGTGGTCGACGACGACGGCGTACCGACCGCCGTGTACACCGGCGTCGACCGCCACCACACCGGCCGCGGCTCCATCTGCCTGGCCCGGGCCGTGGTCCCCGACGACGAGACGCTGACCGACTGGAAACCACTGCCGACGCCCGTGGCGGCCGGTCCTCCGGCCGGCCTCGGCGTCGTGATGTTCCGCGACCCGTTCGTGTTCACCGACGGCGGGCGGCGATGGGCGCTGGTCGGTGCGGGGCACGCCGACGGCACACCGTCGGTCCTGCTGTACGACTGCGACGACCTGACCGACTGGCGGTTCGCCGGAGTGCTCCTCGACGGCAACGACCCCGTGGCGGCCGAGTTGTTCGGCGATCGGGCCGTCGGCTGGGAATGCCCGCAGATGTACGCGACGGCCAGTGGGGAACGGGTGCTCGTGGTATCGCTGTGGGACGGGGACCCGTGGACCACAGGATATCTGACGGGGCGTCTATCGCAGTACGGTGACGGCGAGTTGCGCTTCGAGGTACGGACCGGCGGCCGGCTCGACCACGGGCGGGACTTCTACGCGCCCGCCGTGCTCCAGGAGCCGGACCGGGCCCTGATGTGGGGCTGGTCCTGGGAAGCTCGCGAGCAGGGCGAGGTGGACCTCGCCGGGTGGGCCGGTGTCCTCACCGCGCCGAGAGAGGTGGACGTACATCCGGACGGCACGCTGCGCGTCGTACCGGCGAAGGAGCTCGAACTGCTGCGCGCGCCCGAGCCGTTCGTCACCGCACCGGGCGGCCAGGTATCGCTTCCGCAGTCGTACGACCTCACCGTCACCGCACACGGACCCACCACCGTGAGCCTGCTGCGGTCCGCCTCAGGTGCGGGGGTGACGGTGCGGCTGGACCCGGACGCGGGCACCGTGACGCTGGATCGCGGTGACCGGCCGCGTACGCCTGTCGACGGGTCGGCGCCGATCGTGGTGCGGACGCCGGGCAAGCGGCTGCGGGTGCTCGTCGACGGTTCGTTGTTCGAGCTGTTCGTCGACGATCGGGCCACGATCACCGAGCGTGTCTACCTGCGCCCCGACGACGTGCCCGAGCTCGTCGTGTCGGGGGCGGCGACCGCCGTCATGGGATGGGCGCTGGTCCCACGGACGCTCGACTGATCACCGGGCAGGCGATGCGCCGCGCGGTGGCGGGCGGAGTGCGTCCGGTTTCGATGGAGTCGAGGAGGAGCCGGGCGGCAGCCTCGCCCATCGCGCGGTGTGGGAGCGCGACCGTGGTCAGGGGCGGGGTGAGGAACTCGGCCATGTGCTCCTGGTCGTCGTAGCCGACCACGGACAGGTCGGCGGGGACGGCGATGCCGAGGCCGGTCGCGGCGTGCAGGACGCCCGCCGCGACCCGGTCGTTGTAGCAGAAGATCCCGGTCGGGCGGCGATCTGCGGGCGCTCCGTCGAGGATCCGCATCGCGCCCTCGTAACCGCCGGAGATCTCGCCCCCGGTGCGCAGGACCCACTCCTTGGGGACCGTGATCCCCTCGACGCGCAGGGCGTCCCGGTAGCCGCGCAGCCGCTCGACGGAGGCGATGTCGTCCTGGCCACCGACCACGGCGACCCGATGGTGCCCCTCCTCCAGCAGGAGCCGGGCGGCGGTGCGACCCCCGGCGCGTTCGGCGGGGATGACGGAGGGCAGGGAGTCGTCCTCGGGCAGGCAGTTGGCGAGGACGGAATGGGTGCGGTGCAGTCCCTCGGGGACGCGAACCCGTCGTAGCGACATGGCGGCGTAGATGATGCCGTCCACGCGTCGGTCGAGGAGTTCGGCGACGGCGGCGTCCTCCTTGGCCGGGTCGCCGCCGGAGTCCACGGTCAGGACGAGGTGCTCGCTGTCCCAGGCGGTCTCCATCGCGCCGCGCAGCAGCCGGCCCGCGAAGGGTGAGGACGCGATCTCGTCGGTGACCAGGCCGATCACGGCCGTACGACGCCGACGCAGGCCGCGGGCCACGGGGTCGGGGCGGTAGCCGAGCTGGGCGGCCGCCTGGCGGATCCGCTCCTGGGTGGCGGGCGAGAGATTGCCCTCGGCACGCCCGTTGAACACGAAGGAGACAGCGGTGTGGGACACCCCGGCGAGCCGGGCGACGTCCCGTGACGTGGGACGCCCGGACCCCGTCGACTGGTTCTCCTCCGTGCCGCCCATGCCGCGCGCTGCCCTCATCCCCGCCCGTCCGGTTGATCACTGCTCACCCTATCCGTGACGCACGATGTACAACACAGTCGAGGGAGGTCCCGTGGCGATCAGCAGCCCGACGCACACCACGTTCTCCCAGGTCACACCTTGCGGATCGGGGAGATCGGGCGGCGGGGTTGTCGGATGATCGCCAGCGAGCGATACTTCTACAGACCTGTAGATCGAGTGTGGAGGCAGTCCTGATGTTCGGCTTGAGCGAGCTGGCCGTGATCCTGGTGGTCGTGGCCGTGATCGTCGGGATACGCAAGCTGCCGGAGCTGACCCGGTCGGCGGGCGAGGCGACACGGATCTTCAAGAGCGAGGCCAGTGCGCTGAGGGGCGAGGACACAGCGGAGCGCCGTACGCATCGGTGACGAGACCGGAGTGACCCGGCTCACCGGATCAAAACTTGCGCAACCTCTAAACTGTGCGCCGTGGACACTACCGAAGTGACGGGTTGGGAGACCGCCGTGCTCGCGGGCGGGCCGGCGGACGGGCTGCGGATGAAGGTCTCCGACCGGCCCCGTGTGATCCAGGTGACGTACCCCTGCAAGGTGGAGGCCGCCTCCCCCGACGGCGTACGGGCGGAAGCCGTGTACCTGTACCGCCGCGACTACGGCGTGACCGCCGAGCCCCTGCTGTACGGCTTCGACATCGCCAGTCCCTGACCGGCGCGGGCGGGCATGGCTCAGTCGGCCGGCCGCGCCTCGGTGACGGGGGCGGTGGCCGGCTGAGTCGCACCGTCGTCCTTCATGGCCTTGGCCTCGCTCTTGAGGATGCGCATGGACTTGCCCAGCCCGCGCGCCGCCTCCGGCAGCTTCTTCGAGCCGAACAGCACGATGATGACGATCGCGACGATCAGCAGGTGCCAGGGTTCCAGTCCGTTGCGCAGCATGACGCCCGCCCCTCTCCAGATACGTTTTCCCGATTTCCGTTTTGCGCAACTATACGACCGTGCGCAAGTCCCCCCGGCGCCGATCAGGAGTCGGAGTCGGGGACATCGCGTGCCGCGGCGTACGCCTGCGCCGGCGTCATCGAGACACCGTTGAGACTGACCGTCCTGTACTGGCTGACCTTGGCGCAGGTCTTGGAGTCGTCGGCGGTGGAGGCGTGGGCGTTGGAGACGGCGGCGTGGGTGTCCGCGGGCGCGGGGCGGGAGCTGCCGCCGGGGAAGGAGGTGCCGGTGGGCCAGTCCGATCCGATCACCAAGGTCAGGCCCGTGCCGGTGCCCTGCTTCAGGTGCGCGGAGGACAGGCCGAGCGCCTTGGCGGCTGTCTGTGCCTCGCCCTTCTCGCCGCCGCCGTACGTCAGCGTGGTCGTCGCCGCAAGACTGGGCGCGTTGGCGGTGGTGGTGGCGGAGCTGAAGCCCTGGTCGGTCAGGGCGGTCGCGATCTGCGAGGCGCGGCCGGTCACCGCGGTGCCGTT